>NZ_JAQEQF010000004.1:0-327949 GCF_027698965.1 Clostridium fessum
AAAAGGAGTGGAGGAACAGGTACTTGCTATGGAGCGTTTACCTTTGAAGAAGTAGAGTACCCCGAATATCCATATTCAGAGGTAGTAGGTTTTACAGAAAACAATGATGGGACAATTACACTTACAGCCAATGTAGTATTCCCTTATGCGGGTGATTCCAAGGTATATGCTCACGAGGTTGTGGTTCGCCCTTTAGAGAATGGACGGGTACAATATGTATCTAATCGAATTATACCATCCGAAGACAACTACAGAGAAACTTGGCATACGCCACGGTTGACGTTAGAAGAATGGGAAGAATTGTACAGAGGAGAATAATGGAGGATGTGAAATGGCTGCTTAGAAAATGTGGACTTCTAATTTTACTGCTGTTGATTTTCGTGATAGTTGGGGTAATCTGTTGGGGGAAAATGCATGAAGAAGAACAAAAGGTGGCAGAAGAAGTATGGGAGCCACCTGTAGAAATCGAAAATAGCGAAGCAGAAACAGAAGAAGCCGAGAATGCGGAAACTTCCACAGAGTCAGCATATTGGTTTATTCCGCAAGCCAGTGATTGTCTTATCTCAGATGAGGAAAAGGAACAATTGCAGAGTATGGTTTTGTCAGCGGCAGATTCGGTAGCAGAAATCTATAAGGATATTGTAATTGCAGATACACCAAGTTATTCTTCCGGCATTAGCGAATTTACCAACGAGCAGAGGAAAACTGTGGTGGAGCAATTGGGCAGAAGCGGTCTGGTAAGTGTTGAAGAAGATACTGCCATGCAAAACCATGAAGCAGTCGAAACATTTTATGCAGATTACTTGGATGGACGGGACTCAATGGTTACGGTATTCGAAGTACATAGAGATGGACTGATTGGAGCAGTTACTTTTATTTACCGGAAAGGTGAGTTGCAGACTTATTATATAGGTGTTCGTTGGAAGGAAGGTGGAGTGCCTGAAATACAGGGAACTTCGGTAAGTAATGTGGCTGAAATCAAACTTACGGAAAAAGGGTATTTTATCTACGCATATGAATATGTGATTGCACATGCAAGTTTGAGACAGTATTGGAGAATAGAACCGCTTCCGGAAGACTGCCAGGAACTGACGGAGAAATACATATCAGGACTAAGTTATGTGAATTACAATGTGCTTGTCACAAACTGGAACAGTAGCAATGTAAAGGATATTTTGATGCCTTGCATGTATGAAGATATTTACCGAATTTCCACGGGTGAAAATCTGAAAACTGAGGATTGGAAGATTCCGGCAGAGGAATATGAAAGGATAATGACCACCTATTTTCCAGTATCGATAGAACAGTTAAGAGAGTATTGTGGGTATGATGAAGGGAGTAACTGCTATGAATATGAGATGATTTATGCCAGCCCATACCCACCTTTTGGAGAAGTAGTTGACTATACAAAAAATGCGGATGGAACGATTACACTTATCGTGGATGGAGTATGGCCGGATTATAATTCTGATCTCGCTTTTCGGAATACGGTTGTGGTCCAGCCATTTGAAGACGGAACTTTCAGGTATCTTTCCAATTCTATAGAACAAATTGAATTGGAACTGCCGCCAATAGCAAGAACGAAAGGATGATTTTATGGTATTAAGGAAAAAGAGCATTCTACTGATCATGGTATTTCTGATTGGGGGTTTCGTGTGTGCCTGTGGAAAAGAAGATAGTGTTGCGGGAGAATCTCTTGTGGAAGATACGGAAGAAGTATCTTCCACGGAGGAAACAAAAAATACTGAGGAAGAGGCTGCAGTACAATGGGAAAAGGGCTACGATCTTCCGATAGATGAACAGGAAAGGGAAGAAGCTGAGACTGACTGTAAAAAGCTGATGGAACTTTATCTTGACATTTATGAAACAGCAGATAAAGGGATAGCATCTAATGTTGTTTTGGATGATCAAACGGTTCTTGAAATTCAGAAGAAGGTAAAGGACGCAGGATATCCAATTGCTACGATGGTAACGTATTCTAACATGGAGAATTATGAAAGTGTTGACAGTTTTCTGAAAGAATGTATGGAAGGGAAAAGAGGCTCTGTGGTGATTTATGAAATCCACAATGATGGTGGACTGGGCAGAATGAAATTCATTTTTGATGGAACGGATATGTATGTTGTGAGTACAAGAGGAATCTGGAATGCTGACAACAAGCCGGGAATTTCGTACATTTCTTATACGAGACTCAAAGAATGGAAATACACGGAAAAAGGATGGTTCTGCTATGAGCTGTGTGTGCCAGAGCCGCCAGAGGTTAGTGAAATTATGGATGGAAGCTGCCTGATCAGAATAAAACCTATGACAGAGGAACAGTGTGAAATGTCTGAACGTTGTGTTCGGGGGCTTGGATATCAGGGACAGAACCTTTTGTGTTCCAACTGGAATGTAGAAAATATGAGTGAGTTGGATTATAACGGAATGTTTGAATATCTGTATGGAATGAAATATGGAGAAAAGTTCAATTCTGAAGATTATCCAAATGGCATTCCTAAAGAAGAGTTCGAAAGTCTGATTATGGAGTATCTTCCCATAACAGCGGAGCAGATACGAGAGTACGCAGTATTTGATGAGGAGAACCAGACCTATCTTTGGGCGAGACTTGGGTGCTTCAATTATGCGCCTACCTTCTTTGGAACTTCTCTGCCGGAGGTTGTCGACATCAAAGAAAATCAAGATGGAACAGTCACATTAACAGTTGAGGCGGTTTGTGACATGGTCATTTGCGATGATGCAGTCATAACCCATGAACTTACGGTAAGGTTTGCAGAGGATGGCAGTTTTCAGTATTTGGGGAATGAAATCCTAAATGACGGAATTATGCATATACCAGATTACCAATACCGTATTAAAGAATGATTTGATAATACTGGTGTTTTATGGTATTTTTACAGATATGAAGAAAGGAGACTTACATGAAATATATTTATAAAATCACGGGAAAAGTAAGTTTAATACTATATATATTTATGTTGTATCAATTCTGGCATCTATGTCAATATGGTGGCTTGAGAAGGCATATACCGATGTTGGCGTTAGGTATAATAGGATTGGTTGGCACAGTGGTTCTCTGGCTGATTTCGAAAAGGCATAATCAAGAAGTTAATTCAGGAGATAATGGAAATAAGAAACTTTTCTATACGGAAATGATACTCCTTATAGCAGCAACTTTATTCTTTGGTGGACGTATCGTTTATTCTGCAGTTCCGTATCACGGGGCACTGTCTTGGAAACTTGATGAGTGGATGCGTAAAAAAGAAGTAGAACTGGAGCATAATAATCTTTTTGAGGATGGTGTAGAAGGGATTCTGATGGATTTGGATGAAGCATTGCAACTGCCGGAAGAACTCTATATTGCAAATAAATATCAGGTGTCATTTGATGAAAACGGAACGATTCAAAGGATTTATGCATTCATATATGGAAAAAATGAGGCTGGAGAGAAAAAAACGTATCTTATTGATTATGACGCAGACAGCAGTAATGATATGACTGTTTGGATAGATGGTAATGTGAATGGAGAATATAGTGACGATATGCGTTTGTCTCCAATGATTGAAATTTTGAACAATTCAGACTGGACGAGTCAGGTAGAGGCGTGGGCTGAAACATTTGAAGAGCAGCAGATTTATGAAATACTCTATATGGGGCGAAGATCTTTTAGTTCAGAGGAAGGCTTACAATATATTTCGGGAGATGCAGATGGTGATGGAACTGAAACAGGAACCGGCAATTTTACTCAGCTTAGAAGCGGTGGAGAAATCGTTGGGTTTGAGGTATCTTTGCATATTCCTGATTTAAATAGTGTCACACCTGTTCGATATATTATGGAGCCTGAGTACGTCAGTCAACAAGAATTGAAGCAGGAGAATACGATGCAGCAGGTGGAGGATGCTAAAGATACAGAAAGTTGGACTGTGGATCAAAGTGATGGAACTATGTATTTCTTTTTAGATGAAAATAATGGATGGCGTTTGGTGATAACGGATGCAGCTGCCGGAAGCAGATTTTATGTAATGGAAAAGACAATGGATGGTGGTTCTACTTGGGAATGCATAAATGATGATCCGTTCAGTGGACAATTGGGAGTTGCAGAAGGTTTAATATTTTATGATGAGAACTTTGGGGTTGCAGGAATTACAGGCGCATCCCAGTCCTATTCCCGCTTATATGTCACTCGCGATGGCGGAAGGACCTTTGAAGAAATGAAACTTCCAATGGATCTTGTTTCAGAATTACCACAAATCGCTATCGATTGCGGATTTACGGTGGAGGATTTTGATTACCTGAATATGCCTGAAAAAGAGGACGACACATTGACGATAACGGTTACCACAGATGCAGCGGAGAAAGATGGGATTGTATTTCAGTCAACTGATTATGGAGCGACATGGGAATACAAAGGGCTTGTTCAGATAGCGAATTAAGAAAAATCGGGTAAAAGTCAGAGATTGACCTTTACCCGATTCTTTATTTCCAGATATTCATGTCGGACAAGATAGACATGGTTATTTCAGTTGCGTTGCCTCCGGTAGCATCGCTGTCTGCACCAATGTTGGTAGCGAAAAAGTATGTATTATCTACAGTTTCGATATAGCCGATAAACCATCCGTTCACATCTTGGCCATCCACACGTCCGGTTCCGGTCTTTCCGTAGAATGTTCCGGCATCGGAAGAGGAAAGGCAGATGGCATCTTTTACTGCATTGATATTTTCAGGGGCGAAGCCAAGGCTGTTATTCTGCAACCTGGTTAGAAGTTCGACCTGCTCTATTGGGGAAATCTTCAAGGAAGATTCCATCCAATAAGTGGAGAAATCACCACTTATATTTTCGTTTCCATACCCAATTTCCTCAATATAGTTGGAAATGTCAGCGGTTCCAAGCTGTTCGTCCACAGATTCAAAATACCAATTCACGGAGGAATTCATTGCAGACTGTAAAGTCTGATCCGCATTCCATGCTTCAAATGGATAGGTTTCGCCATTCCATGCAATGAACGAATTTTCCGGTGTAATGATCTCTTCTTCCAATCCGAACAGGGCATCATATATCTTGTAGGTGGAGTTTGGAGCAACTCGTAAGGTGGCATGCTCCATGTCGTGTATGCTCCATGCATCATTTTCTAAATCATATAAAACAAAGCTACCTTTGTATTCTCCGAAGTATGTGGAGAGGTCTACATAGGTAACATTCTCAGAAGAGGAATCCCATTGGTAGTAGCTTCCATCTGCTGCGTATGTAGAAATAAAAGGTGCGAATCCAAGTAGAAGGACAGCAGTCAACATGAATGCAGTTGTACCTTTTATTCTCTTCATAAATGTTGGCTTCTCATAAGATGCGATATTGATAATTCTCCGCTTCATCTGCTCCATGTTTCCACCAAGGCTGGCAGCAAACGGAAAAGGAGTAAGTGAAACCTTCTCTGCAAAGTTAATCAATGTATTGCCATAATCTTCGTAAGCATCCTCTTCAAGCATCTTTAAAACAGAGGTGTCACAGGCAACCTCTCTGTCATTACGCATTTCTTTCAGAGCGTACCAAACAAGAGGATTGAACCAATATACCACTCCAGCAAGGTTCATCAGATAACCGGCAATAGCATCATGGTGCTTGTAATGCTGCAGTTCATGTAACAGCATATACCGCATATCGGATTCGTTATAATCAGAGATCAGATGAATCGGAAGATAAATACACGGTTTCAAAAGTCCAACAATAATCGGGGATTTCAAAAATGCGGTACTGTAGACAGGAATATCTCTGTGAATCCCTATCTCTTCTAAGCAGTGATGATACAGTCTGCGGACTTCCTTGTTCTGAAGGGGAAGTGCAGATTTCTCCAAATTGCGTAAACGGAGAGAGGATTTGATTACCAATATAATCATTGCAAAAATGCCTACAATCCATATCCCTAACAATATGTATCCGGAAATGGATGGTATCTCGCTATTTACAGAAAGTGCGAAGTCATTCATCCAGTCTGTATTTCCTGCTGGATTAATTCCCACAGCTTCTCCTATAGCGGTTGCGGTACCAGAAGCAGGAGAGCTTCTTAAGTTACCAAGCCACGAGAAGATTTGTGGAAATCCGATGAGACGGAACGGTATAAAGGGAACTGTCAGCAACCCAAGAAGCAGGAACCACAGATTATACTGCATACGGCTGGAAAGGTTGTCTTTGAATATCCGCTTGGCTATCAAAAGAATTCCGATGATACCGCTGATAAATACATTGCATATTAAAAAGCGTATCATAAAATCAGCCACGTTAATTGCCTCCTTTTTTTGACCTCTTTGAAAGAAGGGAGCGGAGGGTATCTATTTCTGTTTCAGACAGTCTGTCATTTTCTATATAGGCAGATAGCATGGCAGTGATATCTCCGTCATAGTATCGTTCCAGAAAAGAATTGCTTTCCTGGCCGATGTATTCGCTTTCCTTCACGACTGGGGTGTAAACAAACACTCGGCTCTGTTTTTCATAAGTCAGAGCGCCTTTGGTCACAAGGCGTTTGATTAAAGTCTGTATCGTTTTCGGACTCCAGCTTGTGGTCTGTAATAATTTATCTGTTATTTCATTTGTACTGATCGGCGCATGTTTCCATACGATTTTCATAACTTCAAATTCAGCTTCAGAAATCTGTGGTAAATCGCTCATTTCAAATCCCTCCTTAAATCTTACGGATGTAATAAATATATTATAGACGCTATTTATGTGGTTGTCAATTTCAGAAAAAACAGATTGACTTGAAATCTTACTCTTGTAATAATTGAAACATTACAAGAGTAAGATTTAGAGATGGCTACAAAAAGAAAAGAACCAGAATCACAACGGATTAGCTGGTTCCTTTACTCGTTTGAATTACCTCTTTTATGTATAAGTGCTAAGAGGTATTCAATTGCTGGAAGAATCTCGGCTGCCTCTTGCTCATCACATTCCTGTAGCATCAATAACAGTTTTTGTTTTTTCAACCCGTCCGTAGCAGTGTCAGGGTGAAAAATATGGTCTGCAGGAATGTGTAAATAAGCGATGATCTGGCACAATACTTCGAACTTGGGATTACCACGGTCGTTTTCAATATTTAGTATTGTACGCTCATCACAACCTATTTGTTCAGCTAATGCTGCTTGAGATAGATTCTATCCCGTGATTTATGGTGTATCCGATGAGGATGATTGGACGAGCGAAGCTACATGGTATAAAGCCAATCCTTTCCTTGGAGAAACTATCGATATTGAAAAGGTTCGAAATGCCTATATCAGTGCAAGGGAAAATGTTGCAGAAGAGAATATCTTCCGGCAGCTTCGATTAAACCAATGGGTAAAACAGTCCACACGTTGGATGCAGATGGATAAATGGGATGCGTGTGCATTTCTCGTAAATGAGGAGGAACTTATCGGAAGAACCTGCTATGGCGGTTTAGACCTTTCAAGTACATCAGATATCACGGCATTTGTACTTGTGTTTCCACCGAGAAATGATGAAGAGTTTATGTATCGGAATAAGAACTGCATTTTTCTTCCAACATTTTGAAGTCACAGCATCTTGCAGCAAGGGAAGAATCGGGCTTGGCAATGCATTTCTGATATAATTTCATGGCTTTATTTTGCAGAGTGTCCTGAACATTGTCGATTAAAGCTTTTTCTTTCTGGAGAAGGTAGACATAGTCTGTTTTTTCTTTTTCGTTACTGAAAGAACGGAAGCTTTCTACCTGATTATATTTTAACTGTGTAAGACAGTTATCAGGAACCGGAATCATATTATTGATATTTAATACCGCATAAAGATATCCGGTGGATTCATCCTGGAGTTTATGGAAATCCAGACTGTTGGACATCTTCTGATGTTTTGGTTTTGCAGAGGAAATAGGGACATAGTAGTGGAAATCTCCGATAGTAAGAAGAATTCCCACATGGAGTTTCAAACGTTCCCCATATTCCACATATCCGACACGGGAATCAAACTGTGTCAGGTAATTGATGTATTTTTTATCGACAACGTACCAATCCATAAAGCCTCCTGAAAAGTAAAAAAGTGGGTGGATTACTCCACCCACTGCTGTTAACCGATTGTTTTAATTGGACAATCTAACCGCTTTTAAACGAGCATTTTAACTGGACGCTCTAACCGCTACACAGATATTTCTATCTGTGTTTTTATTATATGCAATTTACAGCAAAAAATCAATGCCTGTAATTGCTAAATTTTTATGACCTTTTTTCGATTTCTACAGGATTGATTTTATCACAGACAGGTACAAAAAGAAAGAGAGGGATCACTGATCAATCCACAGAAGTTCAGAATTTGAACTTCAAGAAGTCTAAGAATTTGATTAATTTCTGTTTGTAAATTTGAAATAGAACATAGACATAACAGCGTAAGGGCAGTTATAGACCGCAAGTGTTTTACAGAAAGCAATGAAGATGTATCTGGAGCATCAGAAGCATAAGGAGCCTTCCCATGGGAAAATCCCGGTAAAGAAGCTGGTCGGTCAGGGAGAGGGTGCAAAGTCCATTGAGGTTACGGATAGCAATATAAAATCCTTTGAGCGTGTCGCAAGGAAATACAATGTCGATTTCGCAGTAAAGAGGGATAAGACCACGAAACAACCCAAGTATCTTGTATTTTTCAAGGGCAGGGATGCCGATGTGATTGCACAGGCGTTCAAGGAATTTGTAAAAGTTAATGAGAAAAAGCAACAGCGTCCGTCATTACGGCAGAAACTGAAAGGACTTCAGAAGATGATCGCACAGAACAAGAACAGTCTTTGGAACTGTATATGCAGTGCAATGCCAGACTGTGGAGACAGGGACAGAGGGAAACAGTAATGATTTATCATATCATCAACAAAGGAACATAAGAAGCCGGAAGAAGCTGGGAACGGATCAGGAGAAGACTGGAAAATATACGGGTGCTGGCTGTTTTACTATTGTTGCTGAGGCTGATGGTGTTGGAGCATCAAAGAGGGGGCTGCTGAAAGCATATGAGAAAGAGCGGAATAGGTGGAGCTCGCTGGATTTTGTGACAAGAATATAATGGGTGAGTGATGAGGCTTTTCATTGCGAGTTGGTTCGTGGTGTGAAGCCTCTTTTTGGATCTAAAATTTATTATCGAACAATAGGTTATGTTTAGTTAATGGAGAGAATAGCACTATAAATGATGAATGAGTTTCATATGAAAAAAATGTTAGGTTTTTAGGATTCATCGATTTAGATTTTTTATAAAGAGAAGTTCAAAAACAGAAGTAAAATATGTGTAGATTTTTCAAAAAAAAATTATTGACGTGCGGAAAACCGCGTGGTATGTTTTTTTGAAGAAAGAGATTATTTTAAAGGCAAACCTATTGAAAGGCAGGGTCGCAAAGCCAGAAGGGACTAAAGTCAGAAAGCTTGACCATGTCAGCCGGTTGTCACTGTTTCCATATCATCATAATATATGGAAAAGATGTTTGAACAGAAGAGATTCCGATACCTTTTATACTATATAGATGTGTGATTTAAAAAAAATATAGTAGGGACACTGGCAGATCTTGGCAAGTGTCCTTTTTGTATGCAAAAATGGGTAACAAAACTAGCAGGGACAGGTTTTCTGTATACAGATAAAAGCAGGATGAAGAAGGCATAAGACGGAGAGAGGACTTTTATAAAATGAAAAATTATGAAGACAAAATATATTCCTTAGGTGAGACTGTAACGGGGCAGACACAGGCCATGTCACAGGCCGTACAGAAAACACTGGAAAATAATGGCGGGGTAGGTATAATGACAGGATCTTATGACCAAAACCTGTCTATTTTGTCTGTGGATAATCTGCTGTTGCATAGTACAGGATATACATTCGATACTTTCATGGAACAGACAAAAGGTTCATTGAGAAACTTCTTTTATGACGCGGAAGATATACTGGAGCGAGACCGTTTTTTGCAGCTTCACGGAACAGGGGAAGCACAAATCCTTGCAGCAAACGGTACAGTGAATAATGTACGGCTTTGTAAAGAGGACGCGATAGATGAGGCGGGCAGACAGATCTGGGTAATGTCCGTACAGGTCAACTGGGATCATGTAAATTTGGCACTGCTCAATGAAGCTATCTATTCCGGCTTCTGGTATTTTGACTGTGATGAAAACAGTGAGATTGTGAATGCAAACTGGAGTCATGAATTCCGAAAAATACTCGGCTATCATGACACTCTGGACTTTCCGAATAAACTGGAATCCTGGTCAGATCTTCTGCATCCACAGGATAAAGAAAGAGTAATGGTGCAGCTTCAGGCGGCAATTAAGGATAAGACGAACCAGATAAAATACCAGGTAGAGTATCGTATGAGAATGAAGGATAATCAATACCAGTGGTTTCGGACATCGGCAGAAGTAATACGCCGTCTGGATGGTTCTGCCAGCAGGATTGCCGGGATTTTTATTAACATTGATGGGGAGAAAAAAGAAATCATGCAGGCACAAAAATCTGCTGCTTTCCACCGGGCTTTTACGAAAGCAGATCTGTGCGAGTATTATGTGAATCTGGAAGCGAATACTTTTGATACCTTTAAGGTTGAACCGTCTCTGATGACCGTCTTTGAACAGAGTTATACGTGGGATGAATTGATTCGGCATTTTGTTGATTCCTATGTTGTGGAGACAGATAAGAAGGCGGTATCCTCTTTTTACGACCGTGGTTATATTGCAGAAAGGCTGAAGGGTCTGGAAACCGAATTGGCTTTAGAGTGCCGTATCAATCTGAATGGAGAAGAACGATGGGTCCGCAATGTGGTCATACGTGGCGAAATAGAGGATTCAGAATATGCCATGATTTTTCTGCGTGATATCACAGAGGCAAAGGTAGAGAGCGCACGGCATCTGCAGATGGCAACGGATAATGCTTCCATGGAGCAGTTGATTCAGAGTATTGTGCGTCTGGTTGACCGCTTTGTTGTCTGTGATCTGGAAAATGACAGATATGAATTCTACAATCTGAATGGACAGATGATATATAAACCTCTGGGATTTTATCATGATTTTCAGATGCAGGTTCTTGAAAAATATAAGACACTGGAATCATTAGAAGCTATAGATATCCTGATAGCCCCGGATAATATTCGGAAGAAACTGAAAAGTGAAAATGATATTTATAAGTTTGAGTATTGCAGCCTGGATGAAAAGACTTATAAAATCGCTTCTTATATTCCCTTGGAATGGAAGAATGGAAAGCTGGAAAAAGTATTGCTGACATCCATGGATGTGACACAGGAGAAGAAAGCAGAGATTGAATCCCGTCAGGCACTGAAAGAGGCTTACCGGTCCGCAGAAAATGCAAATCGTGCGAAAACAGAATTCCTTTCCAATATGTCCCATGATATCCGGACACCAATGAATGCGATTGTGGGTCTGACGGCAATCGCAGGAGCAAATGTTGAGAGCAAGGACAGAGTCATTGAATGCCTCGGCAAGATCACAGAATCAAGCCGCCATCTGCTGGGGCTGATCAATGAAGTATTGGATATGGCACGTATTGAAAGTGGAAAAATGACACTAGCACAGGAAGATTTCAATCTGTCAGAGCTGGTAGATAATCTTATTACACTTACGAAACCGGTGCTTGATGAACATAAACATAATTTTGATATACACATCAATCATATTGAACATGAGGCTGTCTGTGGTGACAGCTTGAGGATTCAGCAGGTATTTGTGAATCTGATGAGTAATGCGATCAAGTATACACCGGATGGTGGAAATATTACTTTTTCGATAGAGGAAAAACCCAATGGATTTTCAGAACTTGGATGCTATGAATTTACGATTGAGGATAATGGAATCGGTATGTCACCGGAATTCCAGAAAATCATGTTTGATCCGTTCAGCCGTGCAGATGACCACCGGACAACCAGAGTTCAGGGAACCGGTCTTGGAATGGCAATCAGCAGAACTATTGTGAACCTGATGAATGGCACTATTAAAGTGGACAGTACCTTGCACAAGGGAACTAAAATCACAGTAACAATTTATCTGGAGCTTCAGGAAAAAGAAAAAGAACAGGACAAAAATCTGATGAATCTGCCGGTTCTGGTAGTGGATGATGATAAGACATGCTGTGAAAGTACAGTTGCCACACTGAAAGAAATCGGTATTACAGGTGAATGGGTTCTTTCTGGCAAGGAAGCTGTTGAACGTTGTTATGCACGTCATGAGCTAAAAAATGATTATTTTGCTGTTATCCTGGACTGGAAGATGCCGGAGATGGATGGTATAGAAACTGCCAGACAGATCCGGAAACGGATAGGAAAAGAGATCACCATCATTGTATTGACATCCTATGAATTCAGCGAAATTGAAGAAAAAGCAAAGGCTGTAGGTGTAGATGCTTTTATTGCAAAACCGCTGTTCCGTTCCCGACTGACGGCTACACTGCGGCAGTTTACTTCAGGCAGAAAAGAAAATACAGCGAGAAATTATCTGGAGAAACTGTCCGAAGCAGATTATACAGGAAAAAGGATTCTGCTGGTTGAGGATAATGAGTTGAACAGAGAAATTGGTGTTGAAATTTTGCAGATGACAGGGGCAGAAGTGGAAATAGCAGAAAATGGGAAAATCGCAGTTGAAAAAGTGGAAGCTTCTCCGGAAGGATTGTATGATCTTGTTTTTATGGATATCCAAATGCCTGTCATGAATGGTTATGAGGCAACTGCAGCAATCAGGAGTCTTCCGGGTGAAAAGGGAAAACTGCCTATTGTTGCCATGACTGCCAATGCTTTTGCAGAAGATGTACAGCTGGCCAAAAATACAGGCATGAATGGGCATATCGCGAAACCGCTGGATATGAATAAGCTGAATGATGTTCTGGAAAACTGGCTGTAATTGTCTTCCTGGATGTATGGGAAAAGCAGCTAGGAAACATAGAGAGGGTTTTGTTATGACAGAAACTAAATATATATTTTCGAAGCAACCGCAGTCCATGGCAGTTTTGGTTTTTATAACCGTGCTGCAGAAGCAGCAAAGCGGGAAGCCGAAATGAAAACAAGGTTTCTGGCAACTATGAGTCATGATATACGTACACCACTGAACGGTATTATCGGTATGGTAAATATGGAAAATCAGTACGCAGATGATTCACAGATACAGCAGAAGATCAGAGAAAAGGTAATGGAATCCCTGAAATATCTGGTGTCTCTGGTAAATGATGTGCTGGATATGAATAAACTACAGAGCGGAGATTTGAAGGATCAGCAGCTTTTGTTTGATCTGACAATGGTACTACGGGAATTGAACCAGATTTATGATGAGCGGGCTGCCAAGAAAGGCATCCGGTATGAGATTGACTGGAAAAATGGTACATACAGTCACAGCGCTCTGGTTGGAAACCCGGTATATCTTGGAAGAATTCTGTCGAATATTATGGACAATGCCATAAAATTCAGTCAGGCGGGTAGTGTGATTACGGTCTGGGTTGAGGAAGAAACTCTGGATGATGGCAGAGCAATTTTCACTTTCTACTGTAAAGACCAGGGTGTGGGTATGAGTGAAGATTTTATTGCACATGTTTTTGATATGTTCTCTCAGGAAAGCAAGACAAGCAGATCCAGGTATGAAGGCACCGGACTGGGGCTTGCAATTACGAAGCAGCTCGTGGACAGAATGGATGGAAGTATTGAACTGAAGAGCAAAGCAGATGTCGGGACAACAGTTATTGTAAAAATTCCGTTCAAAATTGGCACACAGGATAAAAACAGTAATTTATCAGATAAGCCAGTAAGCCTTGATGATTATTCGGTAGAAGGCATGCGGGCATTGGTTGTGGAAGACAATGAGTTGAACATGGAAATTTCCAGATGTATACTGGAAGACAGCGGTATGGAAGTTACATGTGCAGTAGACGGGCAGGAAGCAGTTGAAATCTTCGAGAAATCTGTACCGGATTATTTTGGGGTAATTTATATGGATGTTATGATGCCGAGGATGAATGGTCTGGATGCGGCAAGGACAATCAGGGAAATGAAAAGAAGGGATGTCAGGAGGGTTCCGATCATTGCAATGTCTGCAAATGCCTTTGCAGAAGACATTATCAACAGCCGGCTGGCTGGAATGAATGTTCATCTTGCAAAGCCGCTGGATGCGGAAAAAATGATTGTTGCCTTAAAACAATGCATGGCAGATAATAGCGATGTAAAACTGCACGAAGATTTGTAGGAATAAAAAGACAGAGCATCTGTATATTTCACAGGTAAAGAGAAAATGCGGAATTGAGGTTGGAAAGAATTATAATTTATCTAAAAATGAAGATAGTAGGCAGCCACAGTGTCCAGAAGATAAAGAGAGTGCAATTGTGGAGGCATTGAAGCATTTTAAGATGAATAGTTAATAAAGAGAGGTGCATATGCTATGCCAGGTATACTCGTGGTTGAAGATGATGAAAATTTAAATCGTGGAATTACATTTTCACTGAAAAAATCCGGATATGATGTTTTTTCAGCAGAATCAGTGAAAAAAGCGAAAAGAATTGCAAGTGATAATAATGTGGATGTTACCATTTGTGATGTGAATCTTCCGGATGGGAATGGACTGGAATTTGTAAGGTGGATGAGATGCAATTATAATACATACATTATTTGTCTTACAGCACTAGATCAGGAGATGGATCAGGTCATGGGATATGAAGCAGGGGCAGATGATTATATTACAAAGCCGTTTAGTCTTTCGGTACTTCTTTTGAAAATAGAAGCACATTTCCGCCGCAGACAGGAGAAAACGGAAGCCGGAAAGATGATTTCGGGAGATATCGTATTTATCGCAGGAGAAATGAAAGTCCTGATAAAGAGTCGTGAAATCAGTCTGACAAAAACGGAGTTGAAAATGCTGACTTTTTTTCTTCAGAATCCGAAACAGATTCTTTCAAAAACACAAATATTGGAAAATGTGTTTGATCTGGAAGGGGATTTTGTGGATGAAAATACAATCGCTGTCAATATCAGAAGACTCCGTGAGAAAATCGAAGACAATCCGGCTGCACCGGTCTATATAAAGAATATCAGAGGTCTTGGGTATATATGGAATCAGGAGGTAAGGCAGTGACAAAGAGATATCGCAAGAAGATTACAGTAGTGCTCTCCTTGGTATTACCTGTCATAGTATTGTTTGCAATATTAAATGGCTTTACCACGTATGTGTTTTATGAAGATTATAAATATAAAATGAATCTTATGACAGACATTGTTGCAAAGGAAGAATTTTCCGGGCTGGATGCTGTTTCGGAATTGCTTAAGGATAAGGATATTGAAACCAACGAACAGGGAAGGCGATTATTGGAGCAATATGGATACTGGGGGAATAAAGGGAATGCATTTTATTCGCAATTCCGGCATCAGGTTATGGTGACCGGTGCTGTAAGCACTGTGATATGCGTGCTTCTTTTGATTATTTTATTTTATTGGAAGAAGACAGAAGATGCGTGTCATCAGAAAATATTAGACCAGTTGGAAGAAATTCTGATCAGATTCCGTGAAAATAAATTTGATGATTTACTGAAAACGGAAAATCATGCAGAACTGGAAAAATTGAATGATCAGCTTGAAGCAATCGGACATCATATTCAGTTGCTAAAGGAAGAAGCACGGGCAGAAAAAGAGAGCACGAAAGAAATGGTTTCTGATATCTCTCATCAGTTAAAGACACCGGTTGCAGCTTTGGATACATGTTTTAGTGTGCTGATGCAGAATGACTTAAGTGCCACAGAACAGGAGGAGTTTCGTATCCGTTGTCGGAGTGCTCTGGATGGACTGGAGACATTATTGCAATCGCTTCTTGAAATATCCAAGATGGAAACCGGATTGATTCAGATTAATAAGAAAAAACTTCCGCTTATGGATACTGTCATATCTGCTGTGAACCGTATTTATCCCAAAGCGGATGAGAAAGAAATTGAATTTGTTTTTGAATATGAAAAAGAGATGGAAACATGCACGATTATGCAGGATAAAAGGTGGCTTGGTGAAGCTTTTATCAACGTTCTGGATAATGCGATCAAGTACAGCCCGGATGGTTCAAAAATATTTATCCGGTTACAAAAAAGAAACGATCTTGTAAGAATGGAAATTGAGGATCAGGGAATTGGTATTCCGCAGAATGAGTATCACAAAATTTTTCAACGATTTTACAGAGGAAGTTCCCGGGAGGTCATGGAAAAGAGTGGTACAGGAATCGGACTTTTTCTATCGAGAGAAATTATCGAAAAACACGGAGGTACAATTATGGTAACCTCCGGCAAAAAGAAAAAAGGAAGCACGTTTGTGATTCAATTACCATATGTTGGTTAAATTTTAAGTGGGCAGAAATCTTACAATTCTGTAAGACTTCTGCTCGTTTTTTGAAAGTGAAATGAAAGATTGCCCTGATACAATTTGGATGTAAGATGAAAAGGAGGCAACACATGAGTGTGATATTAGAAACCAAGCAGCTTTGTAAATTTTATGGCGCGGGTGAGAATCAGGTCAAAGCGGTCAATAAGGTGGACATTCAGATTGAGCAGGGAGAATTTGTCGCAATTGTCGGAAAGTCAGGTTCCGGTAAAAGTACATTACTTCATATGCTTGGAGGGCTTGACACCCCTACAAAAGGCAGTGTTACTTTAGCCGGTAAAGATTTATACAGGATGAAGGAAGATGCCCTTGCTGTTTTCCGCAGAAGAAAAATCGGATTTGTTTTTCAGGCATTTAATCTGGTTTCGTCTGTTAATGTATGGGAAAATATTGTACTGCCACTGGGGCTGGATGGAAGAAAAGTGGATGAAGCGTATGTAAATGATATTATTGCAACTCTGGGGATTGAAAAGAGGATTTACAATCTGCCAAATCAGTTATCCGGAGGACAGCAACAGAGAGTAGCGATTGCAAGAGCACTGGTGAATCGTCCGGAAATCATATTTGCGGATGAGCCGACGGGTAGTGTCACATTAGTACAACACTACCCAAAAACAACACCCGTGATATTCTGGTCATTATCAATTCTAATTTCTTTAATGACAGAACGCCAAAGCGTGCGTTTTTCTTCACGGGTCAAATTCTCATAAATTGTTTTGAAATCATTATCAAGGAGCCTGCGGACGGCTGCGAAGTCTGGCGGCGGTTCAATGCTGGGTTCCGGTATCTGTTTAAGTGCAGCAGTATATATTTGATAGTCCCTTTTGTAGTCCTCAATGTCTATTAAGTCATTCACATATAATTCTTTTAACTTGGTCAGCTTCCGTTTCAGTGCTGCTTTATCAGTGCGGGCAACGGACGCTTTCTTTTTGGCTGCGGCAACTTCCCATTCCAGCTGGCAGCGTTCCAGTTCCTCTGCCAGATGTTCAAACAGCCACTTTTCCACGACGTCTTCACGGGCTGAATGATTATGAGAGCAGCGCCCACGCTGGAAATGCTGGTTGCAGCGGTAATAATAATAATCACTTGACTTGTACCCGACCAGTTTATGCCCACATTCAGCGCAAGTCAGAATGGAAGTGAAAATATATACCTTGCCAGACGGAACAGAACGTGCGTTGCGTTCCAGAAGCGCTTGCACACGGTCAAACTGCTGCTTGCTGATGATTGCCGGGCAGAAATGGTCATTGAACCTGCCGCCCCGGTCATACACCCCAGTATACAGCTTTTCTTTCAGCATACGCCGGAAAGTGGCGTCACACCAGTTCACGCCGTAGGTTTCCCGGATATAGCGGACAGTAGCACGCTGGGAAATCGAAGTTTCAAAGTAGTTGAAAGCGTCTTGCACAATGGCTGCGTCTTCTGGCACAACTTCCAGCCGCTTTTCCTCATTAACACGGAAGCCAAAGGGAGCAGAGCCGGAAACAACGGTGCCGTGGGCAATCTTACTGTCAAATACAACGTCTATTCGTTCCCCGTCAATGTCCGCTTCATTCTGGGCAATGGACAGCTTCACGTTAATATACAGACGCCCGTTTGCGGTTGTGGTGTCATATTCTTCATCAGTGGTTTTCCAGTCGCAGTTGTGCGCTTCCAGAACTTCCATGATTTTATAATAATCTGCCACGGAACGAAACCAGCGGTCAAGGCGGCAGAAAAGCAGAATATCCACTTCATCACGCTTCACACTGTCCATCATGCGTTGAAAGTCGGTTCTTTTATGAATGTTCTTTCTGGCGGTCTTGGCAGCGTCAATGTAAATTCCAACAATGACCCAGCCACGTTCCCTTGCGTATGCTTCCAGTCGTTCTTGCTGGGCTTCCAGTGACAGACCTTTTATTTTCTGTTCTTCCCCGGAAACCCTTATATATAAAGCAACCCGGACAAGTTCCGGGCTTAAATCAATCTTTTTCACTATTGTATCACCTGCATTTCCTTTCATTTCCCGCCTGCTGGTGATATAATCAAAATTGCAGACGGTATTGTTGTATCTGGTATGACATATCTTTGCACGCCCCGGAAGTGTTCCCAGCACGACCGGGGCATTTTGTTTTATTAGTCTTTCAGAATGTCGTCTGTAAAGGCTGTTATTTTCTGACTTACAAAAGAAGAATAGTTTTCTAAATCCTGTTTAGGGTTATCACCTTGCAGCATGACAAATTCAGATAAAGCAACAATCTGATTTTGTACGTCAATCAAGGCTTGACCGTAGTATGAAACGTCTGGACCGAAGCCAACGGAAGAAACCTGCTCATAATGCCACGCAGCACGCTTCTTTAAATCCACCAGAACAGGAACGGACGCTTTTTGCAGCTGGGAAACGGTCTTTGCGTCGGAGTGTACCAGCTGCCCCCAGCGTGTCAGCTGTTCTTCCGTGATGTATCGTGGGTCTTCCGGGTGTCGCTTTATGTGTATAAAGCTATACAGACAGAAGATACCGAACAGGGCGGCAACAACTGAAAAAATAACATGAGAAGAAGCAAAGAGGAACACGGCACCAGCCAGAGCAACGACGCCGAACACAACAAAGCTGGCGTCTGGTCTTTCCTGCAAAACTGCCGTGGTCTTTGGCGGCTTCTCTTTTGGCTGCGCAGCTGCTTTCTGAACTTTAGCAGGAGCAGGAGCGGCAGCAGGAGAGGAAGCAGAGGAACTGGCGGCGGCAGCAGTGGAAGAAACACGGCTGCTGACTGTCTTTTTCTTTTTGCTTTTCAAATTCTCGGTCTTAACGTAAGAAACACCAGTGCCGGGAACCCCTATGCTGGTTGTGACCCTGCCGCTGCTGTTTATACTTTTACGATACCCCTTGACGCCTGCACTTATACCAACGCTTTTCTTGCTGATGTTAAGACGGACGCCGGGGGCAATTTTCACGCTTTTTCTGAAACGTAAACCCATATAAAACCACCTTTCTTGCGAACATCCACAAAAACATAGAAATTATAATAGTGAGTGCGCCCAGCCTTGCCACGCTGGAAAGGTGGTCACACATGATAAAAAAATATATACGCTGGTATGATTACAGAGTGTACGCAATCTATTACAGCAGCATAAACACTATTTATTATAATTTAGATTTCAATGGAGCAACGCAACTTATAATTTGTAAATAGCGGGGGACGCTGGGTGCGTTATCACCCGGCGTCTGTCCCGGAAACACTGCCAGTGTCAACGGGCGGGCACTGGGCTTCTAAATCTTCTGGATTGTCTGGAACTAACAATGCAGGGTCCGCAGTAACAGCAGCGACAAGCCTGCGTTTGAAAAATTCCACGGCAGTTCTTCTAATTTCTGGGTCAAGTTCAAAGTACGTCTTTATGATTTCCAATTCAAGACCCGTGGCACCTTTAGACTTCACGAAGTCGTCAAGGCTGAATGTGTCCGGCTGTATATACATTTCACCAGAACCAGTGCGCAACCATTCTTCATTCACATTATAAAGAAGACAGATTGCCTTGATTGTCTGGTCAGTGACGGTTGAGCCGTCCCGTTCCATGTAGCTGACGCCAGTTTGCTTCATTCCCAGACTTACTGCAAATTCAGTCTGGCTGATGTGCAAAACATCTTTTCTAAAATGCTTCACACGTTCATTGATAGTCATTTGACTTCACCGCCTTTCTTTTATGTTTAAAGAATAGCAGTAACCGCTAAAAAAGTCAATATTAAAAACGGAAAAAGGGTTGACAAATAGCAGTAACCGCTATAATATATAGTTAAACAAGCAGTAACCGCTACAACAGAAGCGTTTACCGCTTGCGAAACCACACAGCATGAAAGGAGGAACAGACCATGACAGAAGTTAAAAACATGGAAACCATGATTGCAACTGAAAACCAGCAGGAAGCAACAGAGGTCATGGCTTTTCTGGGGGAACTTGAACCGCAGGAAAAGAAAGACTTTCTGGTGTTCATGCAGGGCATAAGATTTGCAAAGGGCATGGCACAGAAAATTGCGCCGCAGTCCGTATAAAGGAGGGCGCAGGAATGGAAGTACAAGGGACATTCAATGCCCAGCGCTTTTTTGAAACGCTGGCGCTGATTATATCCCAGCGGGAGGGCGTGAAAGTCACCGTGACAGTGACACAGCCAGAGCCGGAGAAGAAAGAAAAGCAGTCAGCGTGAGCGCCGGGCAGCAGCAGAAACAAAGGTTTTTCAAAAGTCAATAGCAGTGAATAGCAGCAAGGCTGTTCAAATAAAAATCATACCAGATACAAGGAGGAAAGCCACAAAATGAAAGAATTTGTGAAGAAAAAAGCAGTCATTGTCATGGACAGTGCAGGACTGCCAAACTACATGACCATGTTTTATATGGAGCCGGGGACCTATGAGCCGGAGGACGTGCCGGAACTGTTCAAAATCAGAAACAAGATTGTTCCTGCGGTTCTGGTGTCGCAGTTCACCAACACCATGATTAAGGGCGTCCCGGCGTCCTTACCTTACCAGCAGCCAAAACACACTATCAGTTATGATGAAGCGGCGGCAGCCTGCGGAAGAAAAGGCAAGGGCTGGCACCTTATGACAAATACAGAGTTTGTCTATCTACTGCATGAAGCAGAGGAACTGGGGCACACAATCGGCGGTAATACAAACTACGGCAGCAACTCAAAGAATGAGCAGGAAAGCGGCGTGAGATACGACAGCGCCGGACGCACGCTGACCGGGTGCGACCCCCTCACATGGTCCCATGACGGAACAGCAGACGGCGTGTTTGGTCTTTGCGGTAATTTCTGGGAATGGGTCACGGGCTTGCGTCTGCACAAAGGCGTTGTGGAATACACGCCGAACAACGACGCAGCAGTTGAGGGCTACACAGAGAAGCCAGACTGGACCGTTGCAGAGGTGAACGGCAGACCGTTGAAGCTGTACGGCAACAGTGCTGGTGATGTGGTAATGTCCGTTGCGGAAGAAATCGAAGAAAACTGGGAGGGCTGCCACATGGCAGACTTGCAGCTGGAAGAACTGGACGAAGTGCCGGAAATTGCGTACAAGCTGGGAATTGTACCGCATGACTGGAAGCATGAAACAGCTGGACTTTGGGCAGACAGCGAACTTGAAGAAAGCGTGCCTTTCCGGGGTTCGAGTTTCGGCTACGCTTCCGGCGGTGGCGCTGGTGCGCTGTACTTGTACTACGCCCGTTCTCTCGTCATCAGCGATGTGTCGTTGCGTTCCGCTTTGTTCTTGGAAGACTGGGAACTGGTAACTGAATTACTGAAAGCGGGTGCGACAGCGCACGCATAAAGAACAGACGTTCTGATATTTGACCCATGAAAAAGGGCAAGCAAAAAGCCTTTGAAGATGTGCCGGAAACACAAAATCAAAGGCTTTTCAAAAGTCAATATGTAATAATTCAATACACGTTTATTATACCATATTGGCGGCTACAAGTCAAACATTTTAGAGGGCGAAAGCCTTTGAAAATAGCGGGTTTCAAACCTGTTAAACGGGCTTGTATGGGGTATTAACATTCCTACGAAATATATAAATATATATACGCTGTATGGATAATGAACAGGAGGGATAAGAGGGAGAAGAAGAACTCCACCCCACTTCTGGTATACCCTTATACGCTTAAAACGGTATAGGACAGAAAAGGAAGTGCAGTGGTGTTCATAAGGGAGAAGAAGATAGACTGCGCAGAGTATAGAGAAGTGGATATAATACCACGAACAGAAGCAGCAGAGCAGGCAAGCAGAGGAAAGAGGGGTAAGAAAAGAAAGGTTAATGCCCCAAAGCAAAAGGACTTGAACGACAAGAACGCTAAACGCTATCTGGTACAGTTGGGAAATGGCAACTTCCACATAGGGGACCTGCATACAAGTTGCACATATAGCGCAGAGAACCTGCCGGGAACGGTAGAGGAAGCAGAAAACATTGTGACAAACTACCTGCGGAGAATAGCATACCGCAGAAAGAAGCTGGGGTTAGAACCCCTTAAATACATACTGGTAACAGAATACAAGTACAGCAAGGATGGTCAGTATCTTAAAAGAATACATCACCATATCATTATGAACGGTGGTTTAGACCGTGACGACGTGGAATTGATGTGGACGAAAGACCGTATCAACTGGAAGAAGACAGACGACCCAGAGTATAGAGCCAGTATAAAGCAGCTGGGCTGGGTTAATGCAGACCGCCTGCAAATGAATGAGAACGGCATAGAGGGGCTTTGCAAGTATATTGTGAAAGACCCGCAGGGAAAGAAACGCTATTCAAGCAGCAGGAACCTTGACCGCCCGGAAACAACCAGAGAGGACGGAGGGGAAAAGCAGCAGCGTGACCAGAACCACTGGAAGTATAGCCGCAATCTGTCAGACCCAACGGAAAAGTGCAATGATTTCAAGTACAGCAAACGCAAGGTAGAGCAGCTGGCGAAGTCACCAGACGGCGGGCTGGAAGAATTTAAAAAGATTTACAGTGATTATGACATTGTTTCATGCGAACCCGTGTTTTATGAACAAACCGGGTGGCATATTTACTTGAAAATGTGGAAAAAGAAGCCCAAAAAGGGCAGAAAGGAGGATAAAAAGTGCAGTTAGGTGAATTGATAGAGAAAATGACGACCAGTGACCGTCTGGTTATCATCAACGCTGCCGGGCAGGTGATATACCGTGGCTATGCGGCAAACTTTGCACACGGGACAATAAACCCATTGCGCCGGGTGAAACGCTTTGGGCTGGGTATGGAAACGTACAAGCGCACAGAAAAGATGTGGGACTGGGCAAACATACGGGAACTGCCGGAGCAGATACCAGTTGAACAGCTAGGACAATATGACATAGGGCAGCTGCAACAGCTGTTATTTATCCGGGTGATTTTGGAGGAATAAGGCATGGAGAACGAAAAGAAAGCATGGCAGACGCCAGAATTGCAGGAAATGGCAGTTGTTGTCCTATCACTGCACCAGAAATGGTGGCAGAAAATGGCAGCAGGTGAAAAGGTTCTGGAACTGCGGAAGTCAAAGCCGCAATGCAAAGCGCCGTTCCGGGTGCTGGTGTATGTCACAGGCGGCGTGGGCGTAGTCGGTGAATTTGTCTGCCCGGAAGTTCTGGAAATCAAGAACTTTGAAGAAGCAGAAAAGAAAAGCCGGGTGCCAGCACATGACATTCACAATTATGCGGCGGGCAGTAGAAACAAGGTGTATGGCTGGGAGATAACAGCCGTCAAGGAATATCCACAGGCAGTGGCGCTGGAAGAACTGGGAATGAAGCGTGCGCCGCAGTCGTGGCAGTATGTGAGGTAGAGAACATGGACCAGATACAACGGGAAAAGATAGCTGAAAAGCTAAAGAAAATTAAAGCATTGGCAGAACGTGGAGTAGGCGGCGAGAAAGAAACCGCAATGCGTATGTATGAGGACTTAAAAACCAGATACGAACTGGAAGACGAAGAAATCATGCTGGACGCAGTAACGCTTCACTGGTTCGGATATGCAACGGAACTGGAAGAAGAACTGCTGACCCAGATTTTCTACAAGGTCACGGGCGGCACGACATATCACATTTACACGGGCAAATACAGCCGCAGGAAGAAGCGTGGCTGCGATTGCACAGAGATTGAAGCAGCGGAAATCACATTGCTTTTCAATTTCTACAAAGCGGAATTGAAGCGGGAACTGGAAGCGTTCATGGTAGCTTTCAGAAGCGGCAACAACCTTTACCCGGACAAGACCGCCCGTTGCTACAAAGAGAACAACGGACCTGCGCCGGAGAGAACCGACGAAGAAAAGCGAATGTTGAAAAAGGCTGCGTGGTATTCACAGGTGCTTGACAAGAGAAGACCGCCACGGGCACTGATTGGAGAACCGGAGGTGGAAGAAGATTGAGTGAAGACAGAAAGAAAATCATTGCAAAGCTGATAAAGATAAAAGCCCTTGCGGAACGTGGCGTGGGCGGGGAACAGGCAACAGCGCAGCTGATGTATGACACCTTAAAGAAGCGTTACGGCATAACAGACGAAGAAGTGAGCCGGGCAGCAGGCGGCACGGTGGATATAACAGAAATTGACTTGAAACAGTGCTGGGGGCTTGCGTTTGCACTGGGTGTGATAGCAAACAACCTGCAAGACGAAATGGAGTTATGCACAATTTGTCCACATACTCACACAGAGGATTGCGCAGGGTGCGGCACGCACGAGAACATAAAGGATTTGCAGATACAGTATGAAACCATGAAGCAGAAACTTGAAGAAGTGGCAATGGAGGTATAGGGCATGGCAAGAACAAAAATACTGGTGCCGCCAGAAAAGCAGTGCGGGTATACTTCCGTTATCGTTTCATACAGCACAGGGATTGACAGCACGGGCGCTATTTACTGGGCAACACAGAATTTTGCGCCAGAAAAAATATTCCTGCTGTACTGCGACACTGGCGCAGAATACAGCGTGAATGAAGCATTGTTTTTCAATACTGCAAAGGTTCTGGGACTGAAACCAATATTGCTGAAAGCGCCGAAAGACTTTCTGTATCTGCTTTTGAATGAGCGGTTGAAGTTCCCGGACAGCAAGAACCGCTGGTGTACGGCGTATCTGAAAACGGCGGTGACTGACCACTGGATAAGGACACACCGGGACATACTGGGCGAAAAGTGTTTGTTCATATCCGGGGAACGCCGGGACGAAAGCAGAGGGCGTGCAAAGCTACCAGAATATGAGTATCACAGCACGACGTTGAAAACAGAGCGCAAGGGCAAGTTTGAATGTCATTGGCTGCGCCCGGTGCTGGACTACGAAAAAGGCAAGATGTTTGAGTTTGGAAAACGTTTGGGGCTAGACCCGCACCCGTGTTATGAATACATTGACCGTTGCAGCTGCATGATGTGCATATTTGCGAAAAATGAACAGGTCATGGAGAACATGAAGCGGCACCCGGAAGCAATGCGGAAATGGGTAGACGCAGAAGCAAAGCTGGGGTTCACATGGAAACAGAAAACAAGCCTGCAAGAATTGTGGGACCAGTGTTTTGATATTGACGACGTGACCGAAACGGACACACCAGAACAGACGGGAGGTGACGCCGGGTGTCAGAAACAAGAAAGCGAAGAAAAAAGCCGCAGGAGGTAAAGACAATGAACGAAGAACAGAGAATGGCAGAGGTTGAGAGGTTCAAGAACTACTTTGCGTACATAAACAGACCGGGAGCAGATAAGCTGCTTGCGTGGTTGGAAGAAGTAGGGTTTTTCACAGCACCAGCAAGCACGAAGTATCACGGAGCATACGCAGGCGGTCTGGTGGAGCATACAAACAATGTATACCGCAGATTGGTGAAGCTGGCAGACGAAGAAGACAAAAGGCTGGGCAGAACATATCCAGAATATACGGTGGACACAATCGCAGTTGTGGCGCTTCTGCATGATGTTTGCAAGGCAGACGCATATAAAATTAAAAAAGAGGACCTTAACTGCCCATACAAAACAGTGGTGAAAAAGGTGTACTGGACGTACACAAACAATTTACCGCTGGGACACGGTGAAAAATCGGTTATACAGATTATGCGCTTTATGCAGTTGAGCGAAGAAGAAATGCTGGCTATACGCTGGCACATGGGCGCTTTTGATTATGCAACAAAAGGTGGTAGCTGCGATATGAACAACGCTTTTGCGGGCAGCAGGCTTGCAGTCATGCTGCACATTGCGGATATGGAAGCAACACACCTTGACGAAAGGAAAGAAAAACATGAGTAGAGCATATTACAGAAAGCGCAGCGAAGCCACAGAGCAGGAAAGAGTTATGAACTGGGCGACGTTCTACGCAAAGGACTTCCCGGAACTGGCACTGCTGCACCATATCCCAAACGGCGGCAGCAGAAACCAGCTGGAAGCCGCCAACCTCAAACGGCAGGGCGTGAAAGCCGGGGTGCCGGACTTATGCTTGCCAGTACCCAGAAACGGCAAACACGGGCTGTATGTGGAAATGAAGTGGCAGAAGAATAAAACCACGGACAAGCAGGACTGGTGGCTTGACCAGCTGCGGCAGCAGGGATATGAAACGGCGGTCTGCTGGACTGCGGAAGACGCAATGGACACCATAGCGGGTTATCTGGGAGTTATGGAGCAGACAGGAAGAAAGGTGGAATGGTAATGGGCTACATGGATAAGACATTGAAACAGACGGTGCCGTATTACAGCACCATGAAGCGTGCAGGGGCGTTCAGACAGCCCCAGAAGCCACAGAAGCGGCAGAAAAGAACGACGCTGACAGAATATAGCCAGAACGGACAGAAAGCCGTATTGAAGCCGCACGTTACCGTCAATCAAGCAGCAAAGAAACTGTATGATTATGAGCAGACGGGACTTTCACCGCATGAGGTAGCAAACCTTGTTGAGCAGGTGCAGAACTTGACAAGGCGTGTCAAGAAGTATGAAAGCTGGGAAGAATGACAGACGTTGAACGCTGCGTGATATGTAACGAGATTATCCCGGAGGGTTCGCAGGTCTGCACCGCCTGCCAGAAGAAATATGACATTGTGACCGGGGAAACAGAGGAAATGGCACAGGAGTTGCGGGACGTGGCAGCAGTGCTGAAAATCACGGAAGCCACAGACACGAACATTAGAACGTCAATGGAAAGCATACTGCGGATAGCAGACAGGCTGGAAAGGAAAAACAAAGGTGAAAAAAGACGATAAAATCAAATTACCCCAGTATTTGCCGTTAATCGTAAAAGCAAGGTTACATACTGGCGGCAGAGAGTATGAGAAAATCAAACAGGAATTAAAGGGGCAGGGCTTCACCTGCAATCAGATGAAAAGCATGGTGCGTGAGGGTAACTATTTTGACGGGCTGGTGTTGTATCTGTCAAAGTGGAACTGGGACAACCACGAAAGCTGGCACCTTTATAGCTGGGACGATAAAGACGACGAAAAAGTTATGCTGGGAATTTATGAAGCGGAGCAGTACCACCCATACAACCGATATAAGGGAGATTTTGAGAAGTTCCAGAGCGACTGGAAAAACGAGGAATACGACCCCGGTATGACATTCACTTTCAAAGACAGTGAAGTTGAGGTGCTGGAAGTCCTGCAAGAGGAAGTGGACAACATAGACCATGAAGCAGTTAAAAAGCAGGTGGCGGCGGCAGAGGACGCACAGTACCAGAAACGGAGAAAACAGCGACAGCGCCGCAAGCAGAGAGCCAGCAAGGGCAGCAGGTATCACAGAAAATTCTTTTGACGGAGGAAATGACAATGGCGAAGATTTCAAAGAAAACAATAGAGAGTCTGCGGGAGTTCTTAGACCGTGGCTGCGATTATGCCGGGACACAAGAAACGGTAACAGAAATTGCAAACGAAGCGTTGAGGGAAAACGGCTGCGAGTTGTGCCAGTGTGACGACGCCAGCGTGTGCGACTGGGACGGTGACGAAGTATGCACGGTAGAAGATTTTGCAAATGTCTTCTGGGACAAAGCAGTTGAGAAAATCTTAAACGTGTTAGCTACGGAGGAATAAGGCATGGCAAAGGGTAAGAAGCATTACAGCGGCAAAGAGTTGATAAGACGCCGCCAGATAGAGCGGCAGCAGGCAGAACAGCAGCAGGGAAACAGACTGACAAAGACATTGAAACAGGTCAACCAGTTACGCCCAGTCATTGAGAGGGCAAAACAGAGAATGAGGGAGGGCAAAGAAAATGGCAGCGTTCTTGATTGAAACAGCAAAAGCACTTCTGACATTCATTGCGGTATGCGTAGGACTTGGCGTGCTGTATCTGGTGTTTGTGGTTGTTAGGGAAGTTGGTTGGATTGTAAAGCAGGAGAACCGCAGGAAATATGAGCAGGAGGGAAAAGAGAATGGAAACGGAAGTATTTAAAGCGGTGTGCCCGTTAGAGATTGGGGACACGGTAGCAATCGGAGCAGGAAAGACCGCAGCAGGAGTGAGAACGGCATATTATCTGCCAGCGGGCATGGAAGTAGTTGTGGCGGGTACGGTATCAATACACACGGTCACGGACATTTCAACAACGCATTATCTGAAAAGCGGCAAAACAGTATTCAGATATGAATTGAACGGGTCCGGCAGATATGAAATATTAAACGTGAAAGTCCCGGTAAGAGAAACGGCAGACGAACTGAACCGCCGTGGCAGATAAAAATAAATACTTACGGAAGTATATAAAATGCACAAATATACTTCCGTAAGATTGTGTAAAATGTCGATTGCTTTTATACTTCCGTAAGTATATAATAAAGACAGTCAAAGGAACAACAACACAACATAGAAAACGGAGGTATAAGCAATGACAAAGAAGCAGTTAAAAGAAGCATACACAAACTGGAATAGAGAAATCACAAAGCTGGGAGAAAGAAAAAGAGAAATTTTCAAAGAGTTGCAGGAAATGTGCGCAGAGAAAGGCGACGGGAACCGCTGGTGTTGCATTGAAAAGTTGGTAGAGGAACTGACAAAGAAAGGCTATGTATACACCGCTATGAACTTGATAAGTGAGTATTACAATATATGCGGACAGGAAGAAGCGTTGCTGAACCTTGCATTAGCAACAAATAATTTTGAGATTTAAAAAGCACGGGTGGCGCAATGGATAGCGCAGCAGCCACCGAAGCTGCCGGGTGCGGGTTCAAGTCCCGTCCCGTGCATTACTGGGAAAAGAAACTATAAACATACCAGATACAAGGAGGAATACCCCATGAAAACATTATCAATCATTAACTTAAAAGGTGGAGTGGCAAAGACCATTTCCAGCGTTAATATGGCACACATTCTGGCAGCAGTACACGGCTGCAAAGTCCTGTTAATCGACAACGACAAGCAGGGGAACGCCAGCAAGATTTTGAACCGCCACAGTTACGACCATAAGGGAACCGCAGAGGTTATGACCCAGCGTGGCATTGACCCGGCAGCAGTTATCCAGCACACCGATTATGACGGCTTGGACATTATCACAGCAAACATGAACCTGCTGACAGCCAATTTGGAAGTCATGCTGGACCAGTCCAGACCGCAGCAGACCCGCTTTGTGAAGTTTCTTGACGGGTTACAGCAGGAATATGACTACTGCATTATTGACAACGCCCCGGACATTAACATTTCCACAATCAATGCGCTGGTGGCTTCACAAGACGTCATGGTGCCTATCACTATTGATGATTTTGCGATTGACGGGTTGGCAGAGCTGAAAGAACAGATTGACAACACCCGTGAGGATTTGAACCCGCAGTTGCGCTTTTGCGGTTGCTTTGTCACCCAGTACGACAGAACCAATGAAGCGGACACACAGGGGGAAGAATTTCTGAAAACACTTGAATACCCGGTTTTCAATACGCATATCAGAAAGACACCGAAAATGAAGCCCAGCACGTTTGAGAGATTGCCAATCATTCTGTATTCACCACGTTGCGGAGCAGCAGCAGACTATAAAGCATTGGTGGACGAGTGGTTGAAGATGTGACCAATTCGGACACGTTAGGAGGGAAAAAGCATGGCAGGAACAACACCGAAATTCAATCTGACAAGATTATTAAATGAGCGTTCCAGAGAAGCAGCAGTGCAGGAAAACAAGGAGGAGAAAACAGCAGAGATTGCCACGCCGGAAGACGGCGTGAGCAGTACCGCTGATATTTACGACCTTATACCGTCCAAAGGCAATTTTTACAGCGTGGAAGATGTGCAGGACTTGAAACAGTCCATAGAACTTCTGGGAGTATTACAACCGCTGCTGGTCACTGATGAAGAAGAAGACGGCAAGCGCCGCATTATCGCAGGACACAGAAGACGCCTTGCGGTCATGCAGCTGGTGGACGAGGGAAAAGAGCGTTTCAGACGTGTTCCAATCTTAATCAAGCCAAAGAAAAACGCTATTCTGGACAGACTGGCACTGATTATGGCAAACCGCTTCCGTGAAAAGACAGACTGGGAACGCATGACAGAAGCATTGGAAACAGAGAAACTGGTGCTGGAATTGAAAGAAAGCATGAGTCTTCCGGGTAGAACCCGTGATTTGCTGGCTGAAATCATAGAAACGTCACCTGCACAGATTGGAAGATATAAGGCAATATATAACAACCTCATTCCAGAGTTAATGGCAGAGTTTAAGGCAAACAGAATTGTTGTATCTGTAATTTATGAAGCGTCCGGGCTTCCGGCAGACTATCAGCAGCAGGCGGCAGAAATGTTCCGGGAAAATGAGGTGCTGACAATAGCAGATATTAAGCAGTTAAAGAAGAACTATGAAGCGGCGCAGCAGATACCGGGACAAATGGACATGAGCCAGTTTGAAGACCAGCAGCAGGCAGCGGGAGAGGAAACAACGACCGCAGAGGGCGAAGAAGACCAGAAGCCGGAGGAAGAAACGGAAACGGGAGCAGAGGGAACAGAGGGAGCAGAGGAAGCCGCCGGGCAGCAGCCAGAATATGTGGACCCGCAGCCGGAGCAGATAACGTCATTGTGTTACAGATGCACACATTATGAGGATTGCCACGACAAGACAGCAACCGTGACAAGCTGCAATGCTTACAAGAACCGCAGAGAAGCCCAGAAGACGGACGAAGAACGATACAACGAGGAACAGGCAGCTATTGACCGGGAAACCAGAAAGAAGCTGCGTGAGAAGCAACAGGAAGAAAAAATGCAGCAGTTACCGTCTGACGGTCAGCAGAAGCAGAGGGACATTAGATTGACGCCGCAGAAGTACGCTGAAATCACCGCAGGCAAGCTGACGTTCCTTTTGCTGAAAAAAGACGGCTTCAAAATCGGTGAGGAACTGGAACTGGGAGAGTTCACGGACGGAAAAGCGACAGGACGCAAGATTGACGTTGAGATTGTTTATATCTGGGCAGACTGGACGGGGCTTGATGATGATTACTGCATTATCGGTTTCAATGTCACGGCATTTGATGAATAGGAGGTGAGGACGTGCCAATAAACATGACGGACTATAAAATGATAGTCCATGAAAGAGTATACAACGTACTGCAAATTATACTTGATTTTGACAGGGGACCCGCAGAGGACGGGACCCCGCCACAGCCGAAATTCATTGACGCAGTATACATTGACGAAGACGGAGTAATAAAGACCATGCGTGATGAAGCGTGGTGTTTCCAGTTCGTAAGGAGAAACGGAGGTACAGCGAATGGAAAGACCAGTAATAATGGTTGACACGGACGAAATGCCCGTGTTCTGCCGCAATCAGTGTGCAAACGTAAAATGCGCAAAGCATATTTCAAAGGCTTATGAGTGCGGCGGGGCGTGTTCTATGCAGCTATTGAGAGGGCAGCCAGAATGTGCCGGGTACATATCACGGAGGAAACACAAATGAAAGAAAACGTGTGCGTTGACTGCAAATATTATGAACGCTGCGGAAAGCCGGAAAGATACATGAAATGCATGGGGTATGAGGAACGGCAGCAGGCAGCAGAGGAAACCGAAACTGACGTGCATGATTGACAGCCGGGAAAGACTGGCAGAAAGGCAAGAAATGGAGGAATAGCAAATGGCGCAGGCAATGGAAAAAAGCAAGGTGATTGAATTGTTGGAATACTACAAGGACATAGACGGGGAGGTGAGCATTTACAGAAAAATCATAACTGATTTAACGGACCAATACTACAACCCCATTGGCGCTATACAGTGCGACGGTCTTCCAAAGGGGAAAAATAATATATCACGACAAACAGAAAATATGGCGTTGAACATTCCAGATTATGTCAGCGGAGAAATCAGAGAGTATGAAGAAAAGGTGCAGCAGTTGCAGAACCTCAAAGCGCAGATGTTACAGGAGATTTCAAGGTTGAAACTGAAAGAAAAGCGCATTATTTTTGATTTTTACATTCACAACCTCAAATGGGAGCGAGTAGCGGAACGGAACGCATACAGTGAACGGCAGTGCAAGAACATTAGAGATAATGCCCTTGAAACGCTTTCACAGAGGTTCGGAAAGAACCAGATTATTTCACAATTTCATAAGGTTGCATAAAGCAATCATTGCCCGCCATTGCCTGCGATTTGCTGATATAATTTATATCAGTAAAGCAGGCTTTACGCCGTTATATTTGCACGTTGGCAATAGTGGGCTTTGACGATTTTTTGAAATTACAAAGCCCATAATTTTTTATACTTCCGTAAACCGGGAGGGTTCGGAAGAATGAAAACAAACGAAAAGAGGTGAGGACATGGGAAGACCACGCAACCCAGAACGGGACAAGTCACTACAACGCTATCTGGACGCAGACGGCAAGATTGGAACAGCAGAACTGGCGAAGCTGGCAGGTGTGCCGGAAAGCCGTATAAGGAAATGGAAGTCAGAAGACAGCTGGGAAGAAGCGTTAAAAAAGAAGCCCAGAAAAAGAGGGGGGCAAAAGGGAAATAAAAATGCAGCAGGAAAAACCCCAGCAAAAAAGGGGAATAAAAACGCCGTGACGCATGGTGCCTTTGCACAGGCGGGCTATGAGGATATAGACCCGGAGCAGGCAGAAGCAATAAAGAACATGGGCACGCCGTCTGCACTATCGCAAATGATGAATGAATTGCAGGCGTTGTATGTACGCAAAGCCTATCTGGAAAGCCTACTGCAACAGTATGAAGCAGCAGACGCCGAGGGCTTCTACACTGATAAGATAGTACACATGATTGTACCAAAGAGTACGGAGGAACGCCGGGAGGAAGAAGACTGCGGCATGGAGCAGACGCAGGCAGCAGACCCAGAGGGCGGCAAGGAGATATACAAAACGGCTATGAAATCCATTATCAAGTCAAGTCCATTCGACAGGGCAATGAAAGTGGAAGCCGAACTAAACAAGCTGCATGGGCGTATCATTAAGCAGCTGGACAGTATCAAAGCCTATGAGTTGGAGGACAGACGCTTGACGCTGGCTGAAAAGCAATTTGAATTGAATAAACAGAAACTAACGGGTGAATTTGAGATTGACCCAGAGGAAGACGGAGAAAACGACGAAATAACGGGAATTGTGGACGAGGTTTGATAGGTTCTGTCAGCGCCCCAGAAGCACTGCGGGTACGCCGACGCCCAAAGGTTTCCTAGATATAAATTAAAAATTTTCACTTCCGCTTCCGAACCAGAAAAAAAGAAAGGGGGTGCGGTTTTTGAAAGCGTATACGTCAAAAGCGGTTGCCGCATGGCTTGACATATCAGAACGCAGAGTGCGCCAGCTGCGGGACGAAAAAGTGATAACGGAAATCAGACCGGGGCTGTACGATTTGAAAACCGTAAACCACCAATACATAAACTACCTGCGGAAGAACAACCCGGACAGCGAAAGCACAATAAATTACAATGCGGAACGGGCAAAACTGGTGAGAGCAAAGAGGGAAGCGCAAGAACTGGAATTGAAGCTGCGCAGAAATGAAGTTCACACCACAGAGGACGTGGAACAGGTAATGACAGACACGCTGGTTAGGTTCAAAACAAGACTTATGGCAATACCTGCAAAGTTAAGTCCGATTTTATCAAAGAAAAAGGACCAGACAGAAATTTTCAAGCTGCTGAAAAGCGCTATTGATGAGGTACTGGAAGAACTTTCAGACTTTCAGACAGTGTTTGGGTACGGTGTAGAAGATGAAGAAACACACAGCTGATATGTTCGCCCGCATTTTTAAGGTATTGCAGCCGCCACCGGAAATGACACTTTCCCAGTGGGCAGATAAATTCCGCAGGCTGTCTGCCGGGTCTTCCGCAGAACCGGGACGCTGGAAGACAGCAAAAGCCCCGTACCAGAAAGAAATCATGGACGCAATAACAGACATCACAATTAAAAAAGTGGTGATAATGTCAGCGGCGCAGGTGGGAAAAACAGACGCAATGGTGCTGAACCCTATTGGCTACTATGTGCATTATGACCCGTCACCGATTATGGTTATACAGCCCACAATAGACATGGCAGAGAAGTTTTCAAAAGAAAAGCTGTCACCCATGCTGCGTGATACCCCAGTACTTGCGGACAGAATAAACGAAAAGTCACGAAACAGCGGTAATACAATCATGCAGAAGATATTCCCCGGCGGTTTTATCACTATTGCCGGGGCAAATAGCCCAACGGGATTGCGTAGCCACACAATCAGAATATTGCTTGCGGACGAAATAGACGCATACCCAGCCAGTGCAGGAAAAGAGGGCGACCCGCTTCTATTGGCTTCAAAAAGACAGACGACGTTCTGGAACAAGAAGCAAGTGGACATTTCCACACCGACGGTCAAGGGCGTATCAAGAATAGAAGTGGAGTACGAAAACAGCAGCCGGGGAGAGTGGAACACGCCTTGCCCGTGCTGCGGAGAACTGCAACCGCTGGTCTGGTCAAATGTAGTCTTTGACAAAGAGGACTTGTCAGAAATCAAATACGCTTGCAGCAAATGCGGCGTCATATCCAGTGAAGCAGAGTGGAAAGAACACTTTACAGAGGGAACCTTTGTGCATGAGGACCCGGAAAACCCCGTGCGTGGGTTCCATTTGAACACGCTTGCGTCAACACTGACCACATGGCAAGAAGTGGTTGAAAAATTCTTGATTGCCAATGCAGAAATGAAAAAAGGCAATGTGGAATTGATGAAAGTATGGACCAATACGGAAATGGGGCAGACGTGGGAGGAAGACGGCGAAACCGTAGAAGACGACGAACTGATGAAGCGCAGGGAGAAGTACAACTGCGAAGTGCCAGAAGAAGTGCTGTATTTGACCGCAGGCGTGGACACGCAGGACGATAGATTTGAAATTGAGGTTGTGGGCTGGGGTCCAGAATATGAAAGCTGGGGAATTAAGTATGCCGTGATATACGGTGACACGTCGAACATGGAAGACCAGTGCTGGAAAGACCTTGACACGTTTTTGCAGCAGTCGTGGAAAAAAGCAGACGAAACGCAGCTGAAATTGTCATGCACCTGCATAGATAGTGGAGGACACCGAAGCAATCAAGTATATAAGTTCTGCAAAGCACGGTTCAATCGCAGGGTATTTGCAATCAAAGGTTCAAACGATAGTGCAGCGGCATACATTCAGAAGCCGACAAAAAGCAACCGTGAGGGCGCATATCTGTTCACGCTGGGAGTAGACACAGGAAAAAGTTTGTTAATGGACAGATTAAAGCTGGAAGACGAGGGACCCGGCTTTTGCCACTTCCCAAAGGAAGACGGCAGGGGCTATGATGAAAAGTATTTCAAGGGGCTAACGTCGGAAAAAAAGGTCATGCGCTATAAAATGGGCAGACCGTATTTTGCATGGGACCTGAAAGACAAAGGACAGCACAAACGAAACGAAGCGCTTGACTGCCGGAACTACGCCACGGCAGCTATTGAAATAACGGGCGTACCATTAAAGAAACCGAAAAAGAAAGAGAATAAGCCGCAGACAACAAAGAAAGTTGTGAAGCGGGGAAGAAGAAACAGTGGAGGTATATTATAAATGGCAGGAATTACACTGGAAACAGCAAAAAGGCACCTTGACGCATGGCTGGAAGCAGAACTGGCGGTGACAAATGCGCAGTCATACACAATCGGCAGCAGGACCATGACAAAAGCTGATTTAGCGGAAATCAGAAAGTCTATTGAATATTGGCAAGGAAAGGTCAATGCGCTGGAGAACGCAGCCAAACACGGCGGCAGAAACCGGGTAAAACGATTTGTACCCCGTGACTTGTAAAGATTGCCCGCTATTGCCCGTTTTAGGGGTTTATTTCCCCCCATTGCCCGCAAAAATGAGGTAATATTGTAGCGTGGAAAAATAAGAAAAGACAAAAAGCACCCGTGAAAAGGTGCTTTTTTCATGCCATAAAGGAGGTGAGAACGTGGGGATTGCAGCGGGAATTGATAAGGCAATAGCAGCGATTGCGCCGCAAACAGCACTGAAAAGGATTGCTGCAAGACAGAAATTGCAGATATTAAACAGCGGTTACAGCAATTATGGGGCAAGCGTAACAAAAAAATCACTTATGGGCTGGCTTCATGCTGGCGGCAGCAGCCGTGAGGACATAGAAGACAATGTTTCTGTCCTGCGGCAGCGCACCCGTGATTTATATATGGGCGTACCGATTGCCAACGGCGCTGTCAAGACCATGCGCACCAATGTAGTTGGGCGTGGACTACGTTTGAAACCGAACATAGACGCTGAAATATTAGGGCTGACACCAGAAGAAAGAAGAAGTCTGGAAAAGCAGATTGAAAGGGAATGGAACATCTGGGCAGAAAGCACAGATTGTGACATGGCACGCATTGATAATTTTTATGAGTTGCAGCAGTTGGCGTTTCTGAACTGGCTTATTTCTGGTGACTGCTTGGCAGTGCTGCCAGTAAAGCCCAGATTAAACCAGCCGTATGATTTGCGTGTGCAGCTGATTGAAGCGGACAGGCTTTGCAGCCCGGACAACTGCGACACAATAGACAACAAGATTGTTGGAGGTGTAGAGGTTGACCAGTCCGGGGAGGTGGTAGCGTACCACATAGCAGACCACCACCCGTTGTCATACGCATACACAGACATTAAATGGCAGAGGGTAGAAGCATTTGGAATAAAGACGGGCAGAAGAAATGTGCTGCACTTGATGAACCGTGAGAGGATAGAGCAGCGCAGGGGCGTTCCGTTCCTTGCCCCGGTCATTGAGAGCTTGAAGCAGCTTGGACGCTATACAGACGCAGAACTGGTGGCGGCGGTTGTGTCTGGAATGTTTACGGTGTTTATTGAAAAGGCAGACGCCAGCAACGAGGACGCAATAGGAAGCATGATACCAGAGGAAGTGCAGGTTGACGCAGAGGACGAAACCACCATTGAACTTGCGCCGGGTGCTGTCTTTGACTTAAACGAGGGCGAAAAAGCACATGACATGAACCCCGGAAGACCAAACGCCAATTTTAATGGCTTTGTGGAAGCTATATGCCAGCAAATAGGCGCTTCGCTTGAAATTCCTTATGAATTGCTTGTAAAACGCTTTAACGCCAGTTATACAGCCAGCAAAGGGGCACTGGAAGAAGCATGGAAAATGTTCAATATGTACCGGGATTGGTTGGCAACAGACTTTTGCCAGCCAGTGTACGAAGAATGGCTGACAGAAGCGGTGGCAAAAGGGCGCATCAAGGCACCGGGTTTCTTTACTGACGCAGTAATCAGAAAAGCATATTGCACGGCAAAATGGAACGGTCCGGCAAAAGGTATGCTTGACCCAGTAAAAGAGGTTACGGCAGCGGAAAAGAGAGTGCAAAACGGTTTCAGCACCAGAAGTGATGAAACAATGCAAATGACAGGTAGCGGCTATTACAGCAATGTTGAGCAGCTGAAACATGAAGAAAAAGAACTAAGGGAGGTAAGGAAAATTGCCAATGGAAATGCAGACGACCCGGCAACAGGATAACAGGCAACCGGGCAACCCATACGGGGTCACAACAAATAAATTCTGGAATTTCATTCCGGCAGCAGGCGACAAGCCACCAGAACTGCTTCTGTATGGAGCAATCAGCAGTCAGCAGTCATGGTGGGAAGACAGGGTAACACCGCAGCAATTCAACGCAGAACTTGCGGAACTGGGCGACGTCCCGGAAATTATCGTGCGCATTAACAGCGGCGGCGGTGATGTGTTCGCAGCAAACGCAATATTTACACGGTTGAAAGACTGTTCGGCGAAAGTGACGGTCAAAATTGACGGCTGGGCAGCTTCCGCAGCCACAATCATTGCAATGGCGGGCGACACAATCAAGATTGCCCGCAACGGCGTGTTTATGATACATGACCCAGCAATGACAGTCTGGGACACTTTCAAGGCAGAAGACTTTCTGAAAATGGCTGATGAATTGAAAGTGATTAAACAAAGCATTGTCAACACATACGCCAGCAAGACCGGGAGAAATGCAGAGGACATAGAACAGCTTATGTCAAATGAAACATGGTGGACAGGAGACACAGCCGTTGAAAATGGGTTTTGTGATGAACTAATGTTTGAAGAAAGCAGCACAGTTGTTGAAAATTCTTCAAAAATTGTGGTTAATTCAGTGCCCATTGATGTTTCTATGTTCAAAAGTATTCCAACACAGTTATTAAACAGCCCGCACAATCAAAATCCGGGTAGTTTGATAAATAATAGTGCAGCAGCAAGCAAAAAGCCACAGGAAAAGGAGGAACAACAAATGGCAGCACCAGAAAACAAAATCACAACGGTTGACGCACTAAAAGCCGCTTACCCGGATTTAGTAGCGACAATTCAGAACGACGCAGCCGCCACAGAACGTGCCAGAATTAAAAGCATTGAGGATTTGACAAACGGTAACTATGCAGCACTTGCGGCAGACGCAAAATTCACGAACCCAACTTCTGCGCAGGAATTGGCAGTGAAAATCATTGCAGAGCAGAACAAAGCTGGGGGCACATACATTGAGAACCGCCAGAAAGACGCACAGGACAGCGGGGCAAATGGAGTGATTGGAGTAGTGCCGGAGGACGGAGCAGGCGACAACGGCAAGAATGTTTTTGAAGCAGCTATTGACAAGCTGTTTCCAGAAGTGAAGTAAGGAGGTAGCAGGCATGAGCGAATATGCAGTAGAGAAAAGAGAAACAGCGCCGAAAAACTTCTTTGCTGGCGACTTCCCAACAGTGCCGGAAACGGGGACTGCGGGTGCGGATATTAAAGAGTATGCGCCAGTAATGGTTGACACGGCGAGTGACAACAAAATTATCCCGGTAGCCAAAGGAAGCGAAGCAAGCGCAATCGGCATTTCTGCGGCAGCAGCAGGAAACGGGGAACCCGTGACATATTACATGACAGGTGAGTTTTTCACCGACGCATTAAGCGTTGAAAGCGGCACTGATGTGGCGAAAATCAAAGAAGCATTAAGAAAAGTATCAATCTTTTTGAGATAAGGAGGAAAAAGAAATCATGGCAAATGAAGTATCTATTTATGAGCCACGGACAATGGGCAGAGTGGTTCAGAAATTACCGCCCGTGCGTACCTTTTTCAGAAGTACGTTTTTCAAACATGAGGAAACTTTCACAACAAAAAATGTTGATGTAGATTTCAGAAAGGGCAGCAGAAAGGTTGCGCCGTTTGTAAGCCGCTTAATTGGTGGAAAGGTAGTGCCGAACACTGGCTATGAAACAAAGACCTATACGCCGCCTTTAGTAGCCCCGGAAAAGGTCACAACGGTTGACGACCTTTTACAGAGAAGACCGGGTGAAAGTATTTATTCCGGCAGAACACCTGCGGAACGTGCCGTATTGAAAATGGCAGACGATTTTGTGGAATTAAGAGAACAGATTGTGCGCCGTGAAGAATTGATGTGCGCCCAGACAATCTTCACTGGTAAAATTCCCATTATCGGTGACGGCGTGAATGAAGAAATTGACTTCTTTTTCACCAACAAAGAAACCATTTCAGAAGCAAAGAAGAAATGGACTGCCGACACTTCCGACCCTATCGCAGATTTAAAACGCTGGCATGAAACCGTCCAGAAGACAGGTTTTGTGAACTGCGATATTTGCGTTATGGGAACAGGCGTTGCAAATGCGTTTGTGGGCAATGCAAAGGTGCAGAAAGTTCTTGACGTAAAGAACTACAATTTAGCAGTTATCCAGCCACGACAGCTTCCGAACGGTACAACGTATCTGGGAACCATTCACGAATTAGGGCTTGATATTTACAAGTACAACGAATGGTATTTGGACGACTGGACAAACCCGGCAGCACCAGAGGACAAGCCGCTTGTACCTGCGGACAGTCTGGCACTGTTAAGCACAAGCAGTGACTATTCCATGTACTACGGCGCAATTACACTGATTAAGGAGCCGGACGGCAACTTTATGACCGTTGAGGGAAAATATGTGCCGGACACATGGACAAAGCGCAAGCCTGCAAGAAGATTTCTCAATCTGTCTTCCGCACCGTTATGCGTACCGCATGACGTTGACAGCTGGTTTGTTGCAACGCCTATTTAATGGACTTCAAAGCACAGCTTGTCAGTGACATGAAAGTGTTTCATAACTGCGGCGAAATGGCAACCATGACAGACGTATGGTATCAAGAAAAACAACACTATATACCCATTATCATTGACCACACGGCAGCCGACGAACGGCAGAGAGGAAGCGGGGACAATGCAGAGGGGTTGCACCGTGCGTCATGTCTTGTCTATATGTCGCTGTATGACTTTGGTTGCGTACCAAAGCAGGGGCGGCAGATAGAAATTGACGAAGCCGGGGCGGTAAATATGTACCGTATCGCAAAGGCAGATTGTGAAGACGGGGAAATAATTCTGGAATTGGAGATGTTGGAAGAATGATTGAAATAACATCTGACGCAATAGAAAGAGTTGGAACCCTGCTGGCAGACGTCCCAAAGGGTGCGGAACGGGTCTTTGCTAACGCAATGAACCGTGGTATTTCCAGAGTGAAGACACAGGCTTTGAAAAGAACAAAGCAGGTATACACGGTAAACAATGGCGCACTGACAGCGAGAACAACAATGCAGATAAACAAAGCCAGCACGGGAAACCTTGCGGGCTTTGTTTCGTTTGCAGGAACAAAACTGCCGTTATATCAATTCAAGGTGACGCCCACGAAATCTGGAACAGGAAAACAGGTGCGGGCGGCAGTTAAGAAAGGCGGCAGCGCAACACCGTTTGAAGACGCCTTTGTTGCGAACATGAAAAACGGCATGGGCGTATATGAGAGAGTAACCAGAAAGCGTGTACCGACAGAACAGCTTATGGGTCTTTCAGCTGCGCAAATGGTAGGAAGCCCGGAAGTTATAGACGGACTGCAAGACGAGGTACAAGAACTGGTGAATGAACGTATTGTCCATGAAATGAACAGAATTTTGAATGGATATGGAGGATAAAAAGCATGACACCAGTTTTTTTGCTGGAAAATTTGCAGCGGTTCATAGAAGAAAAAACGGCTGACATTATTTTACCAGTGAGAACCAGAACGGGCAGAAATGAAGTGAAAGAGCGCCCGGCGGCGGTCTACAAAATGGGACTGCCGGAAGCGGACGACGCACAACAGAAAGTGCCATACATTCTGGTTAAGTTCCTAACAGGGACGGACGACAAGGCAGCGGGAGAGCCAGAAGAAGACAGCTGCAAAGTAAGAATTATATTTGCGGTGTATTCCGAAAACGGACAGGACGGACCACTTGCACTTCTCAACCTCATGTTGAGAGTGCGAAGCGAATTGAAGAAAGCCGGAGCAGTTGGCGGCGGTCAATTTGTGCTGGAAATGCCACTGGAATATATCGTGTATCAAGACACCACGCCGCCGTATTACATGGGGGAAATGGTGACAAATTGGAGCCTGCCAGTCGTACAACGTGACGTGGCAGCAGTTCTGCAAAATTTATAAACAGGAGGTAGAAGACATGGCAAAAGCGACCACAGCAAACGCCACAGCAGCCGAAAAGGACGCTGAAAAGGTGCAGGCGGTAGAAAATACCAGTGAAGCGGAAAAAGCCGCAGAAACGGCAAATGAGCAGCCGGAAACGGTAAAGCTGATTTACATTGGACCGAACCTGCCAAAAGCAATGTTGCAGTGCAACAGAATTTTTGAGGGAACAGAAGAAGAAATTGACAAGGAATTGTCTTTTATTCTTGAAAAGTTCCCACTTGTAAAGAAAATGCTTGTTCCGACAACGGAACTTGCGGAGAAGAAAGACAAGGTGAAGACAGCCGGGAACGTATACAACAAGTGGTATTCCGACTTAAAAGCTGCCGCCCTTGCATACGCAGAACGAGAACAGGAGGTATAAGCAATGAGTGACGTATCACATGGAGTAAATGCCGGAAAGACCGACAGCGGAGCAATCACGCCCGTTTCCGTAGACACTGGCGTACATTTTGTAGTCGGTACAGCACCCGTGCAGGCGACCAACGGAAAAGTAAATGAAGTTATCATGGCTTCCAGCTACGCAGAAGCGGTGCAGGCGTTGGGATATTCCGACGACTGGAAAAAATACAGCCTTTGCGAAGAAATCTACACAGCGTTTACGCTTTTTAACAGTGCGCAGGTATTCTTTGTAAATGTGCTTGACCCTAAAAAGCATAAGAAGACAGTAGCAGAAAAGGAAATGGACGTGGCAGATAACCAGATTGAATTACCACTGGAAGCAATCGCAGGAAGCGTGGAAGTGACTGGAAAGACAGCTGGGGAAGACTACGAAGTGTTCTACGGTGACACAGCCTGCATTGTGGAGTTTCTGAAAGAAACAACAGGAAAAGCAAACGTAAAATATGACGCCGTGGACCCTACACAGGTTACAAAGAGTGACATTATCGGCGGTTACAGCGTAAGCACACACAAGACCACAGGGCTTGAACTGATTAACAGCGTGTTCCCACGCTTCACGAAAGTTCCAGACCTTATTTTGTGTCCGAATTGGTCACATGACCCGGAGGTTGCAGCCGTCATGTCTGCAAAGGCAGAGAACATCAACGGTCTGTTTGAAGCAGAAGCAATTCTGGACGTAGACTGCACAGAGGAAACAGGCGCAATCTACTATACAGAGGTGCCGGAGTGGAAAAAGAAAAAGAATTTCACAAAGAAAACGGAAATTCTTTGCTTTCCTAAAGTTGCGCTGGGCGATAGGGTTTTTAATCTTTCCACACAGCTTGCAGCCAGCATTTCTGCCGTAGACAATGCGACAGCATACGGCGACGGTACACCGTGCGAAAGTGCTTCAAACAAGGGCATACAGGCAGATAGAATGGTTGTTGCGGACGGTTCAGAAGTTATTCTGGACGTACAGCAGGCAAACTATCTGAATGAAAACGGCGTGGTTACAGCACTTAATTTCTACAACGGTTTTGTAAGTTGGGGGAATTATACAGCGTGCTACCCTGCCGATACTGACATGACAAATTATTTCTACTGTATCAACCGTATGTTCAAATGGGTTGGAAAGACCCTTATTTTGACATACTGGAACTACCTTGACAGAGGTATTAAAAGACGTCTTCTGGACGCAATCGTGCAGTCCATCAACGATTGGCTGTCAAGCCTTGCGACTGATGAAAAAATCATTGGCGGGCGTGTCGAACTGAACGCAAGCGAGAACAGCGCAAGCCAGCTGGCAGCAGGAATTGTCCGTTTTCATATCTACATGACACCGCCGTCACCATTACAGAAAATGGACTTTGTGCTTGAATATGACCTTTCATATCTTGAAGCACTGGTGGCGGCATAAAGGGGAGGTGAAACAAAATGTCTAAAGTTGATGAATTAGTAATTAACTATGCGATTTACGAAGACGCCACGGAGTATCTGGGAACAACAGAAGTGACCCTGCCGGATTTAGAGTACATGACGGAAGAATTAAGCGGCGCAGGCATTGCGGGCAATATTGAAGAAATCATTATTGGTCACTTAAATGCCATGACAACAACTTTCAATTTCCGAACCGTAACGGCAGCAGCGGTCAAGTTAATGGAACCCCGTGTGCATAGAATTGATTTGCGTGTGGCACAGCAGAGAATGAACCTGCGTACCAGTGCAAATGAAGTCACCGGGGTAAAGCATATTATGAAAGTGAAACCGAAGAAAACAGCACTGGGCAAGGTTGCTGCTGCGTCCACTGCTGATGTAAGCGGAGAATATGCCGTTTCATACTACGCAATGTATATGGACGGTTCAAAGGTAACGGAGATTGACCCGTTGAACTTCATTTGTATTATCAATGGCAAAGACTACTTAAAGGACGTTAGAAAAGCGTTAGGAAAGTAAAGACAGAAAAGCAGGAGCCAGCGGGGAACCGCTGGTTTTTTCCTGCAATAAATCAGATATGGAGGAAAACAAAATGGCAGATACAACAAAAAACACTGAAAACATGGAGCAGGCGGCAGAGCAGGCAAAAGAAATGCAGGAAGCACAGGCAAGCGGCGTGGTGAGTTTTGAGGAAAAGAAGACAGAGAAAGAAAACACCAGTCTGAACTACACCCACACTTTCAAAGCGCCCAGAGAGATTGAGGGCAAGAAGTACACCGCATTAACCTTTTATTTTGACAATCTGACTGGTGAGGATATAGAAGCAGTGGAACAGGAACTTGCGGACATGAACAAATATGTTCTTTCCCCGGAAATTTCTTCTGCGTTCCAGTGTATTCTTGCGGCAAAGGCTGCGGGGGTTGCTTCTGACGAAATCAGACGGCTTCCAGTGCCAGACTATATGAAAATTAAGAACAAAGCAAGGGATTTTTTAATTGCTGCGGGCTATTAAAGATTAAAGAACCCGCAAAGTTCATAAGAAAGCAGATATATAAAATGTCAAGGGCTTCACATACGCCCGTCCCATTCTGGTTAAAAATGCCCATACGCAGGCTTTTTGCATGGATTGAAACAATCAATGAAGTGGAAAAAGAAGAAGCGGAAGAACGGCAGCAGAATAAAGCGTAGGGAGGTGAAACAGCTTGGCAGGGTCACAAAAGGAATTTGAACTGCTTTTCAAGCTGAAAGCGGCGCTGGGTCCCAACTTCAATGGGGCGTTCAAAAGTGCGATAAACACCAATAACCAGTTGCGGGACAGCATGAAAAACGTAAATTCCTTGCAATCGAAGATTGACGGCTACACAAAGCAGTCTGCCGCTATTGACAAGAACAAAGAACGGCTGGCGTTGCTTAATGCTGAACATGACAGGTTGCAGCAGGAGTTACAGCAGACGGGCGAACCCACAGACGCACTGCGGAAGAAGCTCGAAAGAAATGAAAGCCAGATACAACAGACCACTGCCAAAATACAGGAACAGGAAAGACAATTAAACAGTTACGCAGAAGAACTGCGGGAAGCCGGGGTAAATACAGACAATCTGGAAGAAGCCAACGGCAGGTTGCAAAAATCGTATGAAAAGTTGCAGAGTTCACAGCAGACGTTGCAGAAGATAAATGAAAAGCAACAGCAGGTACAGCAGAGCATTTCTAAAACAAAAGGGCAACTGCTGGGAACGATTGGCGCTATCGGTGCAATAGCAACGGCGGTATATGCGGGACCGGTGCAGGCGGCGCAGAAATATGAAACGGCAATAGCAAAGGTTGGAACCATTGCGGATACGCAGGAAGTACCACTGGGCACATTGTCACAACAGATTATGCAGCTGTCAAACCAGACAGGAATTGCAGCCAGCGCCGTTGCTGATGATGTATACAACGCAATATCTGCCGGGCAGAAAACGGCAGACGCAGTAAACTTTGTTACAAACAGTACGAAGTTAGCGAAAGCCGGATTTGCCGAAAGTTCGCAAACGCTGGACGTATTGACAACCGTATTGAACGCATACGGCATGAGTGCGGACAAGGTAGGTACTGTATCAGATATGCTGGTACAGACGCAGAACAAAGGTAAAGTAACCGTAGGCGAACTGGCAAGCAGCATGGGTAAAATTATCCCAACTGCAAACGCAAGCAATGTTTCATTGGAACAGTTGTGCGCTGGCTATGCGATAATGACCAGCAAAGGTATTGCAGCCGCAGAAACGACAACGTACATGAACAGTATGTTGAATGAGTTGTCGAAGTCTGGAAGTACAACGGACAAGCTATTGCGTGAGAAAATGGGCGGTAGCTTTTCAGAATTGATGAAAAGTGGAAAATCACTTGGGGAAATTCTGGGAGGAATACAAGACGAAGCCAGCAAGTCTGGTCTTGCCCTGTCCGATATGTTCAGCAGTTCGGAAGCAGGAAAAGCGGCAATGTCGCTGTTATCAAACGGCGTTGACGGCTTCAATGCAAGCGTACAAGATATGGTGAATAGCGTTGGAGCAACAGACAGCGCATTTGCCAAAATGGAAGACACCACAGAAGCCAAAATGGAAAAGGCAAAGAACAGTATTGCGAATTTGAGCATTGTTCTTGGTCAAAACCTACTGCCGATTGTAGGAAACATGGCAGACAAAGTGGCAACCGTGGTCACGAAAGTTTCAGAATTTGCAGCAGCAAACCCAAAGTTAGTGCAAACGGTCTTAAAGGTAGCAGCAGGACTGGCAGCACTGAAAGTGGGAATGTTGACAACAAAGCTGGTTACTTTATCAGCGGAAGACGGCATATTGTCACTGGCAAAGAAGCTGGTTGGCTTGCGTGCCGGATTTATTGAGAACGCAGCAACAAGCGCAGGTTTTGCAGCAAAGCTGAAAGCAGCCGGAAGCGGTGTACTTTCTTACTTTGGCAACGTAAAAGGTGCTTTGGGCGGCGTAGGTTCTGCAATAGGTAGTATTTTCAGCGGAAACAGAGTAATTGGAGCAGTTACGGGCTTCATGGGCAATGTGAAAGCGTCCGTTGTCAATGGCTTCATGGGACTTGCTACAAAGGCAGGCGGGGCACTGACAGGCGCAGGAACAAAGCTGCTGGGGCTTTTACTCAAACCGTTTTCACTGGTTGGCGGCAAACTGGGTCCGATACTTGGAACCGTAGGAACTGCGATTGCAAACAGCCCGCTTGGGAAAATAGGCGGTCTGATAACAAGAGGAATTACCGGGGCTTTCAGTAAGGCAACAACACTGATTGCACCGCTCGGAAACGCAGTCAAAACAGTTCTGGGACCGCTCGGAAACCTTGCCAAAACAGCACTAGGACCGCTGGGAGGTATCGCAGGAAAGATATTGCCAGTTGTGGGCGTTATCACAACAATTATCACGGTCATTAAGCTGGTACAAACACACCTTGAAGAAATACGCAGTTTCATTCAGCGCACTTTTGGTGATGAAGCACTGGCGGTATTTGACAAAATCGTTGCGGTTATAACAAACGTAGGAAACACAATAAAAAATGTGTTTTCTGGTGAGAACATAGGCGCAGCCCGTGACAAAATACAAGAACTGTTCGGAGATAAAGGGGCAGCAGTCTTTGACACGTTTGTAAATGTGCTGGGAACAGTAAAGAACGCAGTTTCAGAGGTTGTGGGCTTCATAACGGCAAATGTTGTGCCAGTAGCAGAACAGGTATTGCAGGTAATCACAACACAAGTGATACCGGGGATTGTTAGCTTTATTCAAGCGGCAGCCCCAACAATCATGCAAATTATACAAAGCGTTGCGGATTTTATCGGGGCAATTATCCCGGTGATAGGCAGCTTTATTGCTGGGCTTATGCCAATTATAAGCGAAATAATCACGTTTATTTCAACTTACGTTTTACCGATTATTTCAGAACTGTTCAGCTTTATTTGCAGCACGGTTCTTCCGGCAATTTCAGACGCAATACAAGCAATTTTACCAGTCGTACAAAACGTACTGCAAACACTGCTTCCAGCCATTCAAACCGCTTTATCAACTATCTGGAATATTGTCAGTCCGATAATTCAAGGAATTTTAGCGGCGGTACAATTTGTAATGCCGACAATTCAAGCTATCGTTCAAAGCGGAGTTCAAGCAATTTCCGGCGTGATTTCTGGAATTGTAACCGTGCTGAATGGAATTATCACTTTTATAACTGGCGTCTTTTCCGGGAACTGGCGGCAGGCTTGGGAGGGCATAAAGTCCATTTTTTCTGGAATTTGGCAGGCTATCAAGTCAGTGTGTACGGGTGCAATTAACGGCATTATATCTGCGGTCAACACGGTTATTCGTGGATTGAACAAAGTAAAAGTGCCAGACTGGGTGCCGGGCGTAGGTGGAAAAGGTATAAACATATCTGAAATACCTATGCTGGCGAAAGGTTCAAGCAATACCCCAGATACATTCATAGCGGGCGAAGCTGGACCAGAGTTAATCACAAACGCACCGGGGCGCACGGTGTTTACTGCCAGCCAGACAAGAAGTATCATGGCGGCACAGAATACGGCAGCCACAACAGCGGCAGCGGTAGCGCCAACAACAGCACCGACCACAACAGCGCAGACGGTAAATAATTACAATACAGCGCCGGAGGTGACAGCAGGAGCAGGCAACAACGGCGGCGGTGCAAAGAATGTAACTATCAACAATAATCCAACAATCGTGGTAAACGGAGATAAGCCGGAAGACTTAGACGCAAAGCTGGAAGAAAACAACAAACGGCTGCTGCGTGACGTTGAAGAATTGCTGGACGAAAAAGAAGACAAAGAAAGGCGGCAGAAATATGACTAAAAGCTACACCACAATATCTGGGGATATGTGGGACAAAATCGCATACAACGAAATGGGAAGCGTTCTGCATACAGATAAGCTGATGAAAGCCAATGTCAAATATGCCAGCACCTACGTTTTCCCAGCCGGGGTTGTTTTAACAATCCCGGAGGTGGAAGACGAAGAAGACTTGGAACTGCCACCGTGGAAAAGGGGGCTGCTGACATAGAATGAGTGCAAAGAACTTGGCACGCCGGGTGGAATTGAAACTGAAATTTGAAAATGTTTCTGTCCCGGCAGACATCAACAAATATTTAAGCAGCCTTACTTTCACTGATGAAGAAGAAGACAACGCAGACGATTTGCAGCTTGCGTTTGATGATAGAGAAAGTAAGTGGCTGGGAAGCTGGCTGGAAGTAAAACCGACATTTGTTAAGACTTCAACGACGGTACAAAAGCAGGTGGAAGCTGCAAGCGTCGTCAATTATGTAGTTAAAAAAGGTGATACCCTTTGGGCTATTGCCAAAAAGTATCTGGGAAGCGGCACGAAATACCCGCAGATTGCCAGTGAAAACAATATCAAGAACCCCAATTTGATATATCCGGGGCAGGTATTTAAAATCACGACAGGCGGGACAGCAACTCAGACGGTTTCAGAAACAAAAGAAACCACAAAAAAGGTGTCAGACCCTAAATTGATAACGGCAACTATTGTGCAGAAAAACTGGCATGACAACGGAAAAGATGTGCATTTGAATTGCGGAACCTTTGAACTGGACAGCGTAGACGCCAGCGGACCGCCAACCAAAATCACATTAAAAGGCACGTCAATTCCGTACACCTCAACCATGAGGGTTGCGAGAAAGTCAAAAGCATGGGAAAACACGACACTGAAAGTGATTGCGGAGCAGATAGCGAAAGAAAGCCGTTTAAAACTGATGTACCTTGCTGGGTCAAACCCGAAATATAAGCGAAAAGAACAGGTGCAGCAGTCAGACATTGTATTTTTGCAGAAGCTATGCAAGGCGGCTGGGCTGGCGTTGAAAGTAACCACAATGAACGTGGTTATTTATGACGCCGAAGAATACGACAGCAAGCCACCTATAAAAACCATAAAATATGGCAGCGGTGATTATTTGTCATACAAGCTGGGAACCAGCCTGCATGATACAGCATACACCAGCTGCCATGTTTCGTATACTGACCCGGACAGCAAGGAAACGATAGAAAGTACATACACCCCGGACAGTACAGAGGGAACCGGGCAGGTGCTTGAAATCAACGAAAAGGTGAACAGCACCAGTGAAGCGCACGAACTGGCGAAAAAGCGGCTGCGTGAAAAGAATACACAGCAGTATACAGCCAGTTTCACCATGCTTGGTGACGTGCAGCTGGTGGCGGGCGCAACGGTTCGGTTGAAAGGGTTTCAGAAGTTCGACCGCAAGTATAAAATCACGAAAGCAACGCACAAGCTGACGGGAGGTTATACAACGCAAATTGAATTAAAACAGGTATTGGAGGGCTACTAAATGGCAGACATGACAGAACTTAAAAACGCCATACGCATTGGCACGGTGCAAAGTGTGAGTGCGGAAAAAATGACAGCCCGTGTGAAGTTCAAGGACAAAGGCGGCATAACTTCCGGCGACCTGCACATTATCAAACGCCCGGTGTACGTCATACCAGCAATGGAAAGCGGAACAGAGGGGCAGACAGCAAAAACAGAATTGCAATATGACTACGGCGGCGAACTGAAAAAGAAAGTGAGCCACTACCACGAAGCCTTTGTTTCTGCATGGGTGCCGGACGTCAACGACATGGTTCTTTGTATTATGCTTCCAGACGGTGACGGTGACGGCTTCATTGTGGGGGAGGTGTAACGCATGGCGAAGATAGGCAGCTTTGGAAAGCTGGCTTTTTCGGTATCAGAAAAGACGGTGCGCACGTTTGATGAAATCAGCTGGAAAGTGTCTGCAAAGTACGCAACGCATGACAGACATATAAAACGTGATGTGCTGGAATTTCTGGGACCAGAGCCGGACACAATCAGTTTCAAAATGGCGTTCAGTGTATTTCACGGAACAAACCCGCTGAATGAAATTAAAAAGCTAAACAAAATGTGTAGCAACGGTGAAGTAAACTACTTGATTTTAGGCGGGAAAAAGTACGGGTCATATAAGTGGGTAATAACGGGAGTCAGCAGCACATTGAAACGCTACGACAATAAAGGTAACTGCTGGGCTGCCACGGCAGATGTGACCTTGAAAGAATATCCAAAGAGGTGAAAAGGCATGGACGTAATAAGAGGTGACGGCTCATTGCTGAAAGAAATTGACCTTGCGCCAGCAAATGAACATCAAGCCGTAATACAGAATATTGCAGTTATTCTGGACACAGTGCAAGGGTCATGCCCCATGTTCCGTGACTTTGGATTGCCGGGCAGCTTATATGGCAGACCGCAGCCAGTAGTTGAAAGTATACTGGTTGGCTATCTGTATGACCAGATAGAACAATTTGAACCACGGGCGGTGGTTTCAGACATTACATTTGACCACGACGCAGGAACAGGGCGTACAGTTCCTATAATCTATTTGGAGGAGGTGAGAACAGACAATGAGTGACAGAAAATACCCAGACATTGAGTTTGTGGAAACAGACACAGAAACGATAGAAAGCAATCTGATTGCACTATATGAAAACATGGTGCAGCAGGTGCCGGGGCGTGAGCATTACAAAGTTTACCCGGCGTCACCAGAAAGGCTGTTTATTTCATGGGTGGCAAATATCATTGTGCAGCAGCGTGTCATTATCAACGAAACTGCAAAAAAGAACGTGCCACGCTATGCGGACGGTGAATACTTGGACAGTCTGGCAGAACTGTTCAAGGATTTGGAAAGGCTGCCAGCAAGTCCGGCGTCTGCAATGTTCCGCTTCTACATATCGCAGGCGCAGACACAATCAGTAATTATCCCGGCGGGCACAAGAATTTCCTTTGACGGCGCAATATTGTTCGAAACGAAAGAAATTCTTGAAATCAAAGCCGGGCAGACATACGGGGACGTTGAGGGCGTCTGCACAACAGCTGGGACAGTTGGAAACAATCTGGCAGCAGGGCAGGTCAAAGAAATTGTGGACCTATACGACTACTACCAGAAAGCAGAGAATATCACAGCAACCAGCGGCGGTGCAGAGGAAGAAGACGACGACAGTTATTATGAGCGTATGCGGGAGAGTATGGAGAGTTTCAGCACAGCAGGTCCCGTAAATGGTTATATTTACTTCACAAAGTCGGTGTCCCCAGCAGTTGCAGACGTGGCGGTGACAAGCCCGGAACCTTGCGTGGTAGACGTCCGGGTGCTTTTACAGAATGGAGCGCAGGCAACGGAAGCGGTACTGAAAGAGATTGAAACAGCGTTGAACGCTTCTGACGTCCGACCATTGACAGACACCGTGACCGTATCGGTGCCGGAAACAGTGCCGTTTGACATTGATGTGACCTTTTATATTCCGCAGCCAGACGCAGCCAGCGCAACGATTATTGAAGCGGCAGCACGGCAGGCGGTAGAAGATTACAAGACGTGGCAAACAAGCAAAATGGGGCGGGACATTAACCCGTCATACCTTACGGCACGACTAATGGAAGCAGGCGTGAAACGTGTCGAAGTTCGCAAGCCTGTTTTCACGGTGGTTGAAGACATAAAGGTTGCAAAGTTGGGAAACACAACGGTTCTGAATGGAGGTATTGAGAATGTCTAAAACAATTTACAATGCCGACTATTCAGAATGTTTGCCGGAAGCATTAAAGAAAGACCCTAAAATGGTTGCACTGGCAAACGCCACGGCAGCAGCACTTCTGGACACTTCCGGGATAATGAACAGCGTTTTGATATATTCCCGGTTTGACGAACTGCCGGAAGAACTGGTGGACATTCTGGCGTATGACCTGCACGTTGACTGGTACGACTATAACTACCCACTGGAAGCAAAACGGGACTTAGTGAAAAACAGCGTCAAGGTTCACAAAAAAATGGGGACAAAGTACGCCATTGAAACAGCACTGGGCAGCCTATTTCCAGAAAGTGAAGTGGAAGAATGGTTCCAGTATGAGGGAGAACCCGGACACTTTCACATTATTTTAGATGTAACAAACCAGAAAATCACGGCAGACTATGCAGCTATTATCCGGGCGGTAAAGATGTATAAAAGGCTGTCAGCGCACATGGACGAACTGACATATCAAGGGCAGGTCCACGGGGTAATATACACCCACGGTGAATATTTCAGATATAAAACACCGCTGACAGGCAGACTGAAAGCCGGAACGCACCCGCAGAGGAACACAAGGGGCGGTATCGGTGCCGGAACATTTGTCGTGGGGACAGAAGCAGCCGGGTTCATATTCAACGCCCCAGCAGCAGGTACAAAACCGTACAGAAACACGATATTTGCCAATCAGACAACGCATATTGACGCAGAAACGGCGTTAAATGCGTTTGGGTATACAAATACACCAGCCGGACGCATAAGAGCCGGAGAAAGCCCGCAGAGGAACACCAGAGGGCAGACGGACGGGGCAGCGGTCACAATGGGCGACACAGCGGAAGCATACCACTTCACAACCCCAGCAGCCGGGACCGTCCCGGAAAGAAGCACGGTGCAGAGGACAGAGGGCGGCACCGTGGGCAGCAGTACGCAAGCAATGGGGTATTCATACGGCGTCAAGCCGTGCGGAAGCACCCGGAAGCTATAAAAGGAGGTGAAGACCATGTTGACAACGGACGCAATCAATGATTTTAAAGATTTCATTGACAATATCATTGCCTATGCGAAAGTAACGGTCAACGGCGTTTCCGAAAAAAAGGTGATACACCGCAGGGAACGTCTGAAAGACGGCAGGGTGGCTGTATATGTGCAGATTACCCCGCAGGTAAGCGGAACCGCTACGGTGCAGCGGGTGCAGCTTTACAACAAGAATAATAAGTTGTGGGCAGATAAAGCGGTAAACATTCCCTTGAACAACGTACAAGAGGGCGTGTTATACCGCTTTACATTTGACTTTGTAGAAAAGGAGGTGTAACAGATGTACGAACCTAAATTGTGGCAGGACCATGTAACAGAATTTGAAGACAGATACACCGAAAGCAGAAATGACGACGGGACAATAACGCATACACCCGTTGAGGGTGAAATTATTCAGCAGGGAACGCCGCAGAACGCAACCAACTTCAATCACATGGAGGAGGGAATTTCAAATGCGACGGAAACAGCGGCGCTTCTGGCACTGGCAACAATCCACCAGCAGCAGGCAACAGCTGACTTGCAGGGAGAAACAAAAACGGTGACACTGAAAAATACGCAGCAGTACCCGTTCAACAATTCCAAACAGGCAGTTGCACTGAAGACTGAAAGGAACCACATGGACTACACCGTGGAAACGGAAGTTGTGGAGTACACGGGCGGTTTTCCGGGTGACATTGTTATTACTGAAAAACTGTTAAATGGTTTCAAAATCGCACACACTGGCAGCGCAACCAGCGTGACGGTGAAAATCTATGTGAAAGGCGGGTTTTACTAATGGCAGGCGTAATTATTAAGACAGAGGAACGCAGACAGCATGAAGAAGCTGTCTTGCGTTCTTTTGGCGTGCAGGGCAGAGAAACAGCAGCCCAGAGGGAAGCTGCGGAAGTTATCGCAGCCAGAAGCAATGAGGTAGTAAAGAACCAGAATGGAGGTAGAAAATATTATGGCTACTAATAAAATCAATGTAGTTGAAAAAACACCGGGCACACATATTGAATATGCACTGTCCGGCAGTAAAAAAATCACGTTTGGTGATGATGAATTAACAATCAATCTTGCCAGCCGTGAAAGAGATTTTGAAGTATCACTGGACATTTGCATTGACGAAGAAGACGGCGTGGTGATTGGAACCGGAGGACGTGCGCAGAAGTACGCTGCGCAGATTGTTATTCCTGCCAGACGCTATGATGTTATCGAAGACGGAGAGGACGAAAACGGAGAACCGAAAGAAGTTCCAATGCCTATCCCGTTTGATATGTCACTTTGCACGCTTATTCTTTGGGGATTGGAGGTATAAAGAATTATGTCTAATTTTGATGATTTAGCAATGGCGGTTGCTTCCTTTGGGGGCAACAATGCAGTAAAGTTTGATGATTTGGGTATGCCGTCAATTATGGTGGGTATTCCAAAAATGAAGTATTCCGACATTATCACCGGAGGAACACAGGAAACATTGCCGTGGTGGATTGTGGACGGGGTAGAAAAAGAAGTTATCTGGGTATCAAAGTATATTAACGTGGTAGTCAATGACCGTGCATATTCACTGCCAATGAAAGACCCTAAAGCATACATTGACTTTGACACAGCACTTGCAGTGTGCCGCAGAAAGGGTGAGGGCTGGCACCTTAACCAGAACGGCGTTTTTGCCGCTATCAATCTTTGGTGCATGAAGAATGGATTTACACCACGGGGCAATACAAACTGGGATAGAAGCTATGAAAAAGCGTATGAAAAGGGCGTAAATACATACGTTGACGGTTCACATGGCGGCGGCAGAACTGCAACGGGTTCTGGTCCGGTAACATGGAACCATGATGGAAGCCCGGCTGGAATTGCCGACCTTTGCGGCAACTGCTGGGAGTGGGTATCTGGTATGCGCATTGTAGATGGTGAAATTCAGATTATCCCATACGGAAACGCCATGAAGTCTGACTGCAACATGGGCGCAAATAGTACCGAATGGAAAGCAATTAAGCCGGACGGTTCACTGGTAGCACCGGGAACAGTTGGAACGTTAAAGATTGACAGAACCAGTGCGAGTGACGCAACACTGCGTATCAACACAAGTGTCACAACACAGACAACAGACAGCAACGACACAAGCGTGCCATTCAAAGACACAAAGGCAGTAAGCGGCGTAACCATTCCGCAAATTTTGATTGCGTCGGGCTTATATCCAGACGCAGGACAGACGACGCCGGGCAGATTTTGGGCAAGAAATAACGGCGAAAGACTGCCTGTCCGGGGTTCGAGTTTCCACAACACTTCCCACGGTGGCGCTGGTGCGCTGAACTTGGGCAGCGCCCGTTCTATCGTCATCAGCAATGTGTCGTTGCGTTCCGCTTTATATGAATAACTGGAAACTGGGAACTGATAAACTGCGGGGCTTACGGCAGTAAGCCCCATACTACAAAAATACAATAAAGGTGGTTTAAGAAATGCCGGAAAACACAACAGAAGAAAGACCGCCGCAGCTGGACAATGTGCGAGATAACGCCACACAGGAAGACTTCAAAATGAAAAATAAAGTGTGGGAAATGCTGGAATATGCAGGACCACAACTTGAAGAATTTCCCAGAGCAAAAAGAGGGCTTGCACAGAAGATAGACGGAACCATGCTGGATATTTTGGAATTGGTCATAATGCTTGAAAACAAGCACTATAAGAAAACGACACTTGGAGAACTGGACACGAAAGTTGATGTGCTGCGGCATTTGATAAGACTTGCGGCGAGTACAAAATACACACGTAGCGGCAAACCGTGTCTGCCAATGAAGAAATATGAAATGATGGCAAGATATATCAATGAAATAGGCTGCATGGTGGGCGGCTATTATAAATCACTGAACGGCAGCACTTCCGGGAATGGGAGTGCTGCAAAATAAGACTGGTAAAAGACAGGGTAACACCTGCTTTTTATATTATGGGAATAAGCCGTTAATAGAGGACTTGCCGTGCCTATCCGGGGTTCGAGTTTCAACAACACTTCCAACGGTGGCGCTGGTGCGCTGAACTTGAACAACGCCCGTTCTAACGTCAACAACAATGTGTCGTTGCGTTCCGCTTCACCCCATTTCTGCCAGCAGTCGTGCCCACAAGTGGACACGTCCAGTGCGCTTGGGTTAAAGGGGTTTATTTCCATTCCAAAGGCTGCCAGCCGGGAGCCGTAGGAAAAAGATTGAATAGCCGTAAAGATAGTTAGTAAGCCGCAGGGCTGAAAGTCAGAGCCGGGAAGACTGGCGCTGAATGTATATATCACGTTTGAGTTGCGTAAGAACCGCAATTTGATTTGTACGGCAGATTTTAACAACAGGAGGGAAAAGAAATTGCACAAAATCAAAAACATTTTCCCTATGATTTACGACTTTGAAAATCTTTTCAATGCGTACAAAGCCGGGATAAAGTGCAAACGGTACAGACCAGATGTAATGGCGTACACGGATAAGTTAGAAGAAAATCTGATTGAATTACAGAATGAATTTATCTGGCAGACATACACCGTGGGACGCTACAACATATTTTATGTTTATGAGCCGAAAAAGCGTATGATTATGTCACTAACATTCAAAGACCGTGTGGCGCAGCACGCTATATATAGCCAGCTGAACCCATATTTTGAAAAGCAGTTCATTTCTGACAGCTACGCTTGCAGAGTAGGCAGGGGAACACACAAAGCAGTCAACCGCCTGCATGATTGGTTGAAACAGACTGACCGGAAACCGCAGCGTTTCTATTATTTGAAACTGGATATTGCAAAGTATTTTTACAGAATAGACCATGAAGTATTGATGGACATTTTGCGGAAGAAGATTGCTGATAAAGATTTGTTGCACGTCTTGTCAGTAATAATAAACTGCGAAGACACAAACTTTGGTCTGCCGCTGGGTGCCGACATTGGCGACGTGGCGTTTGATGAATTGCTGGGAGAAGTTGGGCTGCCTATTGGCAATCTGACTTCACAAATGTTTGCGAATTTGTATTTGAACGAACTTGACCAGTTCTGCAAACACAAACTGCACCTGCATTATTACATACGCTATATGGACGACATTATAATTTTACACCCAGACAAAAAGTATCTGGAAAAGATAAAGAATAAGATTGCGGACTTTCTGGGAAACAAGCTGCATTTACAGCTTAACAAGAAAACCTGCATAAGACCAACCAGCATGGGTATTGAGTTTGTGGGCTTCCGTATTTGGTCAACACACGTAAAATTGCGCAAGAAGACGGCAAAGAAGCTAAAACGTAGATTGAAATATATGTTTGCAGCATATCACGCCGGAGAGATTGACAAAGATACACTGGATAGGTCCGTTGCTTCATACCGGGGCATATTGCAGCACTTCAACAGTTACGGTATGCGCCAGAGCCTAAACGAACTGTACTTGCAAGAAATGGGCAAGCCATATCCAGAGCCGGAGAAGAAGCCAACCAGCAAATGCGGTCTATTCTGCGGATATTACGGCAGCACTGATGATTATATCAGACAGCAGCCGGAGAAAAAGGAGGTGACGGACAGTGGAAGCAATGCAGACGCTTAACCCAGCGGACGTCTGGGAAGTGGTACAGAAAGCTATTGTGTGGCTTGCGGGGATTGGAATTGTTATTGACCTCACGCCGGGAATTAAAGTGCAGCCCGTGCGCTGGTTAATCAAACAGCTGGGAAATTTGATGAACCACGACATGAAAGAGCAACTGGACCAGCTGCAAAAGGATTTTACAGACCATAAGGTTGACAGCTGGCGCATGGAAATTCTGGAATTTCAGAGCAGTTGCATAAATCATAGGCGACACACAAAAGAGGAGTTCGACCACATCATTGATATACTTGCAAAGTATGACAAGTACATCAAGGACCACAAGTTGACCAATGGACAGGTTGACGTTGCGCATGAATATATTCTGGAAATTTACAAAGAGTGTATGCGCACAAACGACTTTGCTTTGATAAAGACAGAGCCGGAAGAAACATAACAGGAGGTACAAGAAAAGCAGCATGAAAAGTTTAATATTTTTCATTATCGGTTTTGCACTGGCATTTGCAGTGCTTTTTTTATGCAATTTACCGCATTTCAGACGCTTGCGAAAGAAAAGAAAAGAGGAATTGCAGGAACACCCAGAGCGCAAGACCGGGGCAACAAAAATCATTATCTTTTCCATTCTGGCAACCTACTACATAGCGTTTGGCGTGGGTGTGTGGGTTGTGGTGGCAAAAGATTTTTACCAGCTATCCGTTTTACTGACCTTTGTTGGCGGGGTAACTGCTGCCGCAGTAGCTTTCTACTGCTGGAAAGCAAAGGCAGAAAACCTGCTGAAAATCAAGGCAGCATACCCGGAGTTGTCCGGCACGCTGTCTGATTTTTCAAGCATGACGCAGTAAAGAAAGAGAGGTGCAGGACATGGGACTTGCAGGAAACACAACAGCTGAAAAGATTTGGAACTTTTTAAAATCAAATGGGCTGTCCGATTGCGGGACAGCCGGACTAATGGGGAACTTGTTTGCGGAAAGTGGGTTGAACCCGCAGAATTTGCAGAACAGCTATGAAAAGAAGCTGGGACACACGGACGCAAGCTACACGGCGGCGGTGGACAACGGCAGCTATACGAATTTTGCAAAGGACGCCGCAGGCTACGGGCTGGCACAGTGGACATATCACACCAGAAAAGCCGCCTTGCTGGAATATGCAAAAGCAGCCGGGAAGTCTATTGGTGACATGGAAATGCAACTGGGGTTCCTTATGAAAGAATTGACAGAGGGCTACAAAGCCACATTGTCAGTATTAAAGACGGCGCAGACCGTGGCGGCTGCTTCCAATGCAGTTTTGACACAGTTTGAACGCCCGGCAGACCAGAGCGACACGGTAAAGGCAAAGCGTGCAGAATACGGGCAGAAGTATTTTGACCAGTACGCAGCAAGAGCCGTTAGCAATAAAGAGAATGGAGGTACAAGCAATATGAATGTATCAGAAGTAAGAAAGAAATTTGCTGCGAGAGCAGCAGCCTATGTGGGAGTAAAAGGGGGCACGGCGGCACACCATGCAATCATTGACGACTACAACAGGCACAAACCACTTGCCAGAGGGTATGCGGTGAAGTATACGGACGCATGGTGCGCAACCTTTGGTTCAAAGATTGCCATTGAAGCTGGCTACACAGACATTATTCCTACGGAGTGCGGCTGCGACGCCCAGATTAAATTGTGGCAGAATATGGGGCGCTGGTGTGAGAATGACGCAAAGGTGCCGGAACTGGGCGACTACATCTATTATGACTGGGACGACAACGGCGTTGGTGACTGCACAGGAAGCGCAGACCATGTGGGCATTGTAGAAAGCTGCAACGGTCACACTATCACTGTTATCGAGGGCAACAAGTCCAATGCAGTTGGTAGAAGAACGCTGGAAGTCAACGGGCGCTATATCAGAGGATTTGGCGTGCCGGACTTCTCAAAGAAAGCGACAGCCAGCAGCACACCTGCAAAGCCTGCGACACCAGCGCAGCCAGCACAGGGAGCAACCGGGGAACAGGTTTACACCGTGCAGAGTGGTGACACGCTTTCTGGTATTGCTGCAAAGTATGGTACAACCTACCAGAAGTTAGCAAGCTACAACGGCATTGCAAACCCTAACGTCATTAGCGTGGGTCAGAAAATCAAAATTCCGGGAAGCGGCGTGCGTACATACACCGTGAAAGCTGGTGACAGCCTTTGGGCTATTGCAGCAAAGCAGCTGGGCGACGGCAGCAGATACAATGAAATTAAGACCATGAACGGTCTTTCAAGTAACACAATTTACGCTGGGCAGACATTGAAATTGCCTGCATAATCACGGGAGGAAAAGAAAATGGATAATGTTATTTATGCAGCTGTATATTTTGGCGTGACGCTGGGTGCGTTCCTGCTTGGAAAATATGTATTTCCGAACATTCCAAAGACCGTGACGGACAAGCTGGCGTCACTGTCTGAATGGGCAACACAGTTTGTGGAATGGGCAAAAGAGTTCAAAAAGGGTCAGACCGGGGAAGAAAAAATGGCAGCAGTTGTAGAGCAGCTGAAAAAGATTGCTGATGAAGCCGGGCTGAATGTCACGGAAGAACAGCTGAAAGCCATTGCCCAGACTGCATACAATGCAATAAAAGCCGGAGAAAAAGAGAGCGCAACAGCAGAGCCACTGGCAGCAGTCGCAGCAGTTCCGGCAGCAACGGTTGTGATTAACACAGAGAAAGTGGCAGTTGCAACAGACAACGTGCCGGAGGGAGCAACAGAGGTGAACGCAGACGGAACAGTGAACATTTATGACGCTGCCGGAAATATCACTGGTTGTATTCCGAAAGAGGAAGCAGAGAAAATGGCGGCGGCAGTCACAAAGATTGTTGATGAAAAAGGAAACACACTGGCAGACCTCAAATAATACCGCCAGCGTCGCACAGAATAAGCCAGAATAAAGCAGAAAGACCGCAAGTGGAGAAATACACCACCTGCGGTCTTTTTTACGTTTACGGGGCAAATACAGCGTCATTTACATTGTGCCGATAAAATCGGAACTGGTCAGCGCCCAGAACTGCGCTGCGTGTATGGTTGGAAACTTTGGAATTTCCCATGTGATACTATCATACACAATTTTGTATATACCGTCCTTATTTACTGTCAGATAGTATTTATCATTATCACTTTTACGGTCTGCCGGGTGCGTGTCCTGCACCATGAATGAAAGACCATTCTTTCTAAAGCGTCTATTATAAGATTTTCCCATATACAATCACCTCATTTCAAAAATTTCTTTTTCTTCATACTCAACAAATTTGCGGCGGGTTCCGGCTGGCACATGCAATTCATTTCTGAATTTGTACCCGGCAGAGAGTTTGAGGAAGTCCACAACGTCGGTTTCGGTCTGCTGGTCCATATCATCATAAAAGTATTTTAATTCAACGGAGGTTGCACCGTATGCGTTGGCGAGTTCCCGGAACATTGCCCGTGCGCTTGAGGTAGTTGTCATGGAGGGAATACCCAGCCAGTGTTTAGAGTTGTCAAACCGGGCAATAACAGGTCTGTAATTGCTGCGGTTGAAAGAAATATCATTGAGCGTCCATTTTAACTTTTTCATATCATCACCATTCTTTCTGGGCGGCAGCAGCGCCGCCCGTGCTATTGTTAATCAAGATAACATTCCATTGAAATTGGATATTGCGCTTTCAGCTTTTCAAAAGCTGCCTTTGTGACACGGTAGCTGCGCCAGTTCTCAATTTTCTTCTGGCAGCCGTCAACCCAGTGGGCTTCAACTTCCGTTATGCCCCTGCCTTTTAATTCAAGCGGGGTATCAACAAAGTAGTGTTTGCCATAATATGCAAGGCTGGCTTCCATTTTGACTTCCGGCTTGCGCTGTCCCATTTCCGGGGTGTAGCAGTGAAGCCCGTTTATTCTATCTTCCATGTAAATAATTTTTCCCATATCGTTTGCCCTCCATGTGCTTGATTTCTTTAACTGTCTTTATTATATACTTACGGAAGTATAAAAGCAATGGGCAGAATAAACAAATATACTTCCGTAAGATTGTATAAAATGTATACTTCCGTAAGAAAACAAAGTGTGATATACTGAATAAAACAACAGGAGGTGCAGACAATGCCAGATACAACAGAAAAGAAATATATACCAAGAGGACCTGCGGCGACGGTAGCAAAGAATAAATACCGTGATAGCAATTATGACCGCATGGAACTTGCGGTGCCAAAGGGTATGAAAGCCCGTATCAAAGAAATAGCAAAGGCGCAGGGCTATTCTTCCCAGAACAACTATGTTGTGGAAGCGGTGAAAGAGAAATACAAGCGGGACACCGGGGAGGAATTGACGTGGCAGAAAGAGTAAAAGAACAGGAATTTGAAACGGGCTTTTTGCATGGCTGGGACGGCTCGGACTGTATATATTATACAGACGAAAAGTGCCTATATTATAATGACGCAGAAGCACCGTGCCACCATTGCCACCACTACACAAGGAAGACACAACAGAAAGGGGGAATAGTCTATGGAATATAGAATGAAAGATATTATGGAACCACCAAAGACATTGGAGGAGCAGAAGAAAGAAGCCAGAGAAGCGGCAATGGCAGCAGGAGCAGAGGTGCTGGGCGAAGAATGGAAGCCGGGAACACTGGAAAACGTGAAAAGACAGGTTGAAAACGCCTACACAGATTTAAAAGGGTGTGGACTATACAAAGAAGAAAAGCATTTCAGAAATGGAATGGACCTCATGTATAATAATGTGATTGACATTATAAATTCAGAACTGGGGAGGAAGTAGCGTGGAAGAAAAGCGGTGCTGCATAATTCATAATTACTATGTATGCCCGGTATGCAAAACGGGGTACTGCAAACCGTTTGGAGAGGTGAAAACAAGACCAATACAGAAATGCAGGAAGTGCAATAAAACTGTTAGAATGACAATAAATGGAAAATAATTAAAAAAACTATTGACAATATACTTCCGTAAGTATATAATAAAGGCAGTTAAAGCAATAGTGCTTAACACAAAAAGTCAATACAATTCAATACGGAGGAAATCAAAATGGCAGAAATGACAAAGAAAGCATTAAACAAAATCAAGGCAGCAGCGTTCACAGAATTTAAGCAGGGTTTTTCAGAGGAAGAATTTAGAAACCTGTTCGCAGGCGGCAAGAACGTAGTGACAGCGTGGAGAATTACAGAGGGAACAAAAAGCAAGATTGTGATTACACAGTATGACACGCAGATTAACACGAACACTTTACAGCAGGACGGCTTCACAGAAGCAGCAACAGCAGAAAAGCTGTTCTATGCTGACCGCCAGACAAAGACACTGGAATTTGTAGGCAGAATGTAAAAAGACATTCCCGGCAGGTGGTAGGCTTGCCGGGAGGAATGGGGCATTGAATGATAAACAAAGAAGCGGCGGCAGAATTTGCAAATAAAAACTGCGTGCGGTCAAATTGCTTCATGTGCAGAGAGGGTGACAAGTACGAAACATACAGAAAATGTCCGTTTTTGCCGTTGAAGCTGATTGCAAGAGAAAGAACGGTCACGGAAGAAGACGTGCCAGACAATATGGGAGAATAACAAAACCCCGGCAGGCAGCAGGCTTGCTGGGGTTCGTTGCAGAGGGGTACACAGTCAGTGTGTAGCCTTTTTATATTTGTACTAACTTAACACTGCCCACAGGCAATCTTGATTCTAAGACCGGTGATGAGGTGATTGCACTGCTTAAAATGACAGCAAAAAAATATGGTCAGACGATTGTAATGATTACCCATGATGACGAAATCGCACAGGTCGCTGATCACATTCTGGTGATTGAGGATGGACAGGTGGTGGATTTCAGATGAAGACAATAAGCAGGATTGCACATAGCAATGGCAAAAAGAACAAGACAAGAAGTATACTGATCATGATGTCCATATGTCTGACTACGATGCTGCTTGTTATCATCAGTACTGTGGGAAATGGGGTAATTCATTTACAGAAAAGTCAGGCGGCAGGCTCATATGGAAGCAATTATGGTCTGTTTGTTTCCGCAGACGGATCGCAGTTAAAAGAAGTAAACCGCCGTGCGGAAATAGATGCTACAGGCACTATGTGCACCGAAGGTATCATAAAAGGCAATGAAAAAGGCGGGTTTGTCTGCATGGATGAGACTGTAAAAAAAATGCTTCCCTATAATAAAGAATATGAGTTAAAGGAAGGAAAGTATCCGGAAAAAATGCAGGAAATTGCCGCAGGAAGAGCATTTTTCCGTGCAATGGGGTATGGTGATGTAAAAGTCGGGGATACGGTGACATTGGATTACCGCGCAGGGATGCAGTCAGAATATAAGCCGGAAGAATTTGTTGTCAGTGGAATCCTATATGATCGGGATGAGTATACCATCGAGGCATCTTATGTTGCTTTCGGGTCACAGGAGTTTTATGATGAGCACGTCGCAGAGAATGACAGACAGTATAATATTTATTTTACTTTAAATGATTCTGCAAATGTATCTATGAATAATATTGATTCGGTTATAAAGCAGATTGCAGCAGCCTGTGGGATCGAAGAAAAAAACGTTATAGTCAATGATCTCTATTTGCAATGGGTCTTGCAGCCGAGTTATGAAATGATTGTGGTTTGTGGAACCCTGATCCTCGGAATCGTGCTGTTTTCCGTTGCGGTCATTTATAATATCTTCCAGGTCGGGATCGTCCACAAGGTTCAGGAGTACGGAAAAATCAAGGCACTGGGTGCAACCAGAAAGCAGATGAAGCAGTTGATCTTTCGTGAGGGCATTCTTCTGGCGGTTCCTTCGATACCGCTGGGGCTGTTGTTTGGCTTTCTGATTGCAAAATGCGGTTTTAACTGGCTGGTAGAACAGGGGAACCTTGTATCAACCGGAACTGGCTCTATGGGAGTTCAAAATCAGCAGGTGCCTCTGTTTTCCCTGCCTGTTATGTTTCTCTGTATTTTCGTATCATTTCTTACCGTTGCTTTGGCACTGCGTAAACCAATGAAAATTGTTTCACGGATTTCACCTATCGAAGCAACACGGTATTTAGAAAATACAGAAACACAAAAAAAAGGAAAACGAAATGGCAGAAAAAATGTCACCGTGTTTTCTATGGCAATGGCAAATGTAACGGGTAATCCCAAAAGAACTATTGGTACTATCCTCACAATGGGTTTTTCTTGCGTATTGTTTGTGATTATCTCTAATTATGTGGGAAATATTGACACGGAGCATGAAGCACGTCTTTCCGTTAATCATGGACAATTTGAACTGCAGCTTGACTATTCTGCTGAGTATGATGAAAGATATCCGGAGAATAATCTGGATACGATTCTGACGGATAATCCATTGAATGATTCGCTGATTGAAGAAATCAAAAGCATTCCGGGAGTGACAGATGTCATGACGAGAGAGATAGTCTCTGTAAATCTGAACGGAACAAGATTTCCGGCTGATATTGTGAGTAAAAATGATTTTGATTTTATGCGCCAGGACGGAGATATTGGCTCTATGGACTATGATCAGGCGGTAAAGAATGGTGAAATTTTCTTTGGTTGGTCGATGTGGATGGAACAAGATGGATATGCTCCGGGTGAATCCATTGCATTTGACTTTGAGAATGGAAGTGGAACCTATACCTATCAGGGAAAGATTGCAGGATCTTTTGTAAGCGCGGACACTTATCTTGTCATTCCGGAAGGTGTATATCGTTCCATGAATCCGAGAGGAACAGCCTATGGCTATCTGTGGGTGGACTGTGATAAAAAAGATGTGGCATCTGTAGAACAAAGTCTGAATACTTTGATTTCTAATACTTCGCATATAAAAATGGATACCTATCATGCACAGTTACAATCTGCCGAATTTGCAAGCAGCATGATGAAGCTTGGCTGTTATCTGTTTATGGCTATTGTAGGACTCATCGGGTTTATGAATATGGCGAATACCATGATCATGAATATTACGACAAAAAAGCAGGAATATGGTATATTACAGGCTGTGGGTATGACAAATAAACAATTAAATTTATGTCTGCAGTTACAGGGACTGATTTTTACGGTTGGCACCATATGTGTAGCACTTGTCGTTGGTCTGCCACTTGGCTACGTGCTCTTTGCCTATGCAAAGCATAATGGGATATTTGGAATGAATGTCTATCATGTTCCAATTACACCAATTCTTGCTATGATTTTGCTGGTCAGCCTTTTGCAGATTGTGCTTTCCTGCGTTTTAAGCAGTAATCTGAAAAAGGAAACGTTGGTTGAAAGAATAAGGTATCAGGGATAGCAAGTAACCAGGCTGTCACTCGGACAATGAGTGATAGCTTGGTTTGCGAGTATACGTCAAAAGATTCTGTGCCCTTGTATTTTCCCTTATCAGAGTTCAGTCCGGACTTAAGCTCCACAGTGAAGTGGTCCTCCCAGACAATGATCCGCTCAAGCCAGCGCTTTACCAGGGCTTCGTCGAAAGCTTCCAGGTGTGCGGGCTGCTGCTTTATGAAATAGCGCACCACCTCTCTGCAAAATGGGTATAGAAAAAGCACCGTCCAAATAAACCTTGAACGATGCTCTGATAGTTAGCGGATTGTTGCTCAATCTTCTATCTCTTTATATTTTGTTTTATTGCAGTGGTCACTGCATCTATATTGAATGGCTTTGAAATGTGTCCGTTCATTCCAGAATCCAAGGATGCCTGTACATCTTCCTTGAAAGCATTTGCAGATTGTGCGATGATTGGAATTTTCGCAGCGTCTGGGCGCTCCTTGCTCATTGCACGAATTGCCCTTGCCGCCTGATGCCCATTCATTTTAGGCATCAGGACATCCATTAGAATCACATCATATGTGTCTGCTGGATTGTTGGCAAAACAAGCAACTGCGTCCTGTCCGTCTACTGCACGAGTTACATGCATACCTGCTTCTTCGAGCAGCGTGATTGCCAATTCCGCATTCAGCTCATTATCTTCTGCGAGAAGAACCTTTACTCCATTAAGGCTGACATCCTGTATCAGATTCAGCTCAGGTATCTGTTTTGGGTCTGCAAGTTCCATAGGAATTTCTACTGTAAAAGACGAACCACACCCTTTCTTGCTGTGAACCGTAATTGTACCGCCCATCAGTTCTACATATTGCTTGGAAATTGCCATTCCAAGCCCCGTTCCGGCATAATGTGTTCGTGCGCCGTTATCCTCCTGTGAAAAGGGTTCAAACAGCCTTTTCTGAAATTCTTCACTCATACCAATGCCATTGTCTTTTACCGCATAACTGCTTACAATATGCCGTTCGTCTATGCCCGGTTTGATACTAATTTCAAAAGTAATCGTTCCGCCATCTTTTGTAAACTTGACCGAATTGCTCAGAAGATTCGTCAATATCTCACGAATTTTTGTTGCATCCGTCAGAACATAAAGTTCTTTGGGGATGTTGCGATGTATCTCAAATGTTAAATCACGATTCAGTAGGAGTCCATCCACGATAGCAATCACATTATCTATTAGGACAGGCAAATTCTCCGGCTCAGGTGAGAAGCTTACCTTTCCGTTCTCGATACGGCTAAGATCCAGTACATTATTCAATAACAACAGCAGATGCTCTGAACTTATTTTTACCTTTTGCAGACTATCGTGAATTTCAGATACATTTGTCTGGTTCAGTGCAATGTCCGTAAATCCGATAATAGCATTCATAGGTGATCGAATATCATGTGACATATTAAGTAAGAAGGATGATTTTGCTCTGTTTGCGGTCTCTGCTTTTTCCGCAGCCTCGCGCAACAAAATCGTCTGTTCAATTTCATCTTCTCTTTTTCTTTTGTAGCCGATAAAGCAGACAGCACAAAGCAAAAACAGCACACATCCTGCCATAGTTCCAACATAAACGGATGCTCTTCTTGTTCGCTCTACAAGCCCATTCACAGACTGCATATCCATTTCAATGCATAAAGCACCAACTATTTCATCCGAATCGCCCGTTATAGGATAACAGGCTGTGAAAATAGGACCCCATGTCGTATCAACAATGTTCTGCGAATACACCGTTTCTCCTGAAAGAGCCTTGTTAATATACGGAATCATTTCATCCTCAATATAGTCTCCCGGATGTCTGACATCTCCTGCGTTGGGATCCAGACCGTCCACCACATAGATCAGCCTGTTTTCTTCATTTCGGGTGGCGGTGTATAAATATCTGGTTGAATTCAGCGTTCGAATTTCATTTAGAAACGAGGAAACCTTGTGATACATTTCTGTATTTTCATCAGATTGATGGCGGAGCGTGGCAAATTCTTCTCTTCCGATTTTTTTGTTTGCCAATTTATGGATTGCATCTGCATTTTCCATATCACGTTTGAGTTCCGTTTCAAGGGCGATATCTGTATACGATTTTTGCAGAATATATGTATATGCTGATGCCAACAATGTGATTGAAAGCGTCAAAATTGCAAATAAACCTATGGAAAACTTAGTAAATCGCTGCTTTAACTCCTGAATGTCTTTGACTGACTTCTTGTCTGCTTGTGTTTTCATTCAATTTGACTCCACTTTTTATTTCATAGAAATATGTGGAAGGGGCTGATGTAAATACCGCATCTGCAGAGCGTGCATTTTTCCATCAGCTGATTCGCTTTTCAGATTTATCCTTTAATTGTTTCCTTATCCGTTCGGATGTTCAGATTTGTTGCTGACATACGCACAACTTCCACATGGTTTACAGTATACTTACATACTCATGTTACGTCAATATAGTGTCATTATATGAGCTGTGAACTTTCTGTTAAAAGGCATCCATGTCAGATTGCGTAGCCATCTGCGAATAGCCTTTATATTCATCAGAAGGGTGATCCCTCTGGGATGGGGATTTATCCGTGGATATGCGGCTTTGCGGTATGAGAAGGTTTATTTTTTTGTTTGGGGTTTCAAACTTTTATGTGACAAACATAACTGTCTGTGTTATTATAAAAATGATATAAGCGAAAATGACTTTTGCGGAAACGAAAGTATCTTTATATTTTTTTATCCGTATACTTCCTATGATGGGGATAAATACTTGCAAAGTTGATTACTAATATTTTTTCATTATTACAGGTACAATAAGAACATGTAATAGCGGAAATGAGGTATAGTTACTTGCAGGTAGAGAAGTATATTGCGGATAAAATAACATCTTTATGTGAAAAGCGTGATATCAGTAAATACAGATTATCGCAGCTGTCGGGAATTTCCCAGTCGTCACTGGGAAGGATCATGGCGCAGGAAAACCTGCCGTCGCTGATCACACTTGAAAAAATATGTGCAGCTTTGGGCGTGACATTATCGCAGTTTTTTCAGGAAGGTAATTCAGAGAATCTGACAGAAAAACAGAAAGAAGTTCTAGGGATATGGAACGATCTGAATGCAAATGAGCAGGAAACAGTAATGTCAATGCTTCGTGGACTTCGGAAGTAGAAGAACAGTTCGAGTATATATATCGACTGTTCTTTTTTTGTTTTCAGGCGTTAAAACGGTAATGTTTTTCTTGTGTACAGTAGAGCGCTATAGTATAATAAAACCAGTTTTTTGCATAAGTTTAAAAGCTATAATAAGGAAATCGGCAAACCAGATGAAAGTCTGGGACGCAAAACTACAGGGCCTGTAAAATGGCAGCCAGTTGCATAAAATGAGGTGCACTGTCTGTCTGACAGTGCTTTTTTGTGGTGTTATTTCATAGACGTAACAATAATGACTTTATATAGGAAAGAATGAGGAAAATGAAAGTATGAAAAAGGCAAAACGTTGTCTGATAGCGGTGGTGTCAGGTGTACTTGTAGCAACTGCTGTCTTGTCTGGATGTGGACAGTCAAAGAAAGAAGTATCTAAAAATGATGAGCATCTTACCGTTTATCTGTGGGAAAATCGTTTGATGAAAAATATTGCACCCTATATCCATGAACAGTTTCCTGATCAGGATATCGAATTTATTATTGGTAACAATGATACCGATTTATACAGTTATTTTAAAGAACATGATGAATTACCGGATATCATAACAGTACGTCGATTTTCTGGAACAGATGCACAGGACTTACAGCCTTATCTTATGGATTTTGCTTCTTATGATGTTGTTTCTAAGTATTATTCCTATGCGGTGCAATATTATAAGAATGAGGAGGATGAAATCCAGTGGCTGCCAATCTGTGGTATTCCGCAGACGATCATTGCCAACAAAACACTGTTTGATCAGTATGGCATAAAGATTCCAGAAAATTATGAGGAATATGTACAGGCCTGTCAGCAGTTTTATGATAATGGCATAAAACCGTATTCCATGGATCTTGGTGAAGACTGGTCTAATAATGAAATCATCCAGGCAGCGGCAATCGGTGAGTTTACAAGCCTGGATGGTATTGAATGGCGAAACGGTGCAGAGACTGCAGCGGATGAAGTAAAGTTTGATGATACATTATGGAAACGTATTTTTTCAGAAACCAGTCAGTTTCTTAAGGACTCGCATTTTGGCAAAGAAGATATCAATATTGACATCAATACAGGAACCCAGATGTTTGTCGAGGGAAAATCAGCAATGTTTCATGGACATCCGACGGTTATGCAGCAGCTGCAGAAACAGATGGATGCGGAGCTGATCCGTATTCCTTACTTTTCACAGACATCGGATGAATCCTATGTGTATATGACTCCGTCATTAAACATTGCATTTAACAAAAACCTGGAAAAAGACCGGGAGAAACTGGATACTGCACTGGATGTGCTGGATTGTATGATTTCAGAAGAGGGGCAAAAGCTGATTGCGGATGGAAGCGGTGTTATTTCATTGAATACAGATGTTCCAACCATGATGCAGGATGTACCTGGACTGGAAGAGGAAATTAAAAATAATGCTGTTTATATCCGATATTCCGCTCAAAAATCATTTGATGCAAGTCTTGAGGCTGTTCACGGATTACTGTCAGGGGAAATGGATGAAACACAGGCTTATGATACTTTGCGCAGTGTAATGAATCGTAAAGTTCCGGAAGAAAAAGCAACGGTGAATTTTGAAAATGAATATTCCATTTCACTGAACGATAGAAATGGCCGTGATTCAGCATCTTCCATTTTAACTACGATCAGAGAAGAAAATGATGCACAGCTGGCTCTGGCACCATATTATTATTTCACTTCTTCTATGTATAAAGGAGAATGCACCAATAGCCGGGTTGGCATGATGACAGCAAAGAGTTCAGATACAGCATTATATTTTACAAAAATTAGTGGTAAACAGGTTTGTGAACTCGTGGAAAATTATTTCGCCGATGCGGATGAGAATTTTTATGTAACCAATAAATACGAATTACCAATTGCATCCGGTATGAAAATTATCGTCAATCAAGCGGAAAGTGGATTTTCATTAAAGGACTTGACAGTTAATGATAAGAAAATAGACAAAGAAAAGGAATACTCTATTCTTCTTACAGACACCACAATGTCTGTTTTGAAAAAAATAAATCCGAAATGTGAGATTGAGCAGCTTAAAGATACAACATTATCAAGTGCATGGATCGAAGCAATGTCAAAAGGACAGCAGCCGTCAGCACCGGAAGATTATATAGAGGTTGAACAGTAAAAGTGGAGATAGAACAAACGGTAAATAAAAGAAAAAAAATAACAAGGCTGTTGCTTATACTACTTATTATTCTTTTAAGCGTAGTTTGTATAAAGTATCTTATAAGTAAGTCTAGCAAGTATATCAGTGAAAATGGAAAAAGCAGTATGGGAGCTGTTGTTGAGCAGATGCAGCAGACCTATGATCTTCAAGTGAGTGGGTACTACAGCCAGCTGCAGTTGGTTAAGGAATTTTTACTTCATGAGAGGGAGCTGTCTCTTGAAACGGATATGAACAAAAGTTTCTTTGAAGCATGGGAAAAAGAATCGGAAAGTACACTTATATTCCTTCGGGAAAATGGTCAGGCAATATCAGCAGGTGGAACAAAAATGCGGATTGATATGCCAAGTAAATTTCTGCTGGACTTAAAGAATGGATACAATATTGGAAAACTGGTGCGTGTTGATTATGATCAGAAGAAAAAAGACGGTTATCTGGTTGCGATTCCATGTCAGGAATATACTATCAATGGGGAAACTTATACGGCAATTGGAAGCGTGTATGATCATTCGAAACTGGATTCCATGTTAAAACTGAAAGGTTATGACGGGAAAGCATATTTGTTCATTCTGGATAATGACGGAAATATTACGTATACGAACCAGAGTGGTGATAAATACCTGCGTAATTATTCCCTGTTAAAACATTTAAAAGGAGAACAGGCTATTACAGAAGAAGAGGCTGATTTGTTCAAAAAGAAGTTTAATAACAGAGAATCCGGAGTTGCACTTTTGGGAAAACAGAACCCCTATTATCTGGGGTATTGCCCGATAGAAAGCAACAACACCATTTTGGTATGTATTGTGGAAAGGGGAGTTGTTGACAATGTGCTGAGGGATTACCAGAAAACGGTGTTGTTTACAACAATACTCATGGCAGGTTATATATTTTTACTTTTTGCCGGATTATTCTACAGTATTTCCAGACTTAGTCTTGCAGATCAAAAAGCAGAATATGAAAAAAGAAATAATGAACTTCATTTACAAACAATGAAGGAAATGGAAGTAGTCAATCAAAAACTGAAAAAGGCAAAGAACGTTGCAACAGAGGCTTTGCAGACAGCTGAAAATGCAAATAAGGCGAAAACGGATTTCCTGTCTAATATGTCACATGATATTCGTACACCTATGAATGCAATCATTGGTATCACATCTTTGATCAGACATGATGCAGGTAATAAAGCAAAAGTTATAGAGTATGCAGAAAAAATAGACATTTCATCACAGCACCTGTTAGGAATTATCAATGATGTTCTGGATATGAGCAAGATTGAGGCAGGAAAAACAGTCTTCAAGTATTCTGACTTTTCTATTCTGGATCTTGTACAGGAACTTGACACTATATTTCATACTCAAATATATGAAAAGCAGCAGACCCTTACAATCATAAAAGAAAATATTCAGCATGAGTGGGTGAATGCGGATCAGGTTCACCTGATGCAGATTTTCAGCAACCTGCTTTCCAATGCAGTGAAGTATACCCAGGAAGGTGGGGGAATTCAGTTCTTTGTAGAAGAATGTGAGACAAAGTCATCTGTCTATGCAAAGTACCGTTTCTTAGTTAGCGATAATGGTATGGGAATGTCGGCAGATTTCAAGGATACAATTTTTGATGCGTTTACCCGTGCGGAAAGTTCCCTTACAAATAAAATACAGGGAACCGGACTTGGAATGGCGATTACTAAGAATCTGGTTGAGGCAATGGGAGGTACCATTGATGTGGAGAGTGAATTGGGACAGGGAAGCTGTTTTGAGGTTCTCTTGGATCTGAAAATTGCAGAGGATAGAACGGTTGCTCTGGCGGCACAAGAAGAAACAGATGAGCAGGATGGAAATATTCTGCAGGGAATGAAATTCCTGTGTGCAGAGGATAATGAGTTGAACGCGGAGATCCTGATAGAACTGTTAAAGATTGAAGGTGCGGAATGTACCATTTGTGAAAATGGCGAAGAGATTTTGGAAGCATTTGAACAGTCTGCTCCAGGTGATTATGACATGATTCTGATGGATGTGCAGATGCCTGTTATGAATGGTTATGATGCAACGAAGGCAATCCGCAGAAGCTCCCATGAAGTAGCAAAGAAAATTCCAATCATTGCAATGTCTGCCAATGCATTCTCGGAGGACGTTCAGCATTCTCTGGCAGCCGGTATGAATGCACATATTTCAAAACCGGTTGAGATGAAGGTGCTGGAAAAGACGATCAGAAGCATAAAATCTGGTGGGGGGGGGGTACCGAACCGCAGGTCACTGAACAGTAACAAATGGATTTGATGCGGCAGTGCAATTTTATTAAACCAGGAGGTTGACAAGGAGATTTAATATGATTTCGAGAGCAAAGAAATATGTGGCAGTGTTACTGGCTTTTGTATGCGTGTGTATGCTATTTTCTCCCCAGACCGCATATGCAGCCGAGGACAGTTCGCAGCATGAAACTGTCAAAGTCGGTTTCTTTGCCATGGATGGTTATCATGTGATGGATGAAGAAGGCAACCGCAGCGGGTATGGCTATGATTTTCTTCGGCTGATGGCCCGTTATTGGGATGTAGATTGCAACGGTGTACAAAGGGAACATAATAAAAAACTTAATAATGGACTGCCAATCTTACACAAAGTACCGCCCAAACGAGACTACGGGCGGTATTTTTGTATCATGGCGGAGAAAGGAGGAACTTCCCACGGGGGCTTGACTGAAAAGTTGAGCCCCTTTTTTCATGCCAAAAAACAGGAGGTAAATGCTTATGGCAGATGATAAAACCACAAAAACGCCGGAACAGCCGGTAACGGATAGCGGGCCGGGCAAGGAAACACCGCCTAATCCCCCAAAAGAGTCGGAGAAGGTTTCCGTTTCCCCGGAGCCGGAAAAAAAGACGGAACCAGAGGTAAAGACCCCACAGGTTTCTGTCTATAACTTCGCTGAAATTATGAAGGAAAAGAAAGCCGAGGAACGAGCGGCAGCTCCCGGCGTGGAAAAGCCTGACCCGGCAAAAGCGGAGAAACCGGAAAAGCAGCCGGAGGCTCCGAAAAAAGCAGAGGAAAAACCCAAAGAGCCGGAACAGCCGAAGCGCCGGGGCCGTCCCCCGAAAGCAGATAAGGACAAGGACGCAGCCTCGAAATCCAAAGCTCCCGCACAGAAAACGGAAAAGGCGGTCAAAAAGGAACCGGAGAAAAAAACGGCTCCAACGGTACAGGCCGCTCCCGCTCCGAAGGAACCCGAAAAACCGAAGGATGCTCCACGCCGGGGCAAGGAGCAGATCGTCTATATCAAGCTGAACGAACTCCACGCCTTCAAGAACCATCCCTTTGAAGTCCGGGACGATGAAGAAATGCGGGCTATGGTGTCCAGCGTTAAGGACAAGGGCGTGACCCAGCCCGCTATCGTCCGTCCCCGTGAGGATGGCGGCTATGAGATCGTGTCCGGCCACCGCCGCCAGAAAGCCAGCGAGCTTGCCGGATATGCGGATATGCCCTGTATCGTCCGAAACCTGACAGACGATGAAGCCATCACGCAGATGGTCGAGGATAATCTCAACCAGCGTGAAGAAATCCTCCCCAGTGAGCGGGCCAAAGCCTTGAAAATGCAGCTTGAGGCTATCAAGCACCAGGGCTCCCGCACTTCGGGCCAGATTGACCCGAAGGACGCAGGAAAACGCTCCAACGAAATTGTGGCCGAGCGTAATAAGATGGCGGTCAAACAGGTGCAGCGGTATATCCGGCTCAATGAGCTGGTTCCCGACTTGATGAAGCTGATGGATGAAAAAAAACTGGGCTTTACTACGGCGGTGGAGCTTTCCTATATCGGCAAGAAGAACCAGAACTATATCGCCGTTGCCATTGACAGCCAGCAGTCCTCGCCTTCACAGGCGCAGGCAAAGCGTATGCGGGAACTGGACGAAAAGAAGCTGCTCAACGGGGATGTGATCGACGGCATTATGATGGAGGACAAAAAGGAGGTAGACAAAGTGATTTTGACAGGTGCGGAACTGAGCAAGTATTTCGGCAAGGAAACTACGCCGAGGGAAATGAAGGACCAGATCATCAAGCTGCTGGACGACTGGAAGGGTCAGCAGAAGGAACACGAAAAACCGGAGAAGAAAACCGAACAGGAAAAGTAAGCTAAAACTTCGGGTCAGCATGGCCCGAGGATTGCGGGGCTCTGCCCCGCGCCCCGAAGCTCTGGAGATATAAATGATTCCCCGTCGCCAGTTATTCCGTAGCATAGCCGGGAAAATCAGTCAAGGGCAGCGCCGCCGCAGGCGGTGCCAGAGGCACCCTTGACGGATTTCTCCCGGTTATGCTTTTTCCCGGTCAAGCGACGGGGATATAAATTCTCCAGAGCCGTTCCCCTTCCCGGGGGAAGGGGCGGAGGGATTGGGCGAACTCTTGCTTTTCCCTAAACCAAAACAGAAATGGAGGCTCAACCAATGAAACGACCTTTAGCGTACCTGACCGCCGCATGGAGCGGCGAGCCGGATGTTGATATGGAGCTGGCGGCTCACTACTGCCGCCTTGCTTATGAGGCGGGCTTTTCCCCGATCTGCCCGCTCTTGTACCTGCCGCTGTTTTTGAATGACAGCGTTCCCGAGGAACATAAGGCCGGGATTGATATGCGCCGGGATATGCTGCGGCGTTCTCATACCCTGATCGTCTGCGGCAGCGTTGTGGACGAGGATGTGAAAAACGATATTGCGGTTGCCGGACGGCTGGGCATTGCGGCGACAACGCTGGAAGGGGTGCTTGCCGTGAAGGGACACGGCACCCCGGGCCATGCCGGACATTAAGCTGGGGAGCCTTTTCGACGGGATCGGCGTGTTCCCTCTGGCTGCTTCCCGGTGCGGTATCCGTCCGGTCTGGGCCAGCGAGATTGAAAAAGCGCCCATCTCCATAACCAAAAGGCACTTTCCCGATATGGCGCATTTGGGAGATATTACGAAGGTGGACGGCGGGAAAATCCCGCCGGTCCATGTGATAACCTTCGGTTCCCCCTGTCAGAACCTTTCTCTGATCGGCAACCGCTCCGGCCTTGCCGGGGCAAAATCAAGCCTGTTCTATCAGGCGTTTCGTATCATACAGGAAATGAGGGATGCTACTGATAACCTATATCCAGCTATCGCTGTTTGGGAAAACGTCATGGGAGCGTTTTCTACAAATGACCGGATGGACTTTAGAGCCGTCCTATCCGCCTTCTCGGACACCGAAGTTCCAATGCCTCCTTCGGGAAGATGGGGAAATGCCGGAATGGTGCGAGGGGGAACGCCTGATGTGTGCTGGCGGCTCATGGACGCCCAGTATTGGGCAGGCACCCGAAGGCTGGCACGAAGGCAGCGGATTTTCGTCGTGGCGGATTTTGGAGGCAGACGTGCCGCAGACATACTATTTAAGCCCCGTCCAATGCTCCCACTTCCTCCGCCTTGCGGAGAGGGCGGGCGGGCCGCCGCCGAAGGAGATCGAACAGCTTCTTTTGAAACAGGGCGGCAGATACCAGTCATCCACCCCTTTCAGTGCTTCCGTATGCGGGGAGCGGCAAAAAGGCAGGAAGAAACGGCCTTCCGAAACAGCTTCGGATTACCAACTGACCCTTTTCCCACTCTTTTAGCCAGTGACGTGACGCCCTTCGCCTTCTGGTATGAGGGCGACCCGGAGGGCGGCTGTATCCGTTTTCTGACGGAAACGGAAAGCGAACGGCTGATGGGGCTGCCAGAGGGCTGGACAAAGTACGGGGCGGACGGCGTGGAGATCCGGCCTCTGCAACGCTACAAGGCGCTGGGGAACGCGATTGCCCTCCCTTGCGCCGATTACATTATGGCCGGGATCTATGAGGTGCTGGCTGACCGGGCCGGAAAGGAGGAATGAGCCCATGTTTGAAGCCTATATAACCAACACCGCCCTGTACCCCTTGATGGGGATTGAGGTAGGGACAACGGTACATTTCCCCACGACGACACAGGAGTTGCAGGCCGCCCTTGCCAAAATCGGGATAGACGGGAAACGGTACAGCGAAGTGTTCTTTACCAGCTTTGACAGCGATGTGCTGGGGCTCTACGATCATCTCTACGAATGTGAGAACATCGACGAGCTGAACGAGCTGGGCCACGCCCTGCTGGAAGTACGGGATAAGGGCGGACTGGAAACCTTTGAAGCCGCTCTTGTCTTGGGAAACCACACACGGAGCGTGAAGGATTTGATAAACCTGACGCAGAACCTTGACCTTTACCGCTTTTACCCGGATATTTCCGATGATGAAGGGCTGGGCCGCCTTTACGCCGACGAGCTTGGGACCATCGACATACCGGAGCACATTCAGAACTACTTCGATTATGAAGCATACGGGCGGGATGTGCGTATCAACGAGGGCGGCGTATTCGCTCCCGGTGGATATGTGTCGGCAGTCCCGGAGGGCTTCAAGGAGTATTACCACGGGCCGCAGGACATTCCGCCGGAACACCGGATATTTGCCTATCCTGAAAAGGCCGAACCTGTCCACTCCATTCTCGTTGCACTCAAACGGTTTCAAGAAGCCCCGCCCGCTCCGAAAAAGGACAAGGCGGGGCCTTCCCATGAAGAACGGTAGGACTTCGGGCCAGCATGGCCCGAAGCATGAAGGAGGTGCATACCATCAACTATTACCCTATCAATGAAGGAGCCGCCCGCCGGGCAAAGGAAATGAACAGCTTTTCCGACTACAAGGAAGGGAGCGCAACGGCGGAATACCGGGCAATGGTGGACAAGGCCGCCGCCATAGCGGAAAAGCAGAAATCCCGGGTGGCCCCCATGTACCATGAGAAGATCGACCATTTGTTAGACACCTATGCCCGAAAGCTGGCTGAAAACATGAACCAGGGCTTTGCCATTGACGCAAGGGTTCCCTCTGTGATGATCGCCGGACCTGCCAATTTCCCGGTGGGGAAGAAGGAAAAACAGAACCGGGCCCGGGACAGCAACATGGAGGAATGGCAGTATATTCAAGGGCTGCTGGATAAGATACGCAGTACCGGCATGGGCGGGATCAGCGCCGATGACCCGGCAGCGATTGAAAAGCTCCAGAAGAAGCTGGACGGGCTGGAACGCTCCCAGCTCATTATGAAGGAGGTCAACGCCTATTACCGCAAGCATGGCAAACTGGATGGCTGTGCGCTGCTGTCGCCGGACCAGATCGAAAAGCTGAAAGCAAGCATGGCGTCAAGCTGGCGGAGCGACCCGAGGCCCTTTGAAAGCTACCAGCTTACCAACAACAACGCGGAGATCCGCCGGGTAAAGGCCCGTATCGAACAGCTTTCCAAACAGGCACAGCAGGAATTTTCCGGCTGGGAGTTCGATGGGGGTCGTGTGGAAATGAACCGGGAGGACAACCGCTTGCAGGTGTTCTTTGACGGAAAGCCTGACGCGGACACCCGGGCCGAGCTGAAAAGCAGCGGCTTTCGTTGGGCTCCCAGCGTGGGTGCATGGCAGAGGCAGCTCACGGACAACGCCATCCGGGCGGCTGACCGGCTGGAATGTATCAAGCCGCTGTCCGGCGAAAAGCCCTCCCAGCTTCAAAAGAAGCCCTCTATCTTGCAGACCATGCGGGAACAGGGCGAAAAAGTCCAGACGGAGCCGGAAAAGAAAGCTCCGTCCGGCAGGGATGCCGAGCGGTAAGCCTCGGGCCACATTGGCCCGAGGCTTTCTGTTCGCCGAGATTGTACGGGGGCCTCCCGGATAGCGGGAACCCCGACGGAAAGGAGGTTTTATGCAGGAAGAAGTAAACCAAAAAACGGTTGCCCTTTCGATCAGGACAACGAAGCTCACGGGAAAAGTGCTGGCTGCCGCTCTTGGGAAGGTGGTGCGGACGCTGCAAAAGCACCACCGGAAGGCGCTGACCCCACAGGGACGCCAGAGTGTGAAAAAGCTGATGAACCACTATGGCGGCAAAAGCGCCATGCCCTATGTGGGAGCCCCGAAGGATTTTGACCGGATCGCGAAGGAGTTCCATGTGGACTACGCTTTCCATAAAGTGAGCCCCGGCCATTACCTGCTGTTTTTCAAAGCCAATCAGGCGGACGCTATCACGGCGGCCTTCCAGAAGTACAGTGCAAAGGTGCTGGACAAAGAGCAGGACAAGCCTTCTATCCTCGGCCAGCTTCGGAAATTCACGGAGCAGATCAGGACGCAGGCAAAGGAGAAGCAGCGGACCAGAGAGGCGGTGAAGGACGGACGTTGAGTGACAAGATCAGAAAATATGTGCTCCCCAACCTGCCGTACCTCTTTGTGTTCTGGTTTTTTTCCAAAATCGGGACGGCCTACCGGACTGCACCCGGCACAGACTTCGGGACAAAGCTCATGGGGATGCTCGACACCTTCCCGAAAGCCTTTGAAACCTACTGGCCGGGGCTGGGCGGTATTGACCTGCTGGTGGGCCTTGCCGGTGCGGCTGGGATGTATCTGCTGATACAGTCAAAGATCAGGAAGGCAAAAAAATTCCGGCGGGATGCGGAGTACGGCACCGCCCGCTTTGGAACAAAGGAGGATATAAAGCCGTTTGTAGACCCTAAATTTCAGAACAATGTCATTTTAACCGGGACGGAGTTCCTTACCATGAACACCCGTCCGAAGGTACCTGCCAATGCCCGGAACCTAAACGCCTGTGTCATCGGCTCGTCCGGCTCGGGAAAGACAAGGTTCTGGCTGACCCCGCAGCTCCTTCAAGCCCATTCCTCGTATGTGGTGGTAGACCCGAAGGGCGGCACCCTCGACCAGTGCGGGCGGTTCCTGCAAAGGGAAAAATACAGGGTGCGGGTGTTCAACAGTATCGACTTCTCCAAATCCATGCACTACAATCCGCTGGCCTATATCAAGACGGAAAGCGATGTTTTGAAATTCGTTACCGCCCTGATTGCCAATACCAAAGGCGATGGCAAGGAGGGCGACGAGTTCTGGACAAAAGCCGAAACCCTTTTGTACTGCGCCCTTGTGGCCTATATCGTCTTTGAGGGGCCGGAGGAAGAACGCAACATGAATACGCTGGTGGAAATGATAAACAGCATGGAAGTCCGGGAAGATGACGAAACCTTCAAAAATGCGGTTGACTATATGTTCGATGGGCTGGAACGCCGCAGTCCCCAGCACTTCGCTGTGAGACAGTATAAGAAATACAAGCTGGCCAGCGGCAAGACAGCTAAAAGCATACTGATTAGCTGCGGAGCCAGACTTGCCCCCTTTGACATTCCCCAGCTTCGGGAGATCATGTCCTATGACGAACTGGAGCTTGATAAGCTGGGGGATGAAAAATCAGCGCTGTTCTTCCTTATCAGCGACACGGACACCACCTACAACTTTTTGGTTGCCCTCGCTTTTTCGCAGATGTTCAACCTTCTGTGTGAACGGGCTGACAATACCTATGGCGGGCGTCTGCCCTACCATGTGCGGGTGCTGTGGGACGAGGCTGCCAACACCGGGCAGGTGCCGGGGCTGGAGAAAATTGTGGCTGTCATCCGTTCCCGTGAGATCAGCCTGACACTCTTTTATCAGGCTATGAGCCAGTGCAAGGCATTGTACAAGGACCATTCTGAAACCATCATGGGCAACATGGACAGTATCGTGTTCCTCGGAGGCCGGGAGGCTTCCACCCTAAAGGATATTTCGGAAAACTGGCTGGGCAAGGCCACCATCTCCATGCAGACCGAAGGCCGGAGCCGGGGGCAGTCTGAAAGTTACAGCCAGAATATGCAGCGGCTTGGCCGGGAGCTGATGACTACCAGCGAGATCACCACCATGCCCGGGGATAAATGTATCTTGCAGCTTCGGGGGCTCCCGCCCTTCCTGTCCCCGAAGTATGACTTGAAAAAGCACCCGAATTACAAGTACACAGCCGAATTTGATAAAAAGAAAAACGCCTTCCGCTTGGAAAGCCTGTTCCGCCACCGGCCATTGAGACTAAAGCCGGAGGACGAATACACGGTGTACGAAGTGGACGGCTCCGACACGGACGAAGAAGCTGACCTGTTGAACTTCGATGATCTGGACAGCGACGAGTTCGTGTAACTTCGGGCCATGATGACCCGAAGCGCCGCCGATGTGGGCGGCTTTTTTTGTACCCAAAACCATCAAACAAACAAAATGGAGGAACGTATATGGAATTTTTCAATCAGGCAATCGACATTCTTAAAATTCTGGTCATGGCTCTTGGCGCCGGTCTGGCGGTGTGGGGTGTCATCAACCTTCTGGAAGGTTACGGGTCGGACAACCCTGCGGCAAAATCACAGGGCATTAAGCAGCTCATGGCTGGCGGCGGTGTCGTTCTGATCGGCCTTCAGCTTATCCCTCTGCTGTCCGGTCTGTTCAGCTAAGTGTCACCCGTTGTCCCTTTTTCCAGAAGGAGCTGATGTATGGACTTTATCATCGACGCAATCGTTGAATGGCTGAAAGGTCTGCTCGTCGATGGTATCATGGGAAATCTGGACGGCCTTTTCGATAACGTCAATCAGAGCGTTGGCGAGATCGCCACACAGGTCGGCACGACCCCGGCGGACTGGAACGCCGGGGTCTTTTCCATGATACGACAGATCTCTGAAACTGCCATCCTGCCAATCGCCGGGGTCATCCTCACTTTTGTAATGACCTATGAGCTGATACAGATGCTCATAGAACGCAACAACCTCCATGAAGTTGACACATGGATGTTTTTTAAGTGGGTGTTCAAAACCTTTGTGGCTGTGATGATCCTGACGAATACCTTCAATATCGTGCTGGCGGTCTTTGATGTGAGCCAGCATGTGATACAGCAGTCAGCGGGCATTATCCAGAACGGGACAGAGATCACGCCGGATGTGCTGGACAGTCTACGGACAGAACTTGAAGCGATGGAGTTGGGTCCTCTGTTCGGACTCTGGCTACAATCCTTCCTGATCCAGCTTACCATGATTGCCTTAAATATCGTGATCTTCGTCATCGTATATGGCCGTATGACTGAAATCTATTTACTCACAAGTTTAGCGCCTATCCCGTTTGCCACAGTCCCCAACAGGGAAACCGGACACATGGGGCAGAACTATTTCCGCTCCCTCTTTGCGGTGGGCTTTCAAGGTCTGTTGATCTTAGTCTGTGTCGCAATCTATGCGGTGCTGATCCAGAGTATCGCCACCGACGGCGACCCCATCGGGGCGATCTGGGGCTGCGTGGGATATACGGTGCTGCTGTGTTTTACCTTATTCAAAACAGGCAGTCTTGCAAAATCCATCTTCGGCTGCCATTAAGAGACTTCGGGCCATGCTGACCCGAAGCGGAAAGGAGGATCATGCCGAAAGAAAAATTTTCGATAATCTATGCAGATCCACCGTGGCGGTATGAGCAGAAAAACAGGCAGGGATCAGCAGAGCTTCATTATCCCACTATGAGTATTGAAGAAATTTGTTCCCTTCCAGTGGCCGACTTGGCTGCAAAAGACAGCGTTTTGTTTCTGTGGGCAACATTCCCACAACTGCCGGAAGCCTTAAAGGTCATTAAAGCATGGGGCTTTTCTTATCGTTCTGTGGCTTTTGTATGGATAAAGAGGAACCGGCGCTCCTACTCATGGTTTTACGGTCTGGGGTATTGGACCAGAGGCAATGCAGAAATTTGTCTTTTAGCAGTAAAAGGACATCCGAAGCGTAAGTCTACCGGTGTTCACCAGCTTATTGTTTCCCCGATAGAGCGCCACAGTAAAAAGCCGGACGAGGCCAGGCGGAAAATTGTAGAACTGATGGGCGATATACCACGAGTGGAATTGTTCGCCAGAGAAAAAAAGCCCGGATGGGACGTGTGGGGAAACGAAGTTGAAAGCACTGTAAACTTGTAACAGCTTCGGGTCATGCTGACCCGAAGCGGAAAGGAGAAATCCATGCAGGAAAAAAATGCGGGCGGAACACCAGCTGCCCCTATAAAGCTGGATGTAAGCGTGCGGGTCATCGAACCTGTGAAAAACCTCATGGGCTTTGCCAGCGTGAAATTCAATGACTGCTTTGTGGTGGAAAATCTGAAAATCGTACAGGGCAGCAAGGGGCTCTTTCTTGGGATGCCCAGCCAGCCAGACGGCAAAGGCGGCTACCGGGATATGGCCTACCCTGTCACAAAGGAGTTCCGGGAACAGCTCAACACCGCTGTTCTGCAAGCCTATGAGGCAAAGCTGGAACAGATGGCCGGAGCGTGGCTCTGTGGGGCGTGCATCCATCAGCGACCAGCTCAAAGCCGGAAAAGCGGCTGCCGAACAGGCAAAGGCAGAACGGCCTCCGAAGGAAAAGCCCAGCCGCAGCGCAGAGCGTTGACCTCGGGCCATGCTGGCCCGAAGCAGAAAGGAGGCGGGAACCATGCCACGCAAACGGACGGGCTATGACGCGGCCTGCTATTACGACGGAAAACTGCTGGGCCGCTGTACCAAAGCGGACAGCGATGCCTATACCCTGTTGATGAACGCCTGCGGCGGGGAGGCCGCCCGTGTCCTGCGGGAATACGCCTACTTTTCCCCGGAACTTCGCGCCATATTGGAAAAGGCGGCGCTCATGCAGGCGGACCGGAGCCGGACGGGCGGAATGTTCCATGCGCCGAAAAGTTCCCCGTGGGGTGATGTGCAGAGCTGTGAAACCCTCTGTCCAGGGGTGTTTCTGGTATCTACCGCCAGCCACGGCGGAACGATGGTGGCAAACGAGGTAGCCGCCGTCCTCTCCCCAGCAGCGAAAAAGTGCGGCTTCAAGGATAAGGGCTATATCTGCTATGAGGAGGACGCGCAGGAAAGTGTGGTGCTCCGGGAACTGTTGGACAAAAAGCTGTGGAACATACCTGACCGCATTAAGGACAAAGGGCAGTTTGAAGAAAACCTCAACCAGTCCATCCGGCAGTATAATCCCGAATACTGGCGGGCAAGGCAGAGCGGACGTAAGGCCGCCGAAGCCGCCCGCAGTACAGCCCCGGCCAAAGAGGCCGCAAGATGACCTCGGGCCATGCTGGCCCGAAGCAGTAAAGGAGGTGTACCCAAATGGCCTATGTGCCAGTACCAAAAGACCTTTCCAAAATTAAGACAAAGCTGGCCTTCAATCTGACGAAGCGCCAGCTTGTTTGTTTTTCCGGCGCAGCGGCGGTGGGGCTCCCGGCCTACCTGCTTTCCCGTGACAGTATCGGGAACAGCGCCGCCATGTTCCTAATGATCGGCCTCATGCTCCCGTTCTTCTTTCTGGCTATGTATGAGCGGGACGGCCTGCCATTGGAAAAAGTGCTGAAAAACATCATCCGCACCCGGTTCCTCTATCCCCGGGTGCGGCCTTACAAAACCGAAAACTTCTATGCGCTGCTTAGCGCCAGAAAGGAGGCGCAGCCGATTGCAAAACAGCAGAAGGGCCGGAAAGCCCGCAGGCAGAAAGCCTGAAAAGCAGGGCCTTACCGGCCTGTTCACAAAGGGAAAGAACATTCCCACCACCGCCCAGCAGACCCTCCCTTACCGGGAAATGTACCGGGATGGGGTGTGCCGGGTAACGGACCGCTATTACACCAAAACCATTGAATACGAGGACATCAACTACCAGCTCGCACAGTCCGAAGATCAGGCGGCCATCTTTGACGGGTGGAGCGCCTGCCTCAACTACTTTGACAGCAGCCTTCCGTTCCAGCTTTCCTTCCTCAACCACCGAAGCCGCCCGGGCAGCCGGTACAGCGTGAACATCCCCATGCAGGATGACGATTACAACAGCGTCCGGTGTGAGTATGTGGAAATGCTGGAAAACCAGATCGCCAAAAGCAACAACGGCATTGTCCGCACAAAGCTCCTGACCTTCGGCGTGAACGTGGACGACCTTTCCACCGCCAGGGCAAGGCTGGAACGTGTAGAGGCGGACATTTGCGGGAACTTCAAAAAGCTGGGCGTCAAGTGCCGCTCCCTTTCAGGGCTGGAACGGCTGGAGCTTCTTCACGGGCAGCTCCACCCCGGCAGCGGCTCCCCCTTCCGGTTTTCATGGGATATGATCCCCAAAACCGGGCTTTCCACCAAAGACTTTATCGCCCCGGACAGTTTCGATTTTCGTTTCAGCCGACTGTTCCGGGTGGGGACGACTTGGGGCGCTGCCTCCTACTTGCAGATTTTGGCCTCGGAGCTCTCGGACAAGCTGCTGGCGGAGCTTTTGGAAATGGATGCGGAAATGACCATCACCCTCCATATCCAGACCGTTGATCAGGCCGCCGCCGTAAAATCCATCAAGGCCAAAGTCTCCGACATTGACAAGATGAAGGTGGAGGAACAAAAGAAGGCAGCCCGGTCAGGGTACGACATGGACATACTTCCGCCCGACCTCGTAACATACAGCAACGACGCAAAGACCCTTCTGGAAGATTTACAGAGCCGGAATGAAAGAATGTTCCTGCTGACCTTCCTTGTGGTAAACATGGCTCCGACCCGCCGGGAGCTGGACAATGACCTGTTCACGGTGTCCGGTATCGTCCAGAAATACAACTGCACCTTGAAGCGGCTGGACTTCCAGCAGGAGGACGGTTTTCTTTCCAGCCTTCCGCTGGGCCATAACGGCATTGAGATCAAGCGCGGCATGACGACCAGCTCCACGGCCATTTTCGTTCCCTTTATGACGCAGGAGCTCCGCATGGATGGCGAAGCCGTCTATTACGGGCTCAACGCACTTTCCCATAACGTCATCATGGCGAACCGGAAAAAGCTCAAAAACCCCAACGGCCTGTTCCTCGGCGTGCCTGGCTCCGGCAAATCCTTTGCCGCAAAGCGGGAGCTTGTGAATGTGTTCCTTGCCACAAAAGACCGCATTATCGTGGTGGACCCGATGGGCGAATATTCGCCCCTTATCAGGCGGCTGGGCGGACAGGTCATCGAGATCGCCCCGGACAGCCCCCACCACATCAATCCGATGGACATTGATTTGAGCTTCGACGAGGAAAACCCGATGGCGCTGAAAGCCGACTTTATCCTGTCGCTGATGGAGCTGATCGTTGGCGGCAAGGACGGCTTGCAGCCGGTGGAGCGTACCGTCATTGACCGCTGTGTGCGCCAGATGTACCGGGAACACTTGCAGGACCCGGAAACAAGCAAAATGCCGACCCTCCAAACCCTGTATGACCTGCTCTGTTCCCAGCCGGAGGGCGAGGCGGTGCGGCTGGCGACGGCTCTTGAAATCTATGTGTCCGGTTCCCTTAACGTGTTCAACCATGAAACCAACGTGGACTTAAACCGCCGTCTGGTATGCCTTGACTTAAAAAAGCTGGGAGCCGGGCTTCGGACGATTGCCATGCTCATTATGCAGGACTTGGTAAACTCGCAGGTGTCCATGAATTTCCTCCGCGGTATCGCTACATGGTGCTACTTTGACGAATTTCATGTGCTGCTCCGTGACCGTCTGACGGCAAGCTATTGTGTAGCGATCTGGAAAATGCTGCGGAAAAAAGGGTGCGTTCCGAGTGCTTTAACGCAGAACGTAAAGGATTTTCTGGCAAGCCCGGAGATCGAGAACATCTTTGAAAACTCGGACTTCCTTGTGCTGCTCTCGCAGGCACAGGGGGACCGGCAGATTTTAGCCAAACAGCTTGGGATCAGCCCCCACCAGCTTTCCTATGTGACCCATACCAATTCCGGCGAAGGGCTGCTGTTCTTCGGGAACACCACCATCCCGTTTGTTGACCGCTTCCCGCAGAACACCGAGCTGTACGCCATTATGACCACCCGCCCGGAGGACAAAAAACAGGAAATGAACCGGGCATAACACACTTCGGGCCATGCTGGCCCGAGGTTTGGAAAGGAGGGATACATCATCGGAAAGAAACCGGACAAACGGAGTTTTCAAAGGCCGGGGCCGACGGAGGATACCGGGGGCAATCGCCCCGGACCGGCGGAACGGGAAGGGCCTTCCCCTGCACCATCCCGACGCCTGCGGTTTGAGGACGAGGATACCGGGCAGGACAGCCCTTCGGGCCACGATGGCCCGAAGTCCAAAAGCGGCAAGTTTCAAGAGGACAGCCGCAAAAGCCGTCCCTCTGACCGCATGAGGCAGGAGGATGAAGCGGGCGGGCCGCAGGATACCAGCAAGGCACAGGAGCCGGAGGGCTCCGCAGAGAATGCCGGGAGCAAAAAGGACAAGTACCAGAAAGCACAGGCAAAAGCGGAACACGCCGGGAAAAAGCTGGGAAAGGCTCGGGAGAAACTGGACAAGACCGAGGCAAAACGGGCAGCGAAGAAACCGCCGGGGCTTGCAAAAAAGGCAGTCCGGGGAGCCCGTACAGAAGCATGGTTCTATGTCCACAACAAGATCCACGAAGTCGAGCATGAAAATGTGGGTGTGGAAGGAGCCCATAAGTCGGAACTTGTGGCCGAGGCCGGAGCCCGGAAACTGACCCGGTATGCCAAACGCCGCTGGCAGGAACACCCGGCCCGGAAGGTGGCAAAGTGGGAACGGAAGGACATAAAAGCCCGGGCCAATATGGATTTTCAGAAGATGGCCTCCGAGCACCCGGAGCTTGCCAGCAATCCGCTTTCCCGTGTGCAGCAGAAATGGAAACTGAAACGCCGGTATTCCAAAGAAGCAAAGGCGGCTGCAAAACAGGGCGCAAAGGCCGCAAAGAAAACCGCTGCCGCTTCGGGAACTGCGACCCGGCGGGCGGCGCAGTTTGTGACCCGTCATCCCGTGGCGGTGCTGGTCCTGCTCCTGCTGTTGCTGCTCTGTTTTCTTGTGTCGGCGGTAAGCTCCATCTTCCCCACGCTTGGCAGCGGCCTTGCCAATGCGTTATCCGGCACCTCCTACGCCTCGGAGGATACGGACCTGCTGGGCGTAGACGAGGACTACACGGCGCTGGAAAACGAGCTGGCGCAGACGGTGGCAAACATCGAAAGCACCCATCCCGGCTATGACGAGTACCGCTATTCCGTGGACGAGATCGGCCATAACCCCTATGAGCTGGCGTCCTATCTCTCGGCAAAGTACCATGTGTATTTCCGGGAACAGGTGCAGGACGAGCTGCGGGAGATCTTTGAGGCACAGTATGAACTGACCTTGACGGAGGAAGTCGAGATACGCTACCGCACCGAAACCAGCACCGACCCGGAGACAGGGGAAACCACCACCGAGGAAGTCCCCTATGAGTATTACATCTTAAATGTGACCCTCACAAACAAGACGCTGCCTGCCGTGATCCTGCCGAGGCTTAACGAACAGCAGCGGGAAATCTACACCGTTATGCAGCAGCTCAAAGGCAACAAGCCCTATCTGTGGGAAGGGATTTACAACGGCGGCGAAGATACCGGCCCCAGCTATGAGATACCCGGCGAGGCGCTGGATGACCCGGCTTTTGCGGCGCTCATGGAAGAAGCCACAAAGTATATCGGCTGGCCCTATGTGTGGGGCGGCTCCAGCCCGTCCACCTCCTTTGACTGTTCGGGCTTTGTCTGCTGGGTGTACACGGCCAGCGGCGTCCACAACCTGCCCCGTACCACGGCGCAGGGCATTTACAACCAGTGCGCTATCATTTCTCCCTCCGAGGCAAAGCCCGGCGACATTATCTTTTTCACGGGAACCTATGACAGCCCCGGCCCTGTGTCCCATGTGGGGATTTATGTGGGCGACGGGATGATGCTTCATTGTGGTTCGCCCATCCAATACGCAAACATCAATTCAAGCTACTGGCAGACACATTTCTATGCCTTCGGGCGTTTGTGAGCCAGAGGAAAGGAGTCCTTGCATGAACAAGATCGACAAGCTCGATAAGGAACTGGAAAAAGCCCGGGAGAAGGCAGCCGAGTGGCAGGCCAAAATCCGGGAGCTGGAAAAGCAGAAACAGGAGGAAGAAAACAGCCAGATCGTGCAGGCGGTGCGCTCGCTCAAACTGACCCCCGCCCAGCTTATGGCTTTTTTGAATGACCCCAAAAACAGCCTTACCGCTTCGGGCCATACTGACCCGAAGCCGGAGGCACCCGAAAAGGAGGACACAGCCCATGAAGAAAACTAAATACCGCAGGCTGGCGGCGATGGCTGCCAGCCTTTTGTGTTGCCTGATCTTTACGGTCCCGGCCTACGCCCAGAGCAGCGAGCCGCAGCCGGAGACAGCTCCCGCCCCGGTGGAAACCGAAGCGGAGCCGGAAACCCAGAACCCCTTTACCCCGGACGGGACGGGAACCGTGGTGGACAACGCCACCGACGAGGACGGTAAAGAGTTCTACACCATCACCACCGCAGACGAGAGCGTGTTTTATCTGGTGATCGACAAACAGAAAACCAGCGAGAACGTCTATTTCCTCAATACCGTTACCACAGACGACCTTCTGCCTCTTGCCGAACAGGGTAAGGAACCGCCCCAAGAAGTGACCCCGGAGCCAGAGCCAAAGCCCACCGAACCTGTGGAGGAAGTACCGGAACCCGAGCCGGAGAAAAAGGACAGCCCCCTTCTCTCTCTGCTCCTGATCGGTGCGGTGGTGCTGGCCGGCGGTGGGATTGGTTACTATTTCAAGATTTACAAGCCGAAGCATGAGGCCCCGGATTTGGAGGATGATTACTGCGAATATGAGGACGGGGAGCTGGAGGAGATCGCAGAGGAACCCGAGGACGAAGATACCCCGCCGTGGGAGGAAGATACGGAGGAATGAGAATGAATTTTACAAGCAGCCCTTTTGAACGAATGATGAAGGAAGTACCGCACCCCGGCTGGGACAATGACGATCCTTGTAAGGGATGCCGTTACTACAAGGAGTGCAAAGGAAAGAAAAAACAGTGCCGGAAGAAGTTCCGGGCGCTGATCGTGGAGCCCCGCCCTTCGGGCCATCGTGGCCCGAAGTCATAAATGGACGCCCGGGAGCTGACCCGTGACGAGAAGAAGAAAATCCGCACTCTGGTCACGGGGATGTGCGCCAACTATGACCGGGAAAGCGGCCTGTGCCTTCCTCTTGACTGTGCCTGCTATATGCTGCACAAGTGCTGGACAGGGGCGTACTGCCGTTATTTCCGTGAGGCTGTCCTGCCTCTTAACCCGGAGCTTCAAGCGTCGCTGACAACGGAAGGCATCTCCCCGGAGCTGCGGGCCTGTGCGGTCTGCGGAAAGGCGTTTTTGCCCGAGGGGCGTCAAGCCTACTGTTCCGACGCCTGCAAGGCCGAAGGGAACCGCCGGAAAAGCCGGGAACGCATGAGGAAAATGCGGGAGAAAAGGCCGGGCGGCTGTTACGATTTGCCGCCTCCAAAGGCTTGACATTCCGGGCTTTTTTGAGGGTGTTTCCGGGGTGGGAATATCTTATTACATTCCTCCCCGGTCTGCCCTCTTATTTCGTAACATCCAGCACTTCGGGTCATGTTGGCCCGAGGCACAGAAAGGAGGGATCTCTTGGAGACAGTACAAGGATATGTGATTTTGAAAGCTGCCACCTTTGAAACTGGACACGGCTTTGCGCTTGGGCATAATCCGGGAGCGCCGAGCCCCTTTGTGACCTGGCAGTTTACCGAGGGGGAAAACGGCCATCGGGATTACTACTGGGGCCGCTATGGAAACAGCCAGGCATGGGCGCAGCGGGATTTTGACCGCCGGGTGGACGATTATCAGCAGCTTTACCATGCGGCGGTCAAGCATACCGAGCTGGGACCGGAAGGCGTTTACCGCTATTATTCCACCCAGCGGCCCGTGGACATAGGAACTTACCCGAAGCCGCCGGATAACCAGCCTCTTTCCATTGTCAACTACGACGATGACAGGCGGCGTCCTGTGGCAGACGGCAGGCTGATGGCATGGGGCGAACTGACCTACACAAAGCCGCTGACCGAAAAGCAAATGGAGGATTATGAACTGAAACCAGCACCGGGCAATCCTGACCGGGTGCGCTCATCCATTACCGCCCGGCTCAAAGAAGGAACCAGAGGGCAGGAACCCCCGAAGGAGCCCGGCCAGAAGCGGAGCCATAAAAACCATGAGGAACGATAAAGGAGGATCGCCATGCACGAAAAAGACAACTATCTGAAAACCGCCGAGCTCTCCACGGAGCAGAACTGCAACATGATTGACGGCGTACCCAACAACACGCCCATCCAACCCACGCCCCCGGAGCTGGACGCAAAACCGCTGGATAAGGTAAAGGAACCCAAAAAGCGCCGGAAAGGCCGGGAGCTGGAACGATGATGGAGAACCGCAAGCGGAATGTCCATCTGCACGTCATGGTAACGCCGGACGAGCTGGCAGCCATCCATGAACGGATGGCCGAGGCGGGCATTTCCAACGCCGGGGCCTATGTACGGAAAATGGCTCTGAACGGGTATATCCTGCACATCGACCTTGCGCCCGTAAAAGAATTGATCTCTCTGCAACGGCGCTGTTCCAACAATCTCAATCAGGTCGCCGTACACGCACACACCTATGGCGTGTACCCGGAGGAAATCGACGGATTGAAGCGGGACTATGAAAAGCTGTGGGGCGAGGTGTCAAAAGTGCTGCGGGAGCTTTCCGAGCTGGTGGCAAAGTAAGACGAGGGCGGCAGGCTTCCGTTGTGGGGCTTGCCGCCCTGCTCTTTTTTTACCACTTCGGGCCAGCATGACCCGAAGCCCGTCATAAAAAATTCAGATTTTCAAGATTGTAGAACCAGCTCTATAATGATATAATAATTCAAGAAGGGAGGCTGATACCATGCTGAAAATGGTTATTCGCATGAATGATGATAAAATCACAGCCGAAAATAAGTACCGGCTGGATGGCATTTACAACACAATCAATCATACATTCCAAACCGTGGGCCTTCCCCGTATGGAGGATGGTTCCGGCGCTTTGGTATTCCGTGACTGCGGCAGAGCGAGGGATTTTAGTCTGTTCGGCCGGATCGTCAATACCTTGAAGCGGCAGACATGGTTCATGGATAATGTTTCTGTGTGGCGTCTTTGTGACAGTGACGATTCTGACAGTCCAGATGATTTCAATGAAGAAGATCTGTTGACCCACTATCAGGAAAAAACAGCAATGAGGGCTTGAGTTTTGGAGAGAAAATATTTCAAAGCCTTAAATTTTGATCTGGACACCCATCAATTAAAAGAGCATTACCCCGGAGCCAATTACCGGCAGGCGTATGACGACTTGCGCCGGTTCTTCAAACGGCATCGTTTTTCTCACCGTCAAGGCTCCGGCTACATATCGGATGATAAGCTGGCAACTGCTGATATATACGACTTGATGGATGAATTAAGCAGACAGTTTCCGTGGATTGGAATATGCGTGAATAAAATTGATGTGACCAACGTGGGACGGCAGCACGATTTGACAGAGCTCTTGAAACCAGCAGAGGATATTGTTATCGACACTTCGCTGCTGACAGTTCCCGATTGCCCGCAGCAGGAAACAGAATAGCAGAAATTTGGCAGGACATGAATGTGTCCTGCTTTTTCTGTTTTCGGGCCATCATGGCCCGAAGGTTTGGGACAGGATTCACTAATCTTTCGCAACATTTATGTCCCCGGGCAGGCATGATAAAATAGAGGTAGGAAGGATAGATAAAGGAGGTTTTGGAGATGAAGATACTGCTGAAAATATTGGTTGCTCCCTTTGCTTTAGCGTTGTCCCTTCTGGCGGCTCTGCTGGTATTCCTGTTTGATATTTGTGCCGTCCTGCTGACGATTGCCTCTGTGATTCTGGTGGTGCTGGGTGTCGCTCTCTTTTTCACGCCGACGCCCATAGGCGGGATTGTATTTCTGTTTCTCGCTTTCCTTCTTTCGCCGTATGGACTGCAAGCGGCGGCGGGCTCCCTTCTTTGGGCGCTGGACGGAGGCAAATCCGCTCTGTACCGGTTTCTGGCAAGTTAAACAGCCTCGGGCCATGTTGGCCCGAAGTCGGGGCGGTCTGGATGGGCCGCCCTTTTCTCATGGAAAGGAGGGATGATTTCTGGCTACCACAACTTTGTTGCAGCGCCATGCGGGCGAAGGCGAAACGATTGCCGAGGCAATCCGGGATTGTCTGGACTATGGCAAGGACCCGGAGAAAACAGAAAGAGGAAAGTATATCTCCGCTTATGAATGTGATCCGGCCACCGTGGCGGACGAGTTCCTTTTGGCAAAAGCCAGCTATGCCGCTATGACGGGCCGGGAACAGAAAAAAGAAAATGATGTGCTGTGCTATCAGATACGACAATCCTTCTATCCGGGCGAGATCACCCCGAAGGAGGCGAACCGTATCGGCTATGAGCTGGCTATGCGCTGGACAAAGGGGCGGCACGCTTTTATCGTTACCACGCACACCGATAAGCAGCACATCCATTGTCACATTTATTACAACTCCACCACCCTTGACTGCACCCGGAAATTCCGAAACTTTTGGGGCTCCAGCTTCGCCCTCCGGCGGCTCTCTGACAGGCTGTGCCTTGAAAACGGGCTGTCCATTGTAGAGAACCCGAAGCCCCGGAGCAAGGGCAAGTATCGGAATTATGGAGAATGGCAGAAAGAACGAAAAGGGCCGCTTTCCTATCAGGACAGACTGCGCCTTGCCATTGATACTGCGCTGGCGGAACGCCCCGCTGATCTGGACGAATTTCTCAATCTGATGAAGCGGGCCGGATATGAGGTCAAGACGGTTCGGGGCGGCGGTATCAGTTTCCGGCTGACCGGGCAGGGACAGGAACGCTTTACCCGTCTGCGGGCTTCCACGCTGGGAGACGGCTACGACTTGCAAGATGTTCTGTCTGCCATTGAGGGCAAAGAAAAACGCCCCGGGCGCTCGGAACGGAAAATCAGTCTGGCGGTGGATATTCAAGCAAAGCTGGCTGCCGGTAAGGGGCCTGGATATGAACGCTGGGCGAAGGTATTTAACATTAAGCAGATGGCCGCCGCTCTTGCCTATATACAGGACAATAACCTGACCGATTATGAGCAGTTGGCGCAGAAAGCCACCGAGGCGGCAGACCGTTTCCATGCTATTTCCGAGCAGGTCAAGCAGACGGAACAGGCTATGAAAACCAATGCCGGGCTAAAGGCTGCAACGGTTCAGTATGCCAAAACCCGCCCAGTCTTTGAGCAGTATAAGGCGACGAAGTACAGCAGGAAATTCCTTGCGGAGCATGAGGCCGACCTTGAACTGTACCGGGTTGCACAAGCGGAAATGCGCTCTCTGCTGGGCGGGGCAAAGCTCCCCAAAATGGATGTGCTGAAGGAAGAAGGCCGTAAGCTCACAGCAAAGAAAAAACAGCTCTATGGAGAATACCAGAAGGCACGACGGGATATGCAGGAGATCGTCACAATCAAGGCGAACATTGACACTCTGATGGGCTACACCGAGCCGGGAAGAAAGCAGGAAAAGGAGCGTTAAGGTTATGAAAATAAGGAGCAAAGCGACGCTGACACTTCGGGCCATGTTGGCCCGAAGATATGGGTTTGGGGCGAGCCCCAACAAGCAGCCTTTGTGCCACTTGTGGCCACAGAGGCATTGCTTGCCATTTAGCTATTTAGCAATATACTGCAAAAAAGATTATTGAGTTTATACAACATCTATTGTTTTACGCAATACCTCCTTAAAATATCTATATTAAGAAAATTCGCCACAAATTTTCGGTGATTTATCAATCGCTTTTCGAGTTTTTATATGTTTATGCAAAAAGAATGATATTTTTTTTATATCAACAAGTTCTCTTTCTTTTTATCGTTTTAACTCAAACATCAAAACACAAAACTTGAATACCCGGTTTTTATATCAGAAAAATATACGATATATGTTGATAATTAACAATTTATTAAGTTTTATTTACCATTTTTAGATTATATTGCATATATAGGGATTCTGTGGTATACTACAGTTAGTTATAAAAAGCTCATAACCGATTAGTAAAGGGAGGGATACCATTGGGGCTATAGAGGAGGAGAATTTGAGAGAATAGTGCCTTACATAATGGTGGGCGCTAAAAAATCTGAGTTTGTTACTATGGTAAAGTCTCAAGGAGGTCATTTATGAAGAAAGGTTTGAAAAAGGCATTGGGTCTGTTGGTAGCGCTGAGTCTCATGGTAGTTGGTAGCGCATTTAGTGCTCTTGCTGCTGATTCTCCAGAACAGAGACAAACATTCAGTGTCGATCTGAATAATTTTGACGAAAGCCAGCCCTATTCGGAAACATTACATTTCGAGAAGGACGGTCAGCCGGTAACAGTGACACTTAGCTATACGCCTCCTTTAACTCGTGATCCTGCTACTGAAGGAACGTGGAAATCGGATGCATTTTGGGGTGTCGCAGGTATGGATTACAGATTTGACTTATCAAAGAGTGGTAGCCAGTGGAAAATTTCTAATGCACGTGATTTAAATACCTACTGTGTTGGCGGAACGGTTGAAGATGAAAGTTTAGCCATTGGCCGTGCAACATCTACCTCAAGCAAAGCGGCCGAAGTGACTGGCTCTATGAGAGCAAATGTAGTCGGCGGAGTAGGAACACTTTCTTTCGCTTTAAGAACGGAAGTTTTTAATGGAGAAGTTTCTACCGTATTAAATTAAGAATAATATAAGTAGAGTCCTATTCAAAAAGGTGTTGATGTAAATATGTCGGCAATGTCTATATTTTTTCTAGTTGTATGCTCCGTCCTTGGACTTGGTGTTTTATACTGTATAGCTCGAATTATAGGATGGCTATTCAATCAGATAAAAAATAATGCTGATTAAGTGAAAGCAATTATACAATTTAAAAGGGTTGTTGCAAAGAGAAAAGTAATGTTCTGTATATGGTAGATTTAATAATTGACATATACTATATATAGTAAATTGAGTCTGTTTTGTAACAACCTTTTTAAAAGAAAATTTTTAGTAACAATTAGATAGAGTAGAGGTACGTTAACCATTAACATATCCTCTACTCTATTTTTTTATTTTTGCCTCCTATCTACGACAAATTTTGCAAAAAATACATTATATGATAATAAAAGAACTACGAGATTTTTACGCGGAGGTTGCTAATAACATGAGTTAGATTATTGAGAAAAAATAGATGAAGCAACGCCCCTTTTGCTTTACCTCCTCCTAGATGGGAGGAGTTTTATTCCAATTTAAACTTTTTTAAGGCTCAAACAAGCTGTTATTTGTTTGAGCTTTTTTTATGTTCGACACCTTATTTCAGGATTTGCTATCGAAACAGAGCCAGTCTTGAGATAAGCTGTCGAGGCTTTTTTAGAACGAGTAGCCATCTTTACTATTTTATAGATTTTTCACTGTTATTTTTTGAAAATTTCAGAAATTTCAGCCTACATATACGCTCCCCGCCGCTTCTGTTTTGTTGTCCATCCATCACAAAACAAAGCGGAGGTTCAATATGGCTATTATAAATTTACGGGACTATTACCCTTTTTATACGTCAGACTACTTTATGGAAGTACCAGAAGATGTTGTTGAAATGTTCAAGGAGTTTGACCGGAAGGAAGCCGCTTACCGTCTGCGTACATACCGGCACAAAGCCTATTACTCCCTGGATCGGAATGATGGAATTGAGCATGAGGCGCTTTTCGTTGCGTTCTCTCCCTATGAACTGTATGAGCGTAAAGTGACGATACAAGAACTCTATACCGCCATCTCACGACTGCCCGACAAACAGGCAAAGCGCATTTACGCTCATTTCATTCTCGGCTTGACGAAACAAGACATTGCCCGGGCCGAGGGTGTGGATGAAAAGGTCGTGCGGCTCGCCATTGAGCGCGGCCTTCGGAACTTGGAAAAAATTTTAAAAAAATTTTTATAAGGTGTACCGATTTCGCCTCAAAAATGAAATGGCTTATGAGAGGCAGTCAAAGCCTCGGGCCACATTGGCCCGAAGCGGGACACGCCTCACGCAGATTGAAAACTGAATAAAAGATAGACGGATACGAAGGGTGCTTGTGTCCAGTGACAGGCCCGCCATGACCTCTATTTTTACACTAGAGAGAGCGACCAGGCCCATGCCGTAGGCAGACTGTGGCAGGTCTGCCGGACAAAACACAAAACCCGGATACTTGCGATTAGTCACAATCCGAGCGTGCAGCGGTGTTGCGAACCGTGAGCCGTCGCAGGTAATGAGATCGCCTTGCCATCAGAATGGGGAGAGCTGAAATGCTATGGGACAAAAAGCCAACTGTCCGTCCGGTCTATCTGAAAAAACTTTCTAACCTGTGGGGCCCTTCCTCTATTACTGTCTGATGATAGGGCAACCGTTCTGGCTGGGCCCCATATTTTTCTATGAACAGGAGAATTTTATGAAGGAAAATATATCTAGTCCAGAATTAACGCTGAATATATGGAGTAATGACGCCTGCCGGGGCTATGTGATTATGGCCATGCAGGACTGTGGATTCACCCATAAAGATATTAGCCGTGTAGTAAATCAGCTTTATGGAGTGTTTGACTTATACACACTCAACGAGGCTGAACAGAAATATTATAACGGCGATTATTAGCTTCGGGCCAACGTGGCCCGAGGCTGGGGAAAGCTCAAAGGGCAGTTCCTTCCAGGGAGCCGCTTTTTTAGGTTTCCCCAGCAGACAAGAGGGAAGCTGGCCGCTGTTCATCCGTACTGAAAAGTGGAGGTTTTCGATGGTTCAATCTGTTACATACCAAAGCGAAAAACAATCCGTATATTTTCAAGGGAAACTTATCGTATTGGAAAATCTAATTCCGGTACTATCCCCGGATGAAAAGAACAAGCGAAAAAGAGAAATCGAAAATCACTTATATGATGTGTTCAGTAAATACACGGACAGATTTTACTAATCAACCGCAACATTGTTGTCCGGGGCTGCCTATGGTATAATATAATTGTAAGGTTGGTAGCTCCATTCCATACGGAAGGAGCCCAATATGGACATTATCAGAGAAGATTGTATATACGCGAGACAGTCGGTAGACCGTAAGGACAGTATCAGCATTGAAAGCCAGATTGATTTTTGTAAGTATGAGCTGAAAGGCGGAAGCTGTAAAGTATTCAAGGATAAAGGCTATTCCGGGAAGAATACGGACAGGCCGGAGTTTCAAAAGCTGTTAGGAGAAATCCGAAAGGGCCGGGTGCGGCGGGTAATCGTTTATAAGCTGGACAGAATCAGCCGTTCCATTCTGGACTTTGCAAACATGATGGAGCTGTTCCAGGAATATGACGTGGAGTTTGTTTCGTCCACAGAAAAGTTCGACACCTCAACCCCAATGGGGCGGGCCATGCTGAATATTTGTATCGTATTCGCACAGCTTGAACGTGAGACAATCCAGAAACGCGTCACGGACGCTTACTACTCCCGGTGCCTGAAAGGTTTTCACATGAGCGGACAGGCCCCCTATGGTTATCAGTTGGAGCCGACAGTGGTTGAAGGTATCCGCACAAAAAAGATGGTGGCAGACCCCGAAACTTCCCAATATGTAAAGCTCATGTTTGAAATGTATTCCGAGCCGGAAACGTCTTTTGGTGACATTACACGGTACTTTGAGGAACAGAACATCAAAGTTTACGGTAAATCGCTATTCCGTACCTTTATTTCACAGCTTTTAAGAAATCCTGTTTACGCACAAGCAGATTTAGAACTCTACGAATTTTTTAAAAGCCAGGGGGCGGCTATTGTCAATGACGCTTCCGATTTTGCCGGAACCAATGGCTGTTATCTCTATCAGGGCCGGGACGTGAAGGAGGATAAAGACAGGAGCCTGAAAGACCAGATACTTGTAATCGCTCCACATGAAGCGCTCATACCGTCTGATGTATGGCTGAAATGCAGGAAGAAGCTAATGACAAATAAGAGTTTTCAACAAGGACGTAAGCCGAAAAATACATGGCTTGCCGGAAAAGTTAAATGCGGGTGTTGCGGATATGCCTTAAAGGCAACACACGTTCCGAACAGCGAAGGCTATTTTCGCTGTAGTAAACGGACTGAAAATAAAGGCTGCCCGGGCTGTGGTAAAATCCGTAAATCTGAATTTGAGGAATTTATTTTCAGTGCTATGCGGGCGAGATTTAAAAATTTTCAAGTCCGCCATAGCCGGGAGGAAAAAGTCAATCCCAAACTGACCGCCCATCAAATTGAACTGGCGCAAGTTGAAGCCGAGATTGAAAAACTACTTGATACGCTAACCGGAGCCAACGCAACACTTCTTGCCTATGCTAACAAAAAAATTGAAGAACTGGACACTCGCCGCCAGACCATTTCAAAGGAGATTGCGGAAATGTCCATTGAAACAATGTCACCCCAAAAGGAGCAGGAACTCTCTTATTACCTCGACCATTGGGACAGCATTGAATTTGACGACAAAAGGAAAGCCGTTGACGGCCTGATTATTTCAATCAGCGCAACTAGCGACCACGTTCAAGTAGAGTGGAAAATCTAAGCTCTAACTTCTGGATTATCCCACTCTACTTACTTTCAAATCTATCTTTTCTTTTTAATCTTGTTTGTACCCCTTGTACACCGTTGCTTACGAATATGTCGGATATGATAAGAGCTGGGATGATATGCAGCAGATGCTTGAAGATGGCGAGATTGATATGGTAACATCTCCCCGCAAAACACCGGAAAGAGAAGAAAAGTTTGATTTTTCACGTCCGATCGGAACCAATAATGGGATTCTGACCGTCCGCAGTGACAACAGTACGATTGTGGATGGCAATTACAGTACTTACAACGGTATGCGTGTGGCACTTTTGAACGGAAGCTCACGAGATAAAGAGCTTGCGGATTTTGCAGGCAATAAAGGATTTACATATGATCCATTTTATTTTGATACGACAGAAGAGATGGAGGAAGCTCTTCTGAGCGGAAATGTCGATGCGATTGCTGCCACTTCTATGAGAAAAACAAACAATGAGCGTATCGTGGATAAATTTGACAGCAGCGATTTCTATGTCATTGTTAAAAAAGGTAATACAGAATTGCTGAATGAGATCAATTATGCAATCGACCAGATGAATGCAGTTGAGGGTGACTGGAAAACGACACTTTATAATAAAAATTATGAAAGCATAGAAACTAAGAATCTGGAATATACGGAGAAAGAAAAAAGTATTATTTCACAGTATTCCAAGGACAACCCGCTTCATGTTCTGTGTGATCCGACCCGTTATCCATATTCTTATAATGAAAATGGTGAGATGAAGGGTATTATCCCGGATTACTTCCGGAAAATTGCAGACTATGCCGGGATTTCCTATGAGTTTCTTACACCTGTCACCAGAGATGAGTATATTGCCTATCAGAAAAATAAGGAAACCACAGATATGAGCATCGATGCACGCCTGGAAACAGATAACTATGCTGAGACGAAAAAATGGGGGATTACTGCACCTTTCATTACGATGCAGCTGGCAAGGGTGACACGGCGTGACTTTGATGGGAAAATTAATGTTGTTACTACTGTTGACCAGACAGTATCAAATTCAATTGAAGATGCAATGGCACCCGGTGCAGAAAAACTGATGTGCAGTACCCGACAGGAAATGATGGAAGCTGTCCGTAAGGGTAAAGCAGATGCTGCCTTCGTCTACTATTACATGGCACAGGCGTTTGTGAACAGTGACACTACAGGCACCATGACATATACTCTGCTGGAACAGCCTACATTCACCTACCGCATGGTAATTTCATCAACTGAGAACCATGCGCTGGCTGGTATTCTGACGAAAGCAATGTATGCCATGCCCCAAAATCTTGTTGAAGATCTTGCAGCACAGTATACCACATACAAAGCAACAGAGCTGACATTTGTTGACTGGATCCGTCTGCATCCTGTTGTTACTGTTTTGGTTCTTCTTATTTTTGGATGGCTGCTGACTGCTATGGCTGTGACAATGGTGCGTCTCAGTGCAAGAAAAAAAGCTCAGAAGGCGGCCCAGGAGAAAGCTGAGGAAATGGCGGAACTGGCAGAGCAGGCACAGGCTGCAAACAAGGCAAAAACAGCATTTCTGTCACATATGTCCCATGATATGAGGACACCGATGAATGCAATCATAGGATTTACCGGTATTGCAATGAAAAATAATCCGTCAGACGAAGTGAAAAATTGTCTGGAAAAGATTGACGAAAGCTCAGAGCATTTACTGTCGCTGATCAATGATGTATTAGATCTGACCCGCATCGAAAGTGGAAAAGTGAATTACAATCCGGTACCGGCGGATGTGAAAAACATTACAGATTCTGCATTGGATATTACAAAAGGTTTTCTTACGAACAGGGATATCAACTTTAAGATTCGGCGTGAAGAAGCAAAGATTCCAAATGTGCTTGCGGATCCTGCACGCCTGCGTGATGTGCTGGTCAATATTCTGAGCAATGCCGTAAAATTCACTCCGGATGGAGGGACGATTACATTTGAAGCCCGGTGTCAGGAAAAGGGCGGGGATGGATATATAAATATGCGTTATCGCATTTCGGATACTGGTATTGGCATGAGTGAGGAATTTACAAAAGAAGTTTTTGAGGAATTTGCGCAGGAAGATTCCGATGTGAGAACGCAGTACCATGGAGTTGGACTGGGGATGGCTATCGTAAAGAAGTATGTAGATATGATGGGTGGAACTATTTCCGTGCAGAGTAAAAAGCATGAGGGAACCACATTTACTGTGGATATTCCTTTGGAAATTACAGATAAGGAATGTAATAAGTCAGACACAGGTTTTTCTGAAAAGGTAAATCTTACAGGTGTGAATGTCCTTCTTGTAGAGGATAATGAACTGAATGCAGAGATTGCTACCGTGCAGTTGGAAGAGTTCGGGATGAATGTAGAAAGAGCTGTGGATGGAAAGAATGCTGTTGAGATTTTCAGAAATCATCCGGAAGGCACATTTGATGTAATCCTGATGGATATCATGATGCATGAAATGAATGGTTATGAAGCAGCAAAAGCAATCAGGGCAATGAATGACAGACCGGATGGAAAAAACATTCCTATTATAGCAATGACAGCTAATTCATTTGCAGAAGATGTTCAGGCATCACTGGATGCAGGAATGAACGCACATTTGTCAAAGCCGATTGTGATTGATGAAGTTATAAAAACGATTTTAAGGTATGTATATAATTGATTCGCAGAGGTTCATGAATTAGTGGAATACAATTGACAGGAGGACTAAAATATGACAATGCAAGAGTGTTACGAAGCTATTGGAGGAAACTATGAAGCTGTCTTGGGACGCCTTCACAGCGAAGCACTGATTCGGAGATTTGCATTAAAGTTCCTTGAAGATCAGAGTTATATACAGTTAAAACAGGCATTGGAAAATAAAAATTATGAAGATGCTTTCCGCGGTGCACACACACTGAAAGGGGTGTGTCAGAATCTTTCTTTTGACCGTCTGTATGAGGTTAGTCATGAGTTGACAGAACTTTTGAGAGATGGAACCGGAGAGCAGCCGGGGATATCGGAAGCAATGGAAAAAGTAACAGAAGTATATGAGATGACAATTGAAGAAATAAAGAAGGGGCTGTAGTATTAAGTAATGCGACATGACTTTCTGCCTTGAATCAAGTGCTTGGAACATCATAAAAATGAGTGGATAAAGGAAACAAAATGTCGATTCACCAATAATTGGCCAAAGCGAACGTGGGAAAACTCCACCGCTCCCAGCGCATGGCCGATTCGCTTCGGTGCTTCCGGCTCTGCTTCCATCTCCGGCTCATCCAGTAGCTCATATACCCGCTCCATGGAGGCCAGCGCCGATTGCAGAGAGTTTGTCATATAGGAAAGCTCTGTGATCGGTTCGCTGGACATGTTCATGTACTGGAAAAAGGCCTGGAACGTGCCGGGGGTCAGGCTGCCTTTCATAAGCATCCCACCGCCGAGGATCGCAATCCATGTGTCTGCCCTCCACGGCAATGTTGATCTTGTCGGCGGTGATGGTAGGGATCAGCAAAGCGCCTGCCGCATTCGCCAGCGTGACAAGTAGGACGAATACACACTTGCCGCGATAGGGGTTGAGAAATGGCAACAGATTTTTGAAAGATGAATCACGCTTTCCACAGACTATGGAGGTTGCAATAAGCGTAGACCGCTTCGACTTCATCGCCCTCGCAGAGAGCGAAGCAGACCTCCGGCTTTTCGCCGGGATGCAGTTCCTTGCGCTGATTGCCTTGCTTGGTCTGGAGAGATACCCATTCGATGTAGTGCTCCGGCAGCATAGGATGCTCCAAGGAGCCGACCTTGACATGGACGATGCCGTTTTCTACCGTCCAGACGGGAACATGCTTCTCCACGGCGGCGTCGGTGGTGCCGGGAACGATCTCGCTCATCGGCTCGCCGCAGCAGATGACGGGAACGCCCGTGTCCTTGACCTTGGCAATGATGTTACCGCAATGCTTGCAAATGTAAAACTTCTGCTCCATGATGATTCTCCTTTTCTTTCTTTAATAATTTTCCGCGTGGATCTCAAAATAGCTCTGGGGATGATTGCAGGCAGGGCAGACTTCCGGCGCTTTCTCACCGATCACAATGTGGCCGCAGTTGCGGCACTCCCATACCTTGACCTCACTCTTTGCAAAGACCTCCGCCATCTCCACATTGTGCAGCAGGGCACGGTAGCGCTCCTCATGGTGCTTTTCAATAGCGGCAACCAGACGGAAGCGCTGCGCCAGTTCATGAAAGCCTTCTTCATCGGCGGTTTTGGCAAAGCCGTCGTACATATCCGTCCACTCGTAGTTCTCGCCCTCAGCGGCAGAGAGAAGATTTTCAGAGGTATCGCCAATGCCGTTCAGTTCTTTGAACCACAGCTTGGCGTGTTCCTTCTCATTATCAGCGGTTTTGAGGAACAGCGCCGCGATCTGCTCGAAGCCTTCCTTCTTGGCCTTGGATGCAAAATAGGTGTACTTGTTGCGTGCCTCGGACTCACCGGCAAAGGCAGCCATCAGGTTTTTTTCGGTTTGAGTTCCTGCGTATTTCGTTTCTTTCATGGTGGATACTCCTTCCTGTTTTTCTGCTTTTATTGTAGCAAATCTATGACTTTCTGCTGTGACGAAGTCACATTTCTTCTTATTTTAGACGATTTAGTCTGTCCTTATCCCGCAGCGTGATTGCACCACGCTTCAGCTCCACCAGCCCGTCCTCCGAGAAGCTTTTGAGCATCCGTGCCACTGCCTCCCGTGCCGAGCTGATGTGCTGGGCGATCTGCTCATGGGTCATGCGTATCGTGTCGGAGCCGGTACGCTCCGCTTCGGTAAGGAGAAATTCTGCCAGCCGCCGATCCAATCCCTTGAACATAATCTGCTGCATCGCCCACATCACATCAGAAAAGCGTTTCCATTTCGTGTTCGGTCAAGGATGACCAGAACGGAAGCTGTGTCAGTGTGCGTTCCATATCAATGGCAGCTATGCTTACCGCAGCCGTGATTACCACAGGTGTGACCAGCCTCGCCGTGCTCATGGTCATGGTGGTCACAGTGAACATTGGGATCGTAGCCCAGATTTCCGCTCAGCAATGCGCTCACTGCTGCGTCAGCGTCCCCACTGACACCGCCGTAGAGCTTGATGCCCGCTTCGGCCAGAGCTGCCTGGGCACCGCCGCCGATGCCCCCGCAAATCAAAGTGTCCACGCCGTTCTGCATCAGGAAGCCTGCCAGTGCGCCGTGACCGCTGCCGTTGGTATTAACAACTTCCGCATGAGTGATTTTGCCGTCTGCAGCTTCATAAAGCTTGAACTGTTCGGTATGGCCGAAATGCTGAAAAATTTGACCGTTTTCATAGGTAACTGCAATTTTCATAATGGAATCTCCTTTGCATTTTTTGTTGGATTTTTCTGTGTTGGCTCTCTGCATCCGGCACCAACGGCCGCAGTAGGCTGCCTCCTGTCCTCCACAGATGCGGTAGTTTCCCCCGGTGATGTGCAGCGGTTTCCCGTGGACAAGACACGCTGCGATCTTGCGCCGTGCGACTTCGTAAATCTCCTGCACGGTAGAGCGTGAAATGTCCATTTGCGCGGCACACTGTTCGTGGGTTTGCTGCTCCAAGTCAACCAGACGAATGACCTCGTATTCGTCCAGCGTCAGCAGGATCGGCTTGGTATTCTCGCACCCATTGGGGCAGAAGGTATCAATTTGTGGTGCGCCACAAATCCGGCGGCACCGTGGCGGTCTTGGCATGGACGCGTTCCTCCTTTTGTTTTCGGTATATACCGATTATAACATCTCACGCAGAAAAATCAATACAGATTTTTTAAAAGCCGCTGTAATGCTTATCAGAATCTCAAATATAAGTATGGAAATCGACATTTTTGGTGCAGAGGATATTCAAATCTCCAAGCTGTGTGTCGGATGCATGAGTTTCGGCAAGGCATTGACCAGAATCCCGCGGATGGCAGCCGGAAATGCAGCGCCGTCCCAATCAGCGGCTTTTATGTTTCCGGTATTCCGTTGGGGTTAATATGAAATATGAGAAATGGCAATGGGTAAGAAATGATCGGCAGAATATATTTCTGATAAATCAGGCTGTCGCAAGGGGCAATAAAAGAAGGCATAAATACAAAATTGGGAATGAGGGCTTTTGAGGGAGAATAAAGGCGATGGAGTACCTTTGTATTAATGAATATGCCATTTCCTTCGGTTAAATGAAATTGGTCTTCTCCAATCCACAAAGTAACAGTTCCGGATTCAATATAAATAAACTCCAATTCAGTATGCCAGTGCCATTCGATGCCATTTTTGGCAGAAAGTAGAGCTGCCGCCCAGCAAAAATATTTGCTAATTCGGCGTAGACCTCACGGTGGAGAAGCCCGTTTTCCTCCATCGCCCGGAGCTGGGCGGTCAAAACCTTCTGAGACACATTGCCTACGGACTTTTTCAGCTCCCTGAACCGCTTCGTTCCCGGCAGCAGGTCACGCAGGATCAGCACCTTCCACTTGTCCTGACCAAAGGCAAACGGGAAGTGACAGAAGATGATGAGAGAGAAGCGATGCTCTTGACTTTTCTTCAAAAAAGTTTTACTATCAAATCATTATTAGATAGTATCAAAAACTAGATATCGGGGTAACGTAAAAAAGAAATGGTTTGAAAGTTGAAGAAAGGCAGGGGCGATCAGGACATGAATAAGAAAGCATGGAAAGCGGGTGCGGTATCGGCACTGGCAGTTGGAGCGGGGCTGGCGGCAGCGGCGTCGAAGCGGAAAAAGGCAGGAAAAGTGGTTAAGTCGGCTTCGGATTACCGGAATACGGAACGCGGCAGCCAGGAGAAAAACAGCAAGGGAATTTATTATTCAAAGGGAAATTATGAGGCATTTGCACGTCCGGAGAAACCGGCGGGAATCGAGGGCAAATCGGCTTATATCGTCGGAAGTGGATTGGCTTCTCTGGCGGCGGCGTGTTTTCTTGTGAGAGACGCACAGATGCCGGGAGAAAATATCCATATTCTGGAGGCGATGGAGGTAGCAGGCGGTGCATGCGACGGTATTCAGGATCCGACCCGTGGATATGTGATGCGCGGCGGCCGCGAGATGGAGGATCATTTTGAGTGCCTGTGGGATCTGTTCCGTAGCATCCCGTCCCTGGAGGTGCCGGGGGCATCAGTTCTCGATGAATATTACTGGCTGAATAAACACGATCCGAACTACTCGCTCTGTCGTGCGACGGTCAACCGAGGCGAGGACGCATACACGGACGGCAAATTCCGCTTGAGCCAGAAAGGCAGCATGGAGATCATGAAGCTGTTCTTCACGAAAGATGAGGATCTGTATGACAAATCCATTGAGGATGTGTTTGATAATGAGGTGTTTGATTCGGATTTCTGGCTGTACTGGAGAACAATGTTTGCGTTTGAAAATTGGCACAGTGCATTGGAGATGAAACGGTATTTCCAGCGTTTTATCCACCACATTGGCGGACTTCCGGATTTCTCGGCACTTAAATTTACGCGTTACAACCAGTATGAGTCGCTGATTCTGCCGATGCAGAAATATCTGGAGACGGCAGGCGTCCAGATCCAGTTTGGCACCGAGGTTACGAATGTGCGGTTTGACATCCAGGGTGAGAAAAAGGTTGCGAAGGCGATCGAGTACGTGAAGGGCGGCGAGAAGAAGGAAATCGCGTTGACTGAGGATGATTTTGTCTTTATTACGAACGGAAGCTGTACTGAGGGAACGATCTACGGTGACCAGAATCAGGCACCGGTAGAAGGTGCGGAAGTGCGTACCAGCGGCTGCTGGAGTCTGTGGCGTCAGATTGCTGCGCAGGATCCGGCATTTGGACATCCGGAGAAATTCTGCTCGGATATCCAGAAGACGAACTGGGAGTCTGCGACGGTCACGACTTCGGATGAGACAATCATTTCCCAGATCCGCAAGATTTGCCGCAGGGATCCGAGAAGTGGACGCGTCGTAACAGGCGGTATCGTGAGCTGCCGTGATTCAAGCTGGCTGCTCAGCTGGACGATCAACCGTCAGGGACAGTTCAAAGCGCAGGATAAGGACGAGATCTGCGTCTGGGTATACAGTTTATTTACGGATGTACCGGGCGATTATGTGAAGAAGCCGATGCGCGCCTGCACGGGCAAGGAGATCACAGAAGAATGGCTGTACCATCTCGGAATCCCGGAGGATCAGATCGAGGAACTGGCTGAGAACCATGCGAACTGTACGCCGACGATGATGCCGTATATTACAGCATTCTTTATGCCGCGGCGTGCCGGAGACCGCCCGGACGTTATCCCGGATGGATGTGTCAATGCGGCATTTCTGGGGCAGTTTGCGGAGACCCCGCGTGATACTATTTTCACGACCGAGTATTCCGTCCGCACCGCGATGGAAGCGGTGTATGGCTTGTGCGGCGTAGACCGCGGCGTACCGGAGGTATGGGGAAGTGTCTACGATATCCGCGAGCTTCTGGACAGCACGGTCAAGCTGATGGACGGCAGATCGCCGCTGGAAATGAAGCTGCCGATGCCGTTTGAAGCACTCAAAAAGCCGATTCTCCGGAAGATTGACAAGACGGTGATTGGAAAGCTGCTGCGCGATCACGGCGTGCTGAAAGACTGGATGGTGTAAGAGACTGAGGAACGCAGGTGTTACTGTTCACAGTAACACGCAGGTAAATATGGCTGCGTTAGATAAAGGAAAACAGGCTGTCACAAACAGAAGGCCCCGGACGGAAAACGTTCGTTTGGCATTCGTGTGGCAGCCTTTTTTGTGTAACAGGAAATTGTCGTGAGGCACATTCTTTTTCACTTGCCCGTTTTTCTCTGACATGATACAATAAAGATTGGCGTAAATGTAGAAAATTTGAGAAGAAAACGATTTTGAAAAGGATCGTTTGATAGATGTGAGGGAAAATAGATGGATTATTTACTTTGTATCCCGGCGCGGGAGACAAATACGAGAGAGAATTGTGAGAAAATACATAATGTTCTGGCGCGCATGTCCGATACCTACAAACTGCGGATTGTACCGGAACCGGTTAAGAATAAGCAGTTTCCATGTCCGCCGTATTACAAGAAATACCGGATCTACAAGCCGGTAAAGGAACGCGATACGAACGGAGAGGCATATCTGGAAAAAGAAGAGGAAGAGATGCTCTTGAGTTCCTGCAAGACGGAGGAAGAGCAGGAACTGATGAAAAGCTGTATCTATGCGTACCAGTATTCGGCGGCGATCGTACTTAAAAGCTTCCGGGAGAAGGAAAAGAAAAATAAGATGCAGGTTCGACCTCTTTCGGAGCGGACACAGGCGCCAAGAGGCGTAAGTGGTCCGAATAGGGGAACACGTCTGGAAACACCGGAAAAAGCCGAAAAGCCGGAACAGGAGCGCAGCGCACAAGAACGTCCGTCTGGCAGTGACAGACCGGAACGATCGGAGAGAAGCTATCGGAACCGTACAGCGGATCGTGCTGCTGAGGGGAATACTGAGCGCACGCAGGGCAGAGAAAGAGCTTGCTCAGAGAGAGAGAGGGCAGCGCGTGTTTCGGGAGCCGAGAGAGCAGCGGACAGACGTAGCGGAAACCGCGCGGTGCCGGAAAATGAGAAACGGGAAGACCGCCCGGCTTCTGGAAGGCGGGAGCGGTTTGAGCGCCGTCCACCGCGCAGAGGAGAACGGCCAGAAGTGGAGAAAAATGAGGCCGTGAAAGACCCAGTGCAGGGCGAACTTCCGTTCCGCGCTTACATGGAGACAGGCAGCCTCCCGGCGTTCCGGGATACGGCAGCAACGGTGACTGTACAGCCGATACAGCGGAAGAAAGAAGGTTATATGCCGATGGAGCGCAAACCGGCCGCGCAGACGCAGGAGCCGGAACCACAGGTGTAAGGTATGTGACAGAAACAGAACGATAAAATTAAATCACAGAATTTATAGAATGGCATCGAAACAATAAGAGTTCCGATGCCATTTGAGCATCAAACAGGACTATGCTTTCCATTTCTTTATTCTAACCATTCAGTTCTAATCCCCCCTATTTTCCGCATATGAATAAATGCAGTCTGTGAAAAGTACAGAACAGGGACAGAAAAAGGGGGAAATGCGCATGTATGAGAACCGGACGGTGGAAGAGGTGTGCAGGGAGTTTTCGGTCGATTTGCGGACAGGCTTATCGGCAGCGGAAGTGGAGGTGCGGCAGCGCCATTATGGGGAAAATGAGCTGCGGGAAGCACCACCGCGGAGTCTGATTGTGCGCATCGGGGCACAGCTTTGCGACTCCCTGATTTTTGTGTTGTTTGCGGCAGCCGGGATCTCCCTGCTTTTGGGCGAGTACGGCGATGCGGGGGTAATTCTGGCGGTTGTCGTATTAAATGCCACGGTGGGCGTGATTCAGGAGGGGAAGGCGGAGAAAGCGCTCGAATCCTTAAAACGGATGACGCAGCTGGAGGCGGTTGTGATCCGGGAAGGAAAAGAGCGGGAGATTGCCGCGCGGGAGCTGGTGCCGGGGGATCTGGTCGTGCTCGATGCCGGGCGGCAGGTTCCAGCCGACCTGCGTCTTACCGAGACAGCTGAAATGCGGGCAGAAGAATCAGCGCTGACCGGCGAATCGCGGGCGGTTGAGAAAAACAGCCATTTTTTAGCCGCCGGTGCGCTTCCGGTGGCAGAGCGTAAAAATGAGACATTTATGACTTCTTATGTGACGGCAGGGCGGGGAAAGGGAATTGTCATCGCCACCGGCATGAATACGGAGGTAGGGCGGATTGCCTCTCTGATCCGCGAGGCGCCGGAGGAGGAGACACCGTTGCAAAAAAGGCTGTCGGATCTGGGGAAACTATTGAGTATTCTTACGATCGGGCTGTGCGTTTTATTATTTGCCCTCGCCGTCTGGCAGAAGCGCGACGTGATGGAAATGCTGCTCACTGCGATTTCCCTGGCGGTAGCTGCCGTGCCGGAGGGGCTTCCGACGACGGTGACGATTGTGCTGGCGCTGGGAGTGACGAAAATGGCGCGGGCTGGCACGATCGTGCGCCGTCTTCCGTCCGTGGAAACACTGGGGGCAGTCAGCGTGGTCTGCTCAGATAAAACGGGGACGCTGACGAAAAATGAGATGACGGTGACGACATGTTATGTAAATCGACAGGAGTATACGGAACAGGAATTGGCGCGCTCTAAGGAAAGAGAAGTGGGAAAACGGCTTCTGGAGGTATTTGCGCTGTGCAGCGATGCCGGGGAGACGGTGGGGGATGCCACCGAGCGGGCGCTGTACGGATTTTGTGAAAATTGTGGTGTTTCTCCGGAGCATCTGCGTCGGAGATATCCGCGGAAAGGGGAGATTCCCTTTGATTCGGATCGGAAGAGAATGACGACGGTGCATGAGCAGGGAGAAAACTGGATTTCTTGTGTAAAAGGGGCGCCGGATGTGATTCTTAAAAGGTGTCGTTATGAGATGGAAGAGGACAAAATTGTGCCGCTGACCAGGGAGAGGCGGACAGAGATTGAGGCGGAGATCACGCGTATGTCCGCGCGTGCCCTGCGAGTACTCGCGGGGGCGTATAGGGAGCTTCAAACAGGAAAAATGCCGGATGGAAAGTGGGAGAAACAGATGGGACAGCTGGAACAGAACCTGATATTTCTGGGGCTGGCAGGCATGATGGATCCGCCGAGGGAGGCAGCAGCCGGGGCAGTTGAGGCATTTCGCAGGGCATCTGTGCGGACGGTCATGATCACTGGAGATCATGCAGACACGGCGCTTGCGATCGCCAGGCAGCTGGGGATTGCCAAACGGCGGGAAGAATGCATGACGGGGGCGCAGCTGGAAACGCTGGATGAGGGAGCTCTGGAGGAACGAATCGGTTCTGTATCAGTCTTTGCACGGGTGTCGCCCGAACATAAAGTCCGGATTGTGCGGGCTTTAAAACGCGCCGGGTGCGTGACGGCGATGACCGGGGACGGCGTAAATGATGCGCCGGCGCTTAAATCAGCCGATATCGGGATCGCGATGGGAAAAGGCGGCACCGATGTGGCGCGGCAGGCGGCGGATATGATTTTGACGGATGATAATTTTGCGACGATCGAGAGGGCAATTGAGGAAGGGCGCGGCATCTATGAAAATATACGAAAATCTATACTGTTTCTGCTTTCCTCCAATCTGGGGGAGATTTTAACCATGTTTGCCGCCGTTGCTATCGGAATACCGGCGCCGCTGGGAGCCGGGCACATCCTTTGGATCAATCTGATTACGGACTCGCTTCCGGCGTTGGCACTCGGCATGGATGGAAACGACCGGGAAAACTTGATGCGTCAGCCGCCGCGCCGGACGGGCGAGTCGCTGTTTGCCGGAGGCGGATGGTTTTGCATGGCATTTTACGGGTGTCTGATTGCAGCGGTCACGCTGGGGGCATTTTTCAGCAGACAGGAGCTTTTGCGGGCGCAGACGTATGCATTTACCGTTCTGGGACTGTCGGAGCTCTTTCACGCGGTCGGCATGCGCTCGCTCACGGGCTCGGCATTTTCGCGCAGTCTTGGGAAAAATCCGCTGATGCTTGCGGCATTCCTTGTGGGGATTCTGATGCAGGTTGCGGTGACGGAGATTCCTTTTTTGATGAAACTCCTTCACACGGTGCGGCTGCACCCGGCAGAGTGGCTGGCGCTTCTCCTGTTATCCGCCACGCCGCTGTTAGTGCATGAACTTTTAGCATTTCTTTTTCGGAAACGGCGTTGATACAGCGAAAATGCAGTTTACAGATAGGTATTTTTGAAGCCCCGGCAAATTCCGTTACTGGGCACGTATGCGCGAACAGTAACACGCGGCAGGAGATTGAGCAGATTTCGAAAACAGGCTTGTTCTTTTGGACAAAAAAACTTATAATAAAAGGGAGTCCAAGCTGATTTTGTCAGAAAAGTATAAAAAGTTGCTGTCCGCAGACAGGCATTTTTGAAGTCTAAGGTGCCGCATGAAAATAGAATGGAAGCAACCATAGATACATAGGAAGATGAGGGAAGAGATGAGGGAGAAACAGACGAGAGAGGACGCCTCCGGCGTTCGAAAGAAGCCGGCAGCTTCATCCGCACGATCTTCGGGCAGGCGGGGCACTGCAAAGAAAAGCGGGAAAATTGATGTCGGCAAGCAAAAGAAAGCGGGCAAAAATAACAGCCGGAGCGGTGGGCAGATCGTGTTCCATGCGATGGCAAGGATCTTTGGAACCATGTTCAAGACGCTTCTGGTGTGTCTGGTACTGCTGGTGATTGGCGGTGCCGGATTTGGCGCATATAAGCTGATTCCGCTCTATGAGGACTATAAAAGCCAGATAGAGGGAGTGGTGGAAAACAGTACGCTGGATACGTTCCGTTTGCAGGAGGCAAGTTATATTTATGATTCCAACGGTAATGTGCTGGCGAAGCTGACGGGAGACGAGGATTCCAGTTATTTGACGTATGACCAGATACCGCAGAATGCAGTCAACGCATTTGTGGCGATCGAGGATCGGACGTTCTGGGAAAATCCAGGCATTGATATAAAAGGTATTTTCCGTGTCGCAATCAATTACTTTTTGACTGAGGGAGCAGAAAAGCACGGCGCGAGTACGATCACCCAGCAGTTAGCGAGAAACCGTTTTCTGACCCGCGAGGTGTCGATGGAGCGGAAGATCAAGGAGATGCTGATTTCCTTAGATCTGACGAAGAAATACACCAAAGAGCAGATTATGGAGTTCTATATCAATGATATCAGCTTCGCGAACACGTACTACGGGCTTCAGGCGGCTGCAAGAGGTTATTTTGGCAAGGATGCGGATGAACTGTCCTTGAGCCAGACGGCATATTTGTGTGCGATTCCGAACTCGCCGACGTATTACAACCCGTACCGTCATCCGGAAAATGCGCTGACACGCCGCGATAAGATTCTAGAAGATATGCTGAGTATGGGATTTATTACGGAGAAAGCGTGCAAAGAGGCAAAGGCGGAGGAGATCACGGTCAACCGCCAGAGAGTGCCGCTGCACAACTATGAGACGACGTATGCGATCGACTGTGCGATTCGCTATCTGATGCGCCGTGACGGCTTTGAATTCCAGTATGGATTCCGCAGCGACGAGGCTTACAAAGAGTACAATGCCAATTACAACGAGGTGTACAACCAGGAGCGCGATGCGCTCTACACGGGCGGCTATAACCTTTATACCTCGTTGGATCCGGACAAGCAGACGATCCTGCAGGATGCATTAGATGGAGTTTTGTCCTTTGATGGCAATACATCCGAAAACGGCGTTTACAAGCTGCAAGGCGCGTCCACCGTTATTGACAACAAGACGAACCGCGTCGTGGCGATTGTGGGTGGACGTAGTCAAGAGACGGATACCTACACATTAAACCGTGCGTTCCAGAGCCCGAGACAGCCGGGAAGTTCTATCAAACCGTTGATCGTGTATACACCGGCACTGGAAAATGGTTACACATCGGAAACAAAGATTCCGAATATCGATATTGACGCGGCGAAGCAGAAGGGCGTGGATGTGAAGTCCCTTTCCGGCGAGAGGCTGGAGCTTCGAAATGCGGTCGAGCGAAGTAAAAATGGTGTGGCATGGTATATCTATGATGATATCACACCGGATGTCGGCATGGCATATTTAACCCAGATGCGCTTCGCGAGCGTGCAGGCGGCGGACTATTATCCGGCGACCTCCCTGGGCGGCTTTACCACCGGTATGACGACCGAGGAGATGGCGGGCGCTTATGCAGCGCTGTCAGACCGGGGACAGTACCGCGAACCGACCTGTATTATCAAGATGATCAATAACCAGGGCGAAGATATTTTTGAAGATTATGAATCGGTTCAGGTTTACCAGGAGAGCAGCGCCGTGATGATGACCGATATTTTAAAGGGAGTTGTCACAAAAGGTACGGCGGCATCGATGGGGTGGAGCGGCAATATAGAGGCGGCCGGAAAGACCGGTACGACCAACGGCAGCCGTGACGGCTGGTTCTGCGGCATGACGCCATATTATACGATGACGGTCTGGGTTGGCTACGACCAGCAGAAGACACTTTCCAGCCTGTACGGCGGCACGTATCCGGCGAAGATCTGGAAAAATGCGATGGAAAAGATGGTAGAGGGGCTTCCGGCGGCGTCCTTTGATACCCCGGAGACGGACAATGGACGCGGAGAAGGAACCTATCTGGCAGGTCATCCGGATGCATTTGAAATCACAACCAGCGGATATACCGCGGCGAATTTCAGAAGGGATCATTTGCTCTCGGATGAGGCGGCGAAGCTTCTGGAGTCTGCAAAGAGCGGCGATTCCGGCCGCAGCAGCAAGGAGTTAAAAGAAGACGCCAGCGCCAAGATCGAGCAGATCAAGAGCGAATCCATCAAAGAGCGGATGCAGCGGATCCACAAGACGGGTACGGCAGGAAAACGGTATTCAGCCCCGGCGGTGGTGCCGGAAACACCTGCCGAGACAGTTGAAGATCCGGCAGAATCTAGCACGACGATCGTGCCGGCAGGACCGGGCAGCGACATCGGACCAGGACACGGTCCGGCGCAGGAACCGGCAGTGGGTCCGGCGGCGGAGATTGGGCAGTAAAGAATTGAAAATGAGAAGAGTCATTTGATGCAGAGACATTAAATGGCTCTTCTTTGTTTTGTAGAAAAGAATTGTTCTATGAAATCTGTTCAAGATTTATGTGGAATCAATGGCGGAAGAATATTTGAATGAGAATAAAATTGACCGATTGTTTATGCAATAAGGGAAATATGGGGGAAAATGGATTGGAAATGTACAATACAATGAAATAAAACATGATAAAAGATCAATACGATTTAAAGTTCGTCAAATAAAATCAGAAAATGACTTGAAAATGAAAAAATAAAGTGCTAATATATCAGTAAGATATCTGAGATATATTAAAGAAAACAAAGTGCATGTACTAATAAAAGATTAAAAAAGAAAGGAAGGAAAAAGAGTATGGGCGACAAAATCAGATTTGGTATTATCGGCGGCGGTATGGCAGGTCCGTTAAATGCAGGAGCACTTCGGGATATCCCGGAAGCAGAGGTTGTTGCATTCTGTGACGTGAAAGAGGATGTGGCAAAGGAATTCAGCAAAGAGTACAATATTCCGTCTTATTACACGGATTATAAAGAGATGCTGAAACGAGATGATATCGATGCTGTCTGTGTAGTAACACCTCCATTCCTGCATGAGCAGATGGTTGTGGACTGTGCGAAGGCTGGCAAACACGTAATGTGTGAGAAACCAATTTCTGTCGATTGTAATGCAGCTGACAGGATGATTGCAGCATGTAAAGAAGCGGGCGTTAAATTTGGTGTTATCTTTATGTACCGTTTCATGGATCAGGCTCAGCTGATCAAGAAAGCGCTGGATGAAGGCAAGCTTGGTAAACTTCTTTCGGTTGATTGTTCTGGAAAATGCTTCCGAAGCGATGAATACTATGCTTCCGGTGCATGGAGAGGTACATGGAAAGGTGAGGGCGGCGGTTCCCTGATTAGCCAGACCGTTCATTTTATTGACTTAATGCTTTATTTAGTCGGCGATGTAGAGAGACTGACTGGTAATTATATGACAACCCTGCATCCGGATATTGAAGTAGATGACGTAGCCAACGCAATATTCAAATTTAAGAATGGGGCGTTGGGAAGCCTGGTAAGTAGTAGTGCAGTCCGTCCGGGTTATCCGCGTCACATCGAAATCCATGGTGAAAAAGGTACGATCAAGATTGTGGAAGAAGAGATCGTAGAATGGAAAGTAGAAGGCATGAACGAGGATGATTACCTGACCAAGGTAAAAGTTGACTCTGGTGATACAGCAACGGGTGCTGGCTATGTGGCAACCGAAAATCACAGAAGACAGCTTACTGATTTCATCCATGCGATCAAAGAAGATCGTGAGCCGATGGTAGACGGCGTAGAGGGAAGAAGAACACTTGAATTTATCCGTGCGATTTATCAGTCGAGCGACCTTGGTAAAGAAGTGCATTTCCCGATCCAGGAAGATGAAAAATACGGAAAGAAGACAGCTTGGTAATAAGGAGGTATAGATTATGGAAAAGAAGATGTATACAGAGACGTTGGAAAAGGTTCGCAATGATTATGCGGTTCGCAATATTGATAAATTAGAGGCAGCGATCAAAGCCGGTGATATGGAAAAAGCGCTGGAGCTGCACAAATTAAATGTAGAGAAAAAGACAGGATTTCACCATTTCGCAGTCCGCTGGGTAAATCAGACATTACGCAATTTCAAGAAATGGGCACCGGATGAGGCGATCTTTGAATGTATGGAAGACTATGCATTATGGTGCTATCCGCCATGTCTGCAGGACTGGATGGAGAAATATAAAGCGGGTCAGGCTACATATAAAGATTTCCCAATGGAAGATTTCCTGGAGAACCGTGCAGTATTATGGTCTGCTCTTCATGATAACGGCGATCAGATTTGGGAAGAGGATGAGGAGAAGATTACCTTTACACTTCCGCGTTGTAACAGCGGCGGCTGGCTGGTAACCGAATGTCAAGACAAGGTACAGACTTTAGATAAACCGGATCCAAGAGCTTATAATAAGGAAGGATTCCAGTGCTACTGCCTGAACTGTACAACCATGTGGGAGTTTGGTTGGTACAAATGGTTTGGATGGCCATTATTCATTATGGATGTGCCGACTATCGGCAGTGACGGTAAGTGCGTGATGGTTATGTACAAAGATCCGAAAGATATCCCGGATTCTTACTATGAGAAACGCGGCTTAGAGAGAAAGATCTAATAAAAAACCGGCGGCAGTTTCACCGGCTGCCGCCTTTGTAAAAACTATCCAGGAAAGGGGGATACATTATGAAAGAAAAGGGGAACCCACTTCTCCAGATAATTCGAAATGTAAATGATGCGGTAGTAGTTGTTCTTTTCCTTGCGATGACAATTACAGTTATTATTCAGGTTTTTTTTCGTTTTGTAATACAGAGTCCTCTTAGATGGACCGAAGAATTAGCGAGATATCTGATGATATGGCTGGTATTGATGGCATCGGCGATTGCGATGAGAAATCGTTCTCACCTTCAGGTAGATGTTCTGACATCTGCACTTCCGCAAAAGCCGAAACGCATTTTGACCGCGATTGTAGATCTTTTAACGATTGTTTTCTTATGTATTATGACATATTTCGGGTTCAAAGTAGTACAGTCTACGACGGCTCAGACGTCTCCGGCGATGCAGATTCCGATGGCTTTGATTTACGCGGCATTCCCAACCGGTGGAGTTTTGATGATTATGGAACAGCTCCTTACCTTTATCGAACGCTTAAAAAACAAGAATGCACCGGAAGAACCGAGAGAATTTATAGATTAGTAAAGGAGGCTGCGATATGTTAGGATTTTTATTTATCTGTATTTTGTGTCTGTTTCTAATCGGAGCCCCTATTTTTGTTGCACTCGGAATGGGAACGACACTTTCGATTATGCTTGAGGGAAATTTCCCATTGGTTCTGGTACCGCAGAGAATGTTTGCGGGTCTTGACAGCTGGCCGATCATGGCGATTCCGATGTTCATGCTGGCAGGAAATCTGATGGATCAGGGCGGTATGTCCAAACGGATTGTAGATTTTGCAAGTGCGTCGATCGGCTTTGTAAAAGGAAGTCTGGCGATGGTAGCCGTACTGGCATCCATGATTTTCGCGGCAATTTCCGGTTCAGCAACGGCTGGAACAGCAGCAATCGGTTCGATCATGACGCCTGCATTTAAAGAAAAAGGCTATAACATGAGTTTCGTAACGGTTCTGCTCTCAGCAGCAGGAAGTATCGGACCGATTATTCCGCCAAGTATCTTAATGGTTCTGATTGGATATTCCACAGGTGCATCTGTTGGTCAGTTATTCCTCGGAGGCGCTATTCCTGGAGTTATGATTGGTGTGGCACTGATGGTCTACTCCTATATTCACGCTTCCAGGGGCGGAGATGCATATATCCAGACAACCAAGTTTGATCCGAAAGAAGTACGGAGAACGATGTTTTCTGCACTTCCTGGTTTAGGACTTCCGATTATCATTATCGGTGGTATCATCAGCGGTATCTTTTCTGCAACTGAAGCAGCGGCTGTGGCGGTTGTCTATGGCTTCCTGGTAGGTATGTTTATTTACAAAGAAATTACATTGAAAGATTTACCTGGTATTTTTGTTAAGTCCGCGCAGACAGCGGCTGGCATCATGATTATCACAGGCTGCGCTTATATCTTTGCATGGTTTATCACAGCAAAACAGCTGCCGCAGCTCTTAATCCAGGTTATGAATACATTCATCACAAGTAAGACTGCATTCCTTATTTTCTTAAATATTGCGCTGTTCTTAGTTGGAATGTTTATGGAAAGTTTCTCTGCAATTATCGTTTTAATGCCGATCTTATTCCCGGTAGCAACCGCTTATGGAATCGACCCGATTCACTTTGGTGTTATTGTCTGCATCAACCTGGCGATTGGATACGTAACACCGCCTTATGGAGCAACTTTATTCGTTGCCTGTGGATTGACCGGCAAAAGTGTAAGAGAGGTATTCCCGTTTGTAATTCCTACGATTCTTGCAATGTTAGTTGTACTGATTATTGTTACATATTTCCCGCAGACCTATTTATGGCTGCCGCAGTTAATGGGATAAAAAGATGAAATGAAAGGAGGATTTATTGTTATGAAGAAAAATGTGAAACGGTTTGTAAGCATGACGATGGCGATGCTGGTGGCAGCTGGTTCTCTGGCAGGATGTGGAGGAGGCGGCAGCGCTTCCACAGGAGAGTCCGCAAAGGCAGCGGCTAATACAGGCGGTTCATCCGGTGGTGCGGTGACCGTAAAGGTTTCCTTATCACAGGCAGCAACCGAACCTCCGGTAAAAGCAGCGGAGTATTTTAAAGAGATTGTGGAAGAGCGCTCCAATGGCGAAATTAAAGTAGAAGTATATCCGGATAACCAGCTTGGCAACGAGCGAGATGTCATTGAGGGTATGCAGCTTGGCACTGTAGAGATGGCGATGACGTCGGTAGCGCCGTTCTCCAGCTTTGTTCCATCTGTTAATATATTCTGCCTTCCGTTCCTCTGGAGAGATAAGGAACATATGTATTCCGTTCTGGACTCTGACGAGATTGGAATGTCCTATAGCGGTGACTGTGAGGAGAAAGGCTTCCATCTGATGGGCTTCCTGGATTTGGGAACCAGACATATCATGACAACGCAGAAGACGATCAACAGCATCGAAGATTTAAAGAACCTCAAGATCCGTACCATGGAAAATCAGGTACAGCTGGATTCCTTTACCGCATTCGGCGCAAGCCCGCTGCCGATGGCATACGGCGAATTATACACAGCGCTGCAGCAGAACATCATTGACGGTGCAGAAGCGGCCAATACAAACTATTATTCCAAGAAGTTTTATGAGGCAGCGCCGCACTGGGCAATGGTTGGATGGACCAACGACTTAGGTATCTGCGTAGTTGCTAAGAATTTCTATGATTCTCTTTCGGACGAGCACAAACAGATTATCGATGAGTGCACCAAAGAAATGATCGATAAAGAGAGAGAACTTTATACAGCATCTGAGGATGAGTGCCTGGAACTGTTAAAGGGAGAGGGCATCGAAATCACAGAGCCGGATCGCGAACCATTTATCGAGGCAGCACAGAGCGTATATGATCAGTGGGGCGATAAAGTAGGCGGAAGAGATAAAATTGACGCAATCGTTAATTTTGGAAAATAAAATGTGTTCAGTGACAGAGAAAGGCAAAGGTGTATATGGGATTTGATTATCAAAGTTTTTTGAACGACAAGATTTTTGAAGAATTAAACAAGATAAAAGCCTTTTCTCCGGAGGTTGTTGAGCAGGAAGCGGCGGCGCGAAAAAAACCGGGATTTCCGCATGATAAGCTGGTATTTGCGGCAGCGGATCACAATGCCAGAATGATCAATGAGTACAAAGGAAATCCGATTGGTTTAAGTAATAGGCGGGAGTATTTATCCCGCCTGGTGCGGATGCTGCAGAGTGATCAGATTGATGGAATCGAGGCGACACCGGATATTATTGAAGATTTATTTATCCTCAATAAATTGCAGCGGGAACGTGGAGAAAAGGCGTTTCTGGATGGGAAGATGCTGGTTGGCACTGTGAACCGGGGCGGTCTGAAAAATACAGTATGGGAGATGGACGATATGCCGTCCTGTTATACAGTCGATCGCCTAGTGAAACTTCGAATGGACGGTGTAAAGTTTATGATCCGTCTGAATCCGATGGATGAGCGAAGCAAATATACGGTTCGGTACTGTGCAGAAGCTGTCAATGCAGCAGAGTCAGCTGGTCTTCCAATTTTTATCGAGGCGCTGTATGTAGAAACAACGGAAACGGGGTTTACGATGAAGACGGATTCAGAGAGTCTGTGTAAGGTAGTCGGCGTGGTAGGCGCTCTTGGCTGCCGTGCATCCGGCAAATGGATTGAAGTTCCGCTGAATCATGAATATGCAGTTCCGACGGCGGCGACCACCTGTCCGGTGCTGGTAGTTCCAGACGAGGTAAAGAGTGAGCCGATTGAGGTTGTAGAAGAGTACACGAAAGAGATCGGAATCAGCAGCAATATCCGCGGAATCTTGCTGGGACGAAATGTTATGTACAATGAATCGGATCCGCTTCCAATCGCGGAAGCGATCGCGGATATCTGGCATAAGGGCGGCAACGCGGAAGAAAATTACAAGCGATGCGTCGAAAAATTATAAAAAAAATAGGGCATATCAGGTTACTGGGCATGTATGCGTGAACAGTAACTATATCAGAAACGGGGTATATACAAAAGTCTAATTGAATTTGATCCTTATTTGCGCTATTATAAAAATAAGCATTCCTGTAGACTAAAAGAAGTTGGATGCAAATCACAGATTTGTTCTACAAGAAAGATGAGGGAAACAATGCGAGTTAGTGATGTGGCATACGAGAAGATTAAGATGATGATTATTACAGCCAGACTTCGCCCCGGACAGACATTAGTAGAGGCTGAATTGATGGAAGAGCTGGGGATGGGACGAACTCCCATCCGTGAGGCACTGAATCGACTGGCATGGGAAAACTTTGTGAAAATTGTCCCGAGACAATGTATTATGGTAAATGAGATTTCCTTATATGAAGTGGAATCGATTTATCAGATGAGATTTGCTCTGTCTCCACTTGAATCAGAGCTTGCTGCTATGAATCGGACGGAAGAAGATTTAAAGCGGCTGAAAGACAGCCTGGAAGTCCTGAGAGAGGAGACAGATGCGGAAGAAAGAGTTCTTTTGGATCGAGCATTTCATAGAATTATTTCTTCTATGACTAGGAATCCGTTTCTTGAGCGGGAGATGAATAATTACCAGGATTTGAGTATTCGTCTTCTGTTTTTAAACCGGATTAATTTATCTTCGATTGATGATATGGATATTGGACATCATGAGGAAATTTATCGTTGTCTTCAGGAGAGAGATGTAGATAAATTGATATCGGTTCAGAAAGCGCATGTTCAGGCATTTAAAGAAAAATTTATCCGCTGAGAGCGGGAACTTCCCTTCGCTGAAAGGCGAAGGGAAATATAAGCCACATAAGATATATTTGAAGTATATTACTAACTCGGACTTTAAGTTGAAAGGAGACCAGCTATGAAAAAAATTGCTTTTATTGGAAGTGGAACTATGGGTACAGCTCTTGCAACGGCAGCCTGCAAGGGAATTGATCCATCGGAAGTTGTGATTACAGATGTGGTTACAGAAAAAGGACAGAAATTAGCGGACGAGCTGGGATGCAACTTTGTTGAGACCAATGGAGAAGCGATCAAGGCAGCTCATTATGTTGTGTTCTGTGTAAAACCGCAGTTTTTAAAGAGTGTTCTGGAAGAGGTGAAACCGGTCTTTGCGGCATGTGCAGAAGAAGGGCAGGAAAAAATTATCGTTTCGATTGTAGCGGGTGTTGAGGTTTCAACCTATATGAAAGAATTAGAGTTAGAAGGAAAGAATGTTCCGGTTATCCGTATTCTCCCGAATACAGCCTGCTTGATTGGAAAAGGTTTTATCCTGATCGAACAGGGCGACAGCTACACGAAGGAACAGGAGGACGAATTCCGGTATATTCTACGTGAAGCCGGTGGATTTGACAGCCTTCCGGCCTCCCAGTTTGTGGCAGGCACAGTATTAACATCTACATCCCCGGCGTTTATCGCAATGTTTGCTAATTCTCTGGCAGACGGCGGCGTTTACAATGGTCTTCTACGTTATCAGGCGAGAAGATATGCACTGGAAGGAATCCTTGGAACCGTGCAGCTGTTTTTACAGAGCGAAAAGCATCTTGAGAATTTAAAAGATGATGTGTGTTCTCCGGCTGGTCCGGCGATGATCGGTGTGAAGACACTGGAAGACCGTGGATTCCGCAGCAGCGTGATCAATGCAGTTGTCGATGCTTATAAACGATTTGATGAAATTGGAAAATTAAAATAATCGTTGCATCATCCTGAAAAAGCCCCCCTTTATATTTTTATACCACCTTAGCAGCCGGTCGGTTTCTCTGATAAAGAGAAGCCGACCGGTTTTCCATTAACTGCTTGGGATATCTGGTTTTGATAAGTGCTGTTTCCGGTACTGTGCCGGTGTGCAGCCAATGATCCGTTTGAATGTGGCGATGTAATTGCTGACCTGGTTGTATCCGACCAGTCCGGCAATCTGTGAGATGGGCAGATCGCGGTGAAGGAGGGAAACACTGGTCTGGATGCGGTAATTAGTTAAATATCCATAGGGAGTTGTGTGAAGAATATTTTGAAAAATCCGGCAGCATTCTCCGACGCTGATATTGGCTGATGCAGCCAGGTCTGAGAGCTGTAAATCATCTGCGTAATGTGCATAGATGAACAGGAGAATGGATTGCAGGCGCTGCTGGCGCAGGAGGTTAATAGAGGTAGAATTCCCACTGCTGTGAAAATTGGAAATCAGCAGATTCCACATCGAGGCAATCTTAATGCAGATAGAATATTCATTGCCTTTAACCTGATTGGAAAGAAATAAATCGGTTATTTTTTTGTGCAGTCCGATCAACTCTTTCTGCCATTCGGATTCCGGGTGAATAGAGAAAGCGGAGAATTTCCCGCCGGCGGTATAGGGCAGGACGTAGTCCTGATCCATGCGGCTTCCAGGAAAAAAGGCAAGAAGGCGGTAAGGAAAATTGAGGCTCGCATAGGAGCCGTCTTCCGACATCTGTGTGACGGCATGAATCAGGGAGGTGTTGACGAAAATCAGATCTCCAGCCTGTCCGGGCAGAGAAAGATTATCTGCCTGCATTGTCAATGTTCCGCTTAGTACGAGGGTAAACTGCAGCTCATCATGCCAGTGGAAGTCGCGCAGCCAGCGTCCCGGCGGCTGCATGGAATGAATATCAGAATAGTAGACATTGACCGGAAAATCTTGATCTTGATAGTGGTTGATTTCCTGTAACTGGGAAGTAGATTTCAAAGGATCCCTTCTTTCTATAAAAATTCAATATGTTAAGATTTTGGTATTTTTAGTTATTGATATTGTACCATTTCCACATAAGAATTGCTATACTTTTAAACGAAAAGAGATTTATATCAGGTGCTAAAAAAATAAATCCCACAGAATGGGAATGTGAGTAAAAAATAGGAGGAAATCAGATGGCAGCAATCGAAAGAAAACCATACATGGATCGGATTGACCGATTAAAACAGAGAGTATTAAAGACCAAGCCAGAGATGGATCTGGAAAATGCAATTATCCTGACAAAGGGCTTCCAGGAATCAGAGGGACAGCCGCTGTGCATCCGGAAAGCATATGCATTTAAGAAACAGTGCCTGGAGAAAACTGTAAAAATCTGGGGGGATGAGCTGATTGTCGGCAATGCCGGAAGCAAGCAGCGCGGCGGTATTTTAAGTGTCGATACCTGCTGGTCGGTTCTGGATGAGGAGCTGGATACCATCAGTACCCGTCCATATGACCCATTCTATCTGCGCCCAGAGGATCGGAAGGCATTTGAGGAGATCATCCGCCCGTACTGGAAGGGACGTTCCACGTATGAGCAGTGGCTGGTACAATGCCCAGATTTTGCGGCAACCTTACGTGACTGCGGCGCTCTTTACATCAACCGTAAATCGGTTCGTGGCTGGGGCGAGACGACTGCGGGTTATTCCAGAGTCATTAAAGAAGGCATGGAGGGAATCAAGGCGCATATCCATAAAGTGCTTGATACACTTGATATTACCCGTCCGGGTGACTATGAGAAGATTGAATACCTGAAAGCGATGGAGCTGGCAGCTGACGGTATCTCCGCATTGGGACACCGCTATGCGGCAGAGGCGAGAAAGCTGGCAGAGGCAGAGCCGGATGAGAAGCGCAGAAAAGAACTGTTACAGATTGCAGGGACCTGCGATCAGGTTCCGGAAAAACCGGCGCGTACCTTCCGCGAGGCGATTCAGTCGATGTATATTTACCAGACCTGTATTTTCATGGAGCAGAATGCAGCAAGCTACAACCCGGGACGTATGGATCAGTATCTTTACCCATTTTATAAGGCAGATATCGAGGCTGGCCGTTTGACAGAGGAAGAGGCGCAGGAACTTTTGGACTGCTTATGGGTTAAATTCTCTGAGCAGTGCCTGTTCCAGGATCAGGTAACTGCACAGTTTTCCGCCGGTTACCCAATGTTCCAGAACGTATGCTGCGGCGGTGTGGATGAGCGCGGCATGGACGCAGTCAATGACGTGTCGTACCTGATTCTGCAGGCAACCGCAGAAGTACAGTTATATCAGCCGTCCCTGTCTGTCCGCTACAATATGGCGAAGAATCCGAGCAGCTTCTTAAAGAAGATTGCAGAGGTTATCAAGCTTGGAACCGGTTTCCCGGCATTCCACAACGATGAAGTTGGTATCGAGATGCTCCTGAACAAGGGAATCCCGTTAAAAGAAGCATATAACTGGAATCCATGCGGCTGTGTAGAGACGAACCTGGAAGGAAAACAGAGATGCTACACCGCATATGCAGACTTCAACTTAGGTTCTGCGGTTGAATTTGCCCTGTTAAACGGCAAGAGCCGTAAATATGGCATTCAGGCATCTGAGGCGACCGGCGATCCGACTGCCTTTAATACCTACGAAGAGTTTGAAGAGGCAGTCAAAGAGCAGATCCGCTATGAACTTCGCGGAACCGTGGCTTCCAGCCATGTATGCGATGACATTGGCTTCCAGAGGGTCGTTCCGGCACTTTCCCTTTCTTTCTATGAGTGCGTAGAGAATGCGAAAGATTACGCATGGGGCGGTGCGAAATATAACCTTGGAAATGGTATTGATGCGATCGGCGTAGCAGACCTGATCAACAGCCTGATTGCAGTAAAGAAACTTGTATTTGATGAGAAAAAAGTAACGATGCAGCGTCTTCTGGATGCACTGGATGCAAACTTTGTGGGTTATGAGGATGTCAAGAAGATGTGTGATGAAGCTCCGAAGTACGGCAATGATGACGACGAAGTAAACGAGCTGACCGGTGATATGTTCTGTTTTATCGCGGACTATATTGAGTCGTTCCACAGCAAATTCGGCAAGATGACGCCAGGTATTCTTCCGGTATCTGGAAATACTCCGTTTGGTCTGGAGGTCGGTGCACTTCCGTCCGGACGTCTGGCTTGGAAACCGTTAGCAGACGGCGTATCTCCGAACCAGGGAACCGATACCGAGGGCATGGGCGCTGTATTGAAATCCATTTCCCACATTCCGCATGGCCGTTTCAATCAGGGAACCCTGCTGAATGTAAAGATGGATACGGTATTCCGCGACAGCCCGAACTCGACAAAAGAACTGATGAACTACCTGCGGAGTCTCTGCTCCCTGGGCGTATTCCACACACAGTTCAATGTCATCGATACGGAGACCTTAAAAGAAGCACAGAAGCATCCGGAGGATTACAACGGACTGCTGGTACGTGTAGCTGGTTATACAGCATATTTTACAGAGCTTGGAAAAGAAGTACAGGACGATATCATTTCCAGAACTTCACATTCCAATATCTGCTAGGAAAAAGAGTGAAATCTGCCGTGTTTCATAAAAAATACGGCAAATCAGCTACCGGGGATGTGCATCATGCGCGGTGGCGGGCAGCAGGCAAGGTGTACTTGACAGGAGGAACAGCGTATGGAATTAAAAGCAAATATTCTTCGGATTGAGCGGTTATCCCTCTCCGATGGGAAGGGAATGCGGACGGTTGTATTTTTTAAGGGCTGTCCCCTGCGCTGTGCCTGGTGTTCGACACCGGAGTCACAGTCGGGGCAGCGGGAAGTCTACTATATGAAAGAGCGCTGCACCGGATGCGGTGCCTGCATCCAGGTCTGTCCGGAACAGGCACTTCGCCGGAGCGAAAAAACGGGAGAGATCGTGAGGGATTACAGCCGCTGTAAACAGTGCTTTCAGTGTGTGGATGCCTGCAATTACCGGGCACAGCAGATCTATGGCAAGGAGATGACCGTAAAAGAGGTAATGCGCGAGATCCAGAAGGATGAGATGTTTTTCTTCTATTCTGGTGGTGGCGTGACACTTTCAGGAGGTGATCTGTTCTGTCAGACGGATTTTGCGGAAGCACTGCTGGAGGCCTGTGATGATGCCTGTATCAATGCGGCGGCAGAGTTAGATATGTTTACTTCGTTTGAAAATGTCAAACGGATCGTGCCGCATCTGCAGATGTTTTATGTGGATGTGAAAACCATGGATCCGGAAAAGCATAAGAAATGGACGGGGCAGGACAATGCCTGTATTCTGGAAAATATCCGCAAATCCGATGCGATCTGCGCGCCGCATTCGATTCATGTCCGTGTGCCGCTGGTAGAAGGAGTCAATGATGATGTGGAAAATATTCGGAAAACGGCGCAGTTATGCCAGGAACTTAAAAATTGTCAGGAATTGGAATTTCTGCCATATCATAGACTGGGGCTTCATGCATACCGGCAGCTGGGGAGAAAATATCAGTTAGAAGAACATACGTCGATGAGTCGTTGGGATGTGTATCAGAAAATGGAATGTCTGTGCGAAACGGATTGGACATTTGATATAGCGATATCGGGATTGGAGGTGTATAAAGCTGGAATAGGAAAAACGGGAGTAACAGAGGAGGTGTTAAAAGCGTAAAATACGATAAAAATTAGTATTGGATAAAAATGGATAATGGGAAAATGCGTACCGTGTAAGATAAGGTTGGTTGGTGAAAAATAGTCTTGCACGGTACGTTTATTTCTATGAATTTTCTATGAATTTCAATTTTCCTCTGGACAAACAAGATGAGTTAGTGTATACTAACTTCATCAGCAGTTAGACAGAGCTAACTTTCGGAGGATAAAATATGAGTGTTGTAATTGTAGGTGGTCATGACCGCATGGTCAGCCAGTACGTGAAAATCTGCAAATCATTTAACTGTAAGGCAAAGGTATTTACACAGATGACGGCGGATTTCGGCAAACAGATCGGAGCGCCGGATCTGCTTGTACTCTTTACAAGCACCGTTTCCCATAAAATGATTCGGACGGCGGTTGATGGTGCAAAGGGAAGCCGGACAGAAGTTGTCCGCTGCCACACCAGCAGCAAAACCGCGTTGGAAGAAATTTTGCAGGAACACTGTGCAGCTTGCTAAGTATTAGATGAAAAATATGAAAAAACAGATTGTATAGTATAGGGGCATCCGCCGGGGAACTGTTCACGGGTAGGCACTTTTGGAACCGATATATTGTTCAATATGGTTTGAAATATTCTTCCAAGTATGGTATTCTAATATATAATATTATGGTAACTGGTCGGAAGCTTGGGCAGATGATTCTGCGGGAGACGGGGAGGCACGAAGCCAGACCGGTTATGTGTTAGAAGTTTGGAGGGAATCACTTTGAAAATACAGCAGTCAGCAGAGGATTATCTGGAAACGATTCTTATGTTAAGCTATCGCAAGCCGATGATCCGTTCGATCGATGTAGTCAATGAGCTGGGGTATTCAAAACCAAGTGTCAGCGTTGCGATGAAGAATCTCCGCGAAAATGGTTATATTTCGATGGATCATGAGGGATATATCACTCTGGAGCCGTCGGGGCGGAAGATCGCGGAGATGATTTATGAGCGTCATACATTGCTGACAAAGCTTTTGGTAGCGTTGGATGTGCCGAGAGAGGTGGCAGTGGAAGATGCCTGCCGCATTGAACATGTGATCAGCCCGCAGAGTTTTGAGGCAATCAAAGAATTTGCAGCCGCGCATCTGGCAAAGATCGAGGAAGCAAACCGGACAGATGAGCCGGAAAAATAGATGGCTGTTTAAGGTTCGGACAGTTATATTCTCATCATAAATTTATAATTGCAGAGGACACGGAAGAGAGACCGCACGCGTGAACGTGGCGGTCTCTTTTTTCATAGGAAATTGCGTCCTAGGAAATTGCGTCCTATGAAACAAAAAACGCTCCGCGAGGATGTGTACTCGCGCGAAGAAGCTTTTCTGTAACTGTTCAGTAGGTCTGCGCATTTACACTTTTCTCAAATAAAAGCGATCAGGCGTTGAGCATCTGCACCGAAAAATCATTAAAAGTACCCAGAACCGCCAGCGTGTAGCTGTAACCGCTGCGAAGCCGGATATTCGTGTTGACGATGGCGAAGCCCGGATTGCTCCGGCGGTAGACGGTCAGCTGGTAGATGCCGGGGATGATGTGCATGTAGCGCGTATAATTCATGTAATCCAGATCGGATACGACCAGACGTCCGTTCAGGTATATATCGATCGGTTCGCGGATGGAGGCGGCATTGTAAAAACGCAGGTGCGCGATCTCTGATGAGGTGGAAAAGAACGGCGAGAGAATGCCCCAGGTCCAGAGCGCGCCATTTGGAGATGGCTTCCAGTTGGAACCGCCGCAGTTTATGCAGCCACCGGTGTTCGGGCTGCCATGATTATTGGACGGCAGGGTGGGCATCACATCCCCGTATGGTCCGAAGCCCGGAGATACCTGAAGATCATTGGATGAGCTGTCCGGATATGTTAAGATAACAGGAGGCTGAGAACTAAATCCAGACTGTGCCGTATCACTGGTTCCAGCTGCTGCCGCATCCGTCTCCGGTGCCGCCGCCGGAGTCGTGTCAGCATCCCCCTCAGGCACTGCTGCTGCATCGTAGTTGTATGTTTCCATAAAAAGATACCTCTTTTCATATTGGCTATATTGCAGTATATGAAGAAGAAAAAAGGAGAGTTACTATTTGCAGGCAGGAATTTTCTGGACTGAAAATCCTGTTCGATACTGTAGAAAAGTGTATTTTGCCGATCTGGAATGCGGAGCATCGGCAAAATTCAGTTATAGTTTACATGATTTGGTGAAAGGTCAAGAATGAAGAAAATAAAAAAGAGACTCGAATCTCGAATCTCTTTCCAGTGACCTGTCCGGGAATCGAACCCGGGTTTACGCCGTGAGAGGGCGTCGTCTTGACCGCTTGACCAACAGGCCATATTTAATTTTATTCAATCGAGGCGACGTGATTCGAACACGCGACCTCTGCGTCCCGAACGCAGCGCTCTACCAAACTGAGCCACGCCTCGATATGATTTTCTCGCTTTTGAAGCGGTGCTCATCAGCGACTCCTATATACTATCACGCCTTCAAAAAAAATGCAAGCGTTTTTTTGAAAAAAATTGAAAAAGTTTTAAAAAATTGAAAAAACCCTTTAAAATCAATATTTTCACGCTTTTAACTTATATTTCGAAATTATTATGAATAACGTAAGAAAGCGAAAGGATGATTAAAGTCTTGCTAAGGATGCGCCGAAACTCTTTTCATTTTGGATAAAAAGAATAAAATGGGGAACAAAGCATAGTGAGCTTGCATTGAAAAATGAATGAGTCAGGAGGAATTAAGTATGAACATCATCGCAGCCATCTTATTTGGAATATATGGAGTGATCGGAGGCGTGAGTACCGTCGTATGTACCGTAAGCATTCCGGGTATCATTATTTGGAAAATTTACCGGAAAACGAAATATCATAAGGCGCTGACGGATTAAGTAAAATAAGGGTAACTGTTCAGTAGGTCTGTGCATTTACTGCGCTGACCGTACGAAAACATGGGCTAGCAGGCAAAAATCCCATTGCCGTAGGCAATTTTTAATGGATTTTTGCGCGTGACTGTGAAGGTACTGAACAGTTACAAATAAGAATTATAAAAAAAGGGTCTTGCAGGTAAAAGATTTTCTATCTGCAAGACCCTTTTTTGCTTAAAATTAATGTAATTATCGGACAATATAGACATCGGCGCTTCTCTTTCCATACTGCAGTGCCTGACTGTGGGAATTGAAGAAGATGTCCAGTTTGTTTCCGCGGATGCCGCTGCCGCTGTCCTCAACGGTATAGACAACGCCGTTGATGCGGAGTTTAGTTCCGAGTGGGAATACGCGCAAGTCGGCGGAAATGGTATGTCCTGCCTGTGGAATGGTGCCGGATTTAGTGCGGTTCTTTCCGCCACGGCAGCATCTGCGGCAGCTGCAGTAAGCAGTTGTCGTAAATCGTCCGGCGTAGATTTCAGCAGGTGCCTCTGCTTCCTGTGCCTCGGCAGCAGCATTTGTGTCAGTATTTTCAGTCGTTGCAGCTTCGTCAGCGTTCTCTGCCTCCACTTGTGCAGACTCATTTGAAAATGCAGCGACTTCTGCCTCGGAAGAGTTCGTATCAGCTGCTTCTTCCGCAGCAGCGTTTGTCTGCTTTCTAATCAGCTCCGGATCGGAAGCCGGACCAGATGGTGTCTGGGCTGCTTCGGTGGAAGTGCCGTTTGTTTCTTCACCGGCTGCCGCATCTATTTGGGAGACAAGCTCGGTTCCGGCATCTGTGGCTGCCAGTGTATTCATGGTGCCTGCCATGAGACAGACCAGGCTCATTGCCGTTGTGGCAAGTCCGCGCCGCATGGTGTTCATCATATTCATCAAATAAAAACCTCTCATTTCAATTTAGATTCATTTGTCTCACCGCAACGATTGTGTATCTCACAAATATTGCAATGCGTTTACAAATGTTATAATTTGTTACTATTATATTACAAAAATGTTAAATGTCAAGCCGGAGAGCCGGAAATAGGGCTCTGGGAGCGGTCGGAGGTTCGACAAGCCGAAAGCTTGTTCGGACGCAAACAGGAAAGCGGGTGAGTGAGTTTCTACCTATAGAAAGTGTGAAAATCAGCGTGCCTAAAAACAGGGTATGCAGAATGAAAAATTTTATTCGAAAAAAGAAGAAAAAAATTTTTTTAAAAACCGAAAAAAATCATTGACAAATACTTGCGTAAGTAATATAGTATGAACTGTAGATATTAGCACTCTGATAGATTGAGTGCTAACAGAAAACTTCCAGAGCGGGTTTAAGAGACCGGCGGAAGCGGATGCACGGAAGGAGAGATTGGATGGAACTGGATGAGAGAAAAGAAAAGATTTTGAAAGCGATTATCCAGAACTATCTGGAGACCGGAGAGCCGGTTGGTTCCAGAACGATCTCCAAGTATTCCGATTTGAAACTCAGTTCGGCGACGATTCGAAATGAGATGTCGGATCTGGAAGAACTGGGATATATCATTCAGCCGCACACATCGGCAGGCCGGATTCCTTCGGATAAAGGATATCGTTTCTATGTAGATCAGTTGATTCATGAGAAAGAGACGGAGGTCACGCAGGTGCGTGATATGGTCATCCAGAGAGTGGATCGGGTGGAGCTTCTGTTAAAGCAGATGGCAAAGCTTTTGGCAAGCAATACGAATTATGCGACGCTGATCAGCGGACCGCAGTATCACCAGACGAAGATCAAGTTTATACAGCTTTCCAGAGTGGAAACCGGGAAACTCCTGATTGTCACTGTTTTAGAAGGCAACATTATCAAGAACTCGATTGTGACACTTGATGCGGAACTGACCGATGAGGACATCCTGAATCTGAATATTCTTTTAAATAGCGGTCTCAACGGATTGACGATGGAGCAGATTAATCTGGATGTCATTACCCGGATGAAAGGGCAGGCAGGTGAGCGCAGCCACATCGTGGATGTGGTACTAAGCGAGGTGGCCGAGGCGATTCGTTCCGGCGAGGAAGATTTACAGATTTACACAGAAGGTACGACGAACATTTTCAAATATCCGGAACTGAGCGATGGTGCGAAAGCCAGCCAGCTCATCGGGACACTGGAGCAGAAAGACCTCTGGAGAGAGATTCTTACCGAGGACGATGCGGACAGCGATAAGAAAAATGAGATTCAGGTCTACATCGGAAGTGAGACACAGGTGCAGTCGATGAAGGACTGCAGTATCGTTACTGCCAATTATGAATTGGGGGACGGACTTCGGGGAACGATAGGAATCGTTGGACCGAAACGAATGGATTATGACAAAGTTGTATCGACCCTGCGCTCATTAAAGAGCCAGCTCGATCAGACATTCAATCATAAAGATACCGAGTAGCACGGATGTGCAAAATAAAGAGGTGAGAGACATGGCAAAGACAGAGATAGATTCCAAAGCAGCCGAGGCAGCAAATGAGGAGCAGGTAAAAGAAACAGAAACCCAGGCAGAAGCTGAGGCAGTGAAGGAAAAGGAAGCTTCTTCGGAAGACGCACAAGCGCCGGAGGGAGAAAAAGAGAAAAAAGGATTTTTCTCCAAAAAGAAGGATAAGAAAGATGAGCAGATCGAGGAGCTGACGGATCGCCTGAAGCGCACGATGGCTGAATTTGACAATTTCCGAAAACGAACGGAGAAAGAAAAATCAGCGATGTATGAGATTGGCGCAAAGGACATCATCGAGAAGATTCTCCCGGTGGTGGACAATTTCGAGCGTGGTCTGGCGACCATCCCGGAGGGCGAAGAAAAAAGTGCTTTCGCCGAGGGCATGGATAAGGTTTACAAGCAGCTCGTAAAAACACTGGGTGATGCAGGTGTAAAGCCAATCGAAGCGGTTGGTCAGCCATTTGATCCGAACTTCCACAATGCAGTGATGCATATTGAGGATGAAAACCTGGGTGAGAATGTGGTAGCCGAGGAGTTCCAGAAAGGCTATGTATACCGCGACAGCGTGGTTCGCCACAGCATGGTAAAAGTGGCAAATTAAAATAGGTAACACGTAAACAGCTGGCACCCAGAATTCGGTGCTGGTGGTTGATTTGATATAATATAGACAGACAGGCGGCAGAATTTAACTCCCATGGGGAGAAAGAGAACTGCCAGAAAAAGATAATTTCAGGAGGAAATAACTATGAGCAAGATTATCGGTATTGACTTAGGTACAACAAACAGTTGTGTAGCCGTTATGGAAGGTGGTAAACCGGTTGTTATCGCAAATACAGAAGGTATCCGTACCACACCGTCCGTTGTGGCATTTACAAAGACAGGCGAGAGACTGGTCGGCGAGCCGGCAAAGCGTCAGGCAGTTACCAACGCTGAGAAGACCATTTCTTCTATCAAGAGACACATGGGCAGCGACTACAAAGTAACCATTGATGACAAGAAATATACGCCGCAGGAGATTTCCGCGATGATTCTGCAGAAGCTGAAAGCAGATGCAGAGAGCTACTTGGGCGAGAAGGTAAACGAGGCAGTTATTACTGTTCCGGCTTACTTCAACGACGCACAGCGTCAGGCAACCAAGGATGCAGGTAAGATCGCTGGTCTGGATGTAAAGAGAATTATCAACGAGCCGACGGCAGCAGCGCTTGCGTATGGCCTTGATAATGAGAAAGAGCAGAAGATCATGGTATATGACTTAGGTGGCGGTACATTCGATGTTTCCATCATCGAGATCGGTGACGGCGTTATCGAGGTTCTGGCAACCAACGGCGATACACATCTGGGCGGCGATGATTTCGATAACCGTATTACCCAGTGGATGATCGACGAGTTCAAGAAAGCAGAGGGTGTAGACCTTTCCGCTGATAAGATGGCGCTTCAGAGACTGAAAGAAGCAGCTGAGAAAGCGAAAAAAGAGCTTTCTTCCGCAACTACAACCAATATCAACCTTCCGTTCATCACTGCAACCAGCGAGGGACCGAAGCATCTGGATATGAACCTGACCAGAGCTAAATTTGATGAACTGACCAGAGACTTAATCGAGAGAACCGCAATTCCGGTACAGAACGCACTGAAAGATGCTGGTATCACTGCTTCTGAGTTAAGCAAAGTACTTCTGGTAGGTGGTTCCACACGTATGCTGGCAGCACAGGAAGAAGTAAAACGTCTGACTGGTAAAGAGCCGAGCAAATCCTTAAACCCGGATGAGTGCGTAGCAATCGGTGCAGCTATCCAGGGTGGTAAGCTGGCTGGCGATGCCGGTGCCGGTGATATCCTTCTTCTGGATGTAACTCCGCTGTCCCTGTCCATCGAGACTATGGGTGGTGTAGCAACCAGACTGATTGAGAGAAATACCACAATCCCGACCAAGAAGAGCCAGATCTTCTCTACCGCAGCTGATAACCAGACCGCTGTTGATATCCACGTTGTACAGGGCGAGAGACAGTTCGCAAAGGACAACAAGACACTGGGAACCTTCCGTCTGGATGGCATTCTTCCGGCAAGAAGAGGTGTTCCGCAGATTGAGGTTACCTTCGATATTGATGCAAACGGTATCGTAAATGTATCTGCAAAAGACCTTGGTACAGGTAAAGAGCAGCACATCACGATTACCTCTGGTTCCAATATGTCCGATTCCGATATCGACAAGGCAGTCAAAGAGGCAGCTGAGTACGAGGCACAGGATAAGAAGAGAAAAGAGGGCATCGATGCAAGAAATGAAGCTGACTCCATGGTATTCCAGACCGAGAAGGCTCTGCAGGATGTAGGCGATAAGATCGATGCAAACGATAAAGCAGCCGTAGAAGCTGACTTAAATGCACTGAAAGAAGCTATCAACAAAGCTCCGATCGACCAGATGACCGATGCACAGATTGATGAAATCAAGGCTGGCAAGGAGAAACTGATGAACAGTGCACAGGCACTCTTCAGCAAGGTTTACGAGCAGGCACAGGCAGCTGGCGCAGCAGGAGCACAGGGCGGTGCTCAGGGTGCAGCTGATGCAGGAAGTGCACCGCACGACGATAATGTAGTTGACGGCGACTTTAAAGAGGTATAATATAATAGGCAGCCATTTTTCAAAGAAAAATGAGCGGATTACGAATGCTTTTGAGGATTGCGGGAGCAGGTAGTGCGGAGCAATCCGGGGCATCGGGGTATCAATAGAAAAACGCAGTGAGGGGCTGTCGCAGGAATCTGCGGCAGACCCCCATTTGTAGGTTTTGGGGTAACTGTTCAGTAGGTCTGCGCATTTACTGCGCTGACCGTACGAAAACATGGGCCAGCAGGCAAAAATCCCATTGCCGTAGGCAATTTTTAATGGATTTTTGCGCGTGACTGTGAAGGTACTGAACAGTTACGTTGTGGGAAGATAAATAGATACGATAGAAACTCTGCCGGATGCGGTCAAATGTACCGGCGGATTTTGGGAAGGAAGAGCTGAAATGGCAGAGAGTAAGAGAGATTACTATGAGGTCTTAGGCGTCCCGAAGGATGCGGACGATGCGACACTCAAAAAAGCATACAGAACCCTGGCCAAAAAGTATCATCCGGATGCAAATCCGGGCGATCAGGCGGCAGCCGATAAATTTAAGGAAGCATCGGAGGCGTACAGCGTACTGAGTGATCCGGAGAAGAGACGTCAGTATGATCAGTTCGGTCATGCGGCTTTTGACGGCGGTGCAGGCGGCGCTGGCGGATTCGGTGGTTTTGATTTCAACGGCGGCGATATGGGAGACATTTTCGGAGATATCTTCGGAGATATTTTTGGCGGCGGACGCAGCCGCGGCGGCAGAAGCAACGGACCGATGCGCGGCGCAGATGTGCGTACCAGTGTGCGGATTACTTTTGAAGAAGCGATCTTCGGCTGTGAAAAAGAGCTGGAGTTAAACTTAAAGGAAACCTGTGAGAAATGTCATGGAACGGGTGCAAAACCGGGAACCCAGCCGCAGACCTGTCCGAAATGTAACGGTAAAGGCAAGATCATGTACACGCAGCAGTCGTTCTTTGGTCAGATTCAGAATGTACAGACCTGTCCGGATTGTAACGGAACCGGAAAGATCATCAAGGATAAATGCCCGGATTGCTACGGAACCGGCTATGTAGCGAAGAGAAAGAAGATCAAAGTGACGATCCCGGCAGGTATCGACAACGGTCAGATGCTGCGTGACCGCGGCAATGGCGAACCGGGTACCAACGGCGGTCCGCGCGGAGATCTGCTGGTAGAAGTAGTGGTATCCCAGCACCCGATCTTCAAGCGTCAGGATACAACGATCTACTCAACCGTGCCGATCTCCTTCGTGAAAGCAGCACTCGGTGGTCCGATCCGCATCAAGACGGTGGACGGCGAGGTAGAGTATGAGGTCAAACCGGGAACCCAGACAGATACGAGAGTCCGTCTGAAAGGAAAAGGTGTTCCGTCCCTGCGTAACCGCAACGTGCGCGGCGACCATTTCGTGACGCTGGTGGTACAGGTTCCGGAGCGCATGACCGAGGCACAGAAGGAAGCGCTTCGCAAGTTTGACGATGCCATGAACGGAATTGCACCGGAGGGCGAGAAACATAAGAAGAAAGGACTGTTCGGAAAGCTGGAGAAATAGAATACGGACAGGACAAAAATAGAAAAGAGCTGTCGGGCTGACATAAAAATGCGGCGCGGCAGCTCTTTGTTTCTGTTTCATAGAAAATTACGTCCCATTACGCGTTCTGTAACAGAATATAGTTACTGTTCACGCATACGTGACCAGTAACGGAATTTGCCGTGGCTTCGCATTTAAATACGGCAAATTCCTGCTGCCACCACGTTTTCTTACGGCACTTTCGGTTCCAAAAGTGCCTACCCGTGAACAGAAACGTAACAGAATATACCAGAAAATGACAGAGTTTTGTAAGTTGACTTCCGTTTAAAACTTATATACAATAGGACGATGGAGGACCAGCAACACAGATAGCATGGATTTTTGTCAGAAAAATATGCCAAATGATAAAACCATTACTTGAATGGCAGGTCCTTCCGGGAATAGGAACCCGTATTGGATTTTTAAAGGGAGAATAGGAAGATGACAGATAGAAACGGGAATTTGAATAAAAATTCACGTTCCGGCAGCCGCGAAGATGGGCGGGAGCCGGTGAGACGAAATACGGCGATGAACAGCCGGGAGATTATGCTGGAAGATGAAGATTATCTGGATGAGCCGGATGAGGGCTATTTGGATGATGATTATTTCGACCGGGATATGGAAGAACGGATCCTAAGGGAAGCAGAGCTGGACATGGAAAACATACACCAGCCAGAGCGTCAGGATCAGAACCGGTGGGAAGAGCCGGAACGCCTGCCGGAGAAAGAGCCGGAGGAGACAGCCAGTCGAAAGCGCAGCCGCGCCCGTGGAAATCAGAGCGCGGGTACAGGGCGGGAGGCAGCCCATGCGGCGCCGCAGCGGGGACAGGATTCCGGAAAGACGGCATCCTGGACGGAAGCCACCCCGGAAAAGGCAGCTCTGAAAGCTGAGCATAGAAAAAACGGTAAAAAGGCGGCGTGGATCGCTGCCTGTACGGCGGGCATTCTGCTCGTGGCAGCCGGAGGCGTCTATGTGGGAATGTCCCAGAAATATAAGACCCGTTTCTTTCCGAATACGCAGATCAACGGTGTTGACGCGTCCGGAAAGACAGCGGCAGAGGTGCAGGAACTGATTGCGGAAGGTGTGAATGGTTATACACTGACGATCGATGAGAGAAATAATCAGACAGAAACCATCGCCGGAACCGATATCAAACTGCATGCGGAGTTTGACGGCAGCCTGGAAAAGATGGTAGCGGCGCAGAACCCGTTCGCATGGCTGTGGCATATGAAACAGGAAGAATATACGATCGGAACCATGGTGGCGTATGACGATGCGGCGCTGGAAAGCCAGATCCGGAATTTATCGTGTTTAGACCCGGAGAAAGCGGTAGAACCGGTCAATGCAAAGATTTCTGAGTATGTGTCCGGACAGGGATATTCGATTGAGCCCGAACAGGAAGGAACGGCAGTCGAGGCGGAGAAGCTGACACAGGCGGTAACGGGTGCGATCGAGAATCTGCAGGATCATTTATCGCTGGAGGAAGCAGATGTCTATAAGAAGCCGACGGTATTGAAAGACGATGCATCTCTGGCAGAACAGCTGGATAAGATGAATAAATACGCGAAAATGAGCGTGACATACCAGTTTGGCGATTCGACGGAGACCTTAAATGGAGATCAGATTCATGCGTGGCTGATTGCCAATGCAGACGGAAGTGTTTCGGTAGATTCCTCCAAGGTGTCGGAGTACGTGTCTGAGATGGCGAAAGCACACAATACTTCAAACAAAGCGAAAACATTGAAAACATCGTATGGTTCCACGATTCAGGTAAGCGGCGGAACCTATGGCTGGAAGATCAACCAGGCGGCAGAGACGGAAGCGCTGGCAGCGATAATTGCCTCCGGCGAGAGTACGACGCGTGAGCCGGAGTATTCCCAGAAGGCGGCGAGCCATGGGGCAAATGACTACGGCGATACTTACGTGGAGATCAACCTGACCGGACAGCACCTTTTCTTCTATAAAGAAGGAAAGCTGGTGGTAGAGTCGGATTTCGTATCTGGAAACCTGGCGAAAGGCTGGGGAACCCCGGCAGGCTCGTATCCGCTGGCATATAAGCAGAAAAATGCGGTCCTGAAGGGTGAAAATTACCGGACGCCGGTTAATTACTGGATGCCGTTCAATAATGGTATCGGTATGCATGATGCGAAGTGGAGAAGCAGTTTTGGCGGTACGATTTACAAGACGGGCGGTTCCCACGGCTGTATCAACCTGCCGCCGAGTGTTGCAAAGACGATCTTTGACAATATTTCGGCAGGAACTCCGGTGATCTGCTACAATCTGCCTGGTACGGAGAAGAGTACGACGAGCGGTACGGCAAAACCGGCGGAGACGAAGCCGGCAGAGACGCAGGCGCCAGCAGAAACAGCAGCTCCGCCAGAGACGCAGGCGCCAGCACCGGCAGAAACACAGGCACCGGGTCCGGCACCGACCACAGCGCCGACGCAGGCGGAGACGAAAGCGCCGGAGACTGCGGCACCGACCCAGGCAGGACCGGGAGGTCCTTCGGGGGATAATGGTGGAAATATTGCAGTGGGACCAGGAGCATAGGAAGAAACGGGAATAAAATCGAGAAAAAACCTGCATAAAATGATTTACACCGAAAACATATTGTGTTATACTAACTAGGTATAAGTCCGCCGGTGCTCAGTTTTTTGACGACTCCGACATAAACTTAGCATACGGTAAGAATAATTATTTTAAGGAGGAAATCACAATGATTTCAAAGGAAAAGAAAGCAGCTATTATCGAACAGTACGGAAGAAAAGCAGGCGATACAGGTTCACCGGAGGTTCAGATCGCAATTCTGACCGCTAGAATCGCTGAGCTTACAGAGCATTTAAAATCCAATCAGAAGGATCATCATTCCCGCCGCGGACTTCTGAAGATGGTAGGACAGAGACGTGGTCTTCTGGATTACTTAAAGAAATCCGATCTGGAAGGATACCGTGCACTGATCGAGAAGTTAGGCATCAGAAAGTAATTAAGATTAAAACGTATAGGGTGGAGCAATCCACCCTAGTTGTTTATGTAGAAGAAAAGTCCGAGACCGCTGCTGTACCCGTAAAGCAGAAAAACATATTTGCGGGCAGAGCAGTAGTTTCGGTATTACTTTTCACAGAAAGGCACTTTTGGAACCGAAAGCGGCGTATGAGAATGTGAAGGTTCTTCTGCAAAACAAGATGAAAGGAGATATGAGATGTACAAGAGTTTTTCGATGGAACTGGCTGGCAGAACTTTAACAGTGGATGTTGGCCGTGTAGCAGCTCAGGCAAATGGTGCTGCATTTATGCATTATGGAGATACAACCGTATTATCAACCGCGACAGCTTCTGACAAGCCGCGTGACGGTATTGATTTCTTCCCGTTAAGCGTTGAGTTTGAGGAGAAGATGTATTCGGTCGGAAAGATTCCGGGCGGATTTAACAAGAGAGAGGGAAAGGCATCTGAGAACGCAGTTCTGACGGCACGTGTTATCGACCGTCCGATGCGTCCGCTGTTCCCGAAGGATTACCGCAACGATGTTACCTTAAATAACCTCGTATTATCCGTTGACCAGGACTGCAGCCCGGAGTATACCGCGATGTTAGGTTCTGCAATCGCAACCTGCATTTCCGATATCCCGTTTGATGGTCCGTGTGCGACCACCCAGATCGGCATGATCGACGGCGAGTTTATCGTAAACCCGACTAACGCACAGAAGAAAGTATCTGATATGGCTCTGACCGTTGCTTCCACCCGCGAGAAGGTTATCATGATCGAGGCTGGCGCAAAGGAAGTTCCGGAGAACATCATGATCGATGCGATCTTCAAGGCACACGAAGTAAACCAGGAGATCATCAAATTCATCGACACCATCGTAGCAGAGTGCGGCAAGCCGAAACATTCCTACGAGAGCTGTGCAGTTCCGGAAGAGCTGTTTGCAGCGATTCGTGAGCTGGTTCCGCAGGAAGAGATGGAAGAGGCTGTATTTACAGACGAGAAACAGAAGAGAGAAGAGAATATCCGCGCAATCACCGAGCGCCTGGAAGAGGCATTCGCTGATAACGAGGAGTGGCTGGCTGTTCTGGGTGAGGCTGTATATCAGTACCAGAAGAAGACTGTCCGCAAGATGATCCTCAAAGATCACAAGCGTCCGGATGGCCGCGGTATTACCGAGATCCGTCCGCTGGCAGCAGAGATCGACATTCTGCCGCGTGTACACGGTTCCGGTATGTTCACCCGTGGACAGACACAGATTTTAAATATCTGTACACTGGCTCCGCTGTCCGAGGCACAGAAGATCGACGGACTGGATGAGAACGAGACATCCAAGAGATATATGCACCATTACAACTTCCCGTCCTACTCCGTAGGCGAAACCAAACCGTCCAGAGGACCGGGACGCCGTGAGATCGGTCATGGTGCGTTGGCGGAGCGTGCGCTTGTGCCGGTACTTCCGACTGCGGAAGAGTTCCCGTATGCAATCCGTACCGTATCTGAGACGATGGAATCCAATGGTTCTACCTCCCAGGCAAGTATCTGTGCATCCACTCTGTCCCTGATGGCAGCAGGTGTACCGATCAAAGCTCCGGTAGCTGGTATTTCCTGCGGTCTGGTAACAGGCGACACCGATGATGATTACATCGTTCTGACCGATATCCAGGGTCTGGAAGACTTCTTCGGCGATATGGACTTCAAGGTAGGCGGCACTCACAAGGGTATTACTTCCATCCAGATGGATATCAAGATCCACGGTCTGACCCGCCCGATCATCGAGGAGGCAATCGCTAAGACGAGAGAGGCAAGACTCTACATTCTGGATGAAGTTATGGCTCCGGTTATCTCCGAGCCGAGAAAGACCGTCAGCCAGTATGCTCCGAAGATCGTTCAGATCTCCATCGATCCGCAGAAGATCGGCGATGTAGTCGGCAAACAGGGCAAGGTAATCAACAAGATCATCGAGCAGACCGGCGTTAAGATCGATATCGAGGACGATGGCAGCGTATCTGTATGCGGCACCGATCAGGCAATGATCGACAAGGCAGTTTCCATCATCAAGGGCATCGTGACCGACATCGAGCCGGGTCAGATTCTGACAGGTACCGTTGTCCGTATCATGAATTTTGGTGCATTCGTAGAGCTGGCTCCGAACAAGGATGGTATGGTTCATATTTCCAAGCTTTCGGACAAGCGCGTAGCGAAGGTAGAGGATGTTGTCAACATCGGCGATGAAGTTACTGTAAAGGTAATCGAGGTCGATAAGATGGGGCGTATCAACCTGAGCATGAAACCAGGCGATCTGGCTGAAAATAAATAATAAATAGATTGCAAATGCACACGATGTGCTGCAATCATCCATCATAAAATCAATGTGCCTGCATCACTGCGGCGCAGACCAGATAAAGTAAGGAATGCTGCAAGGCAGAGAAGCGGTTCGCTTCTGCTTTGCGGTGTTCCTTTTTACTTTACAAAGAGGAAAAATATGTTAGAGGTAACAGGGATAGAAAAACGGTACCGCGGAAGGACGATCCTAAAAAATGTCTCTTTTCGGGCAAATCCAGGGGCATGCATCGGGATTGTCGGCGGAAATGGATGCGGCAAGACAACGCTGCTCTCGATCCTCGCGGGGATCCGCAAGCCGGATCGGGGGAGTATTCGGATTGACGGGCAGGAGGCGCTTGGAAGACATCGTCTATTAGAAGAAAAAATCGCCTATGTGCCTCAGGAAAACCCATTGATCCCGGAGCTGACGGCATTTGATAATTACCGTCTCTGGTTCCGGGGAAAACGGCGGGAGATGGAGCGGGATCTGGAATGTGGCGTCGGTCGTGTGCTGGGCGTGGACCGATTCTTGAAAACGCAGGCGGGACGGCTTTCAGGCGGAGAGAAAAAGAGGCTGAGCATCGCGGCAGCACTCTCCGGGCGCGAGGATATCCTGATTCTCGATGAACCGGGGGCAGCGCTTGACCTGGAGGCAAAGGAGCAGATCCTGACTTATATCAGGAGCTATGTGAAAGCAGGGGGGACAGTTCTTTTAACATCCCATGAGATGGGAGAGATAGGGGCGTGTACAACCCTTTATGTATTAAAGGACGGTGTGCTGGTTCCGACGGAGGCAGGGCTTTCGGCGCGGGAGCTGATACAGAGGTTTTAAGGTTACTGGGCACGTATGCGTGAACAGTAACGTTTTAAGAGTGAGAAAACAGGAGGAGGTACAAGGTGAAAGAGGGAAACAACACAAACAACACAAACAATGCAAACAATACAAACATGTCAAACAATTCAACCCCACTAAACCCGGCAGAGGCAGCGGCGCAGGCGCTTACGGCCGCATCTAACACAGCGGATGGAACCGGTGCAGGCGGAACAGCTGGCGCTGAAATCGGTGGAAATGCTGCAGGTGGCAGAACGGGCGGAAATGGTTCCAGCAGGAAGAAATGGCTCATTCCAGCCGGAGCAGCCGCAGCGGTGGCCGTGATCGGCGGCGGTGTGATGCTCAGCCATCAGGCAGATCCGAAGGACACAGTGATCGATGCGTTCAAGAGCATCACGGCGGAAGGGCAGTTAAATCCGTCTGAGGAGATCTTTGGGACGAAAGAGCTGGAAGACCTTTTACAGAAGGGATCCGCGCAGACGGGGATGGAGTTAAGTATGACAGGTATTTCCGATGAATCCCTGAACCAGATGAGCGGTGCGGGCATCGGTCTGGATGTGAAGCGCGATGTGGACAGCGGACGGCAGCTGCTAAATCTTTCCTTGCAGTATGGCGGAGGAGAATTGGCGGACGCACAGCTTTACATGGATGATACACAGATCATGGCGGCGATTCCGGTACTTTCCAGCCGTATGTTTACCCTTGACTATGCCAATGATCTGGAAGGACAGCTCATTAATTCTCCGTATGCGGCGCAGAAGCTCGAAGAGCAGGGGATTGATATTGAGGGGCTGGCAAATTATCTGGGACAGTACAAGGAAGCGCTTTCGGACGAGGAGCCGATGCTGGATCTGAAAGCACTCTGGAACCGCTACAAAGAGGGAAGCAAGGCGATTGATGACCTCAAAGCGGCTATGACCGTCACTAAGAATGACAAAAAAGAGTTTACGATCGACGGACAGAGCGAGAACTGCCGCGGTTACCATGTGACTCTGCCGAAGGATGCGCTGATCAGCTTTGCAAAGACGACGAGAGAATTTTTCCTGAACGATGAGACGCTCAAGCAGGATGTGGTGCGCTATCTGGAACTGGCAGGCGGCGCAAGCGGCATCTATGCAGCGGACGGGGACGGAGAGAGCGTGGATCCGGAGGAACAGCAGAAGGAACTCTGGGCCCAGGCGGAAGCGGTGCTGGACAATCTGGTAGAGGAAATGGAAAATACCATCGGGGATGTGACGATGGATGTCTATGTGAGAAAAGACGGCAAAATGGCTGGATTTTCCTATGAGACGAATGCAACGGTTGAGGAAGAAAATGTCCGTTTTTACGGCGATGTTTCCTTTGGCGGCGGTTACAACATGCTGTCGAATGTGAATGGGGCGTTAAATATTGAGGATTCGGACGGTCAGATTATCACGGTTTCCCTGGATAAAACAGGCGCTTACGAGGCTGGAAAGAGCTGGAGTGGTCAGGTAATTGCGACCCTGCAAGGCGACGAAGAAAAATACCAGTTTATTCTGGATGGCGACTATCAGATCGCGGACGGCAGCTATGAGGTAAAGCTGGATCTGCAGAGTAACGGTGCGTCTCAGGCGTCGCTCACGACGAATGGCGCGGTCAGCGACCTTTCAAAGGGCGAGAGCGTCCATATCGATATGGATTCCCTGCGTCTGGAAACTACATTGTTAAATGGAAGCAGTTCTTATGTTGAATTTGCCGGTTCCTATTATGTCAACCCGCTGGAGGATGAGATCATGCAGCCGGACGGCGTTCCATTTGATGTGCTGGCTTCCTCCGAGGAGGATTATAACCAGGTCACAACGGAGATAACAGGCAACCTGTTCGCAATTCTCCTGAAAGTCATGTCATAGGCGGCGAAAAATGCGAACATATATGATGTATCTGCTGCTGACCGGAAAGCGCCTGCTCCGCCAGCTGCCGTATTTTCTGGCAGGGCTGGCGGTGATGGTGCTGCTCGTCGGCATGGCGGCATTTTCGGCGTCTAAGGTTTTATATGGGGAAACATCTTTAAAGAAAATCGAGGTGGGCGTGGTGCTTCCGGAGGACGATGCGCTTTCGGAAAAGATAACCAAAATGATTGCCTCACTGGACAGCGTGGAAAGTCTCTGCGACTTTTCATATCTGGAACACGATGAAGCGTTCCAAAAGATGAAAAGCGGGGAGCTTCAGGCGGTTTTCGAGGTGCCGTCCGGCATGGCGCGCGGCATTTTGGACGGTACGAACCAGCCCGCCATGATCTGGTTTCCGGATGAGAGCGGGCTGGAAGGCACCGTTTTCAGGGAGCTGGCGGAGTCGGGCAGTTCGATGCTTGGCACTTCGCAGGCGGCGATCTACGCGGCAAATGAATGTTTAAATATCCAGGGAGTGCCGGAACAGATTTCGGTGTCTGAACAGGATTTGAACCGTATCTTTTTAAAATATGCGATGAACCGGGAGGCACTTTTCCGGAAGAAAACGGTCAGCGCTGCAGGGAATGTATCGACGGCGGTCTTTTATGGAATTTCGGGGATTGTATTTCTGATGATTCTTACCGGAATCCCGGCAGCGCCGTTTCTGGCTCCCCAGACGGAGGCGCTGGAACAGGGGCTTCGGCGCATCGGGATCCGGCGGTGGTATCCGCTTTTCTGCAAATGCTTGTGCATGACGCTTCTTCTGATGGCAGTCACGGCGGGCGGCTATGGCTGGGCGGTGCAGAAGGGATATGCGCTGGCGGGGCGGGAAGAACTGGCGGCGTGGGGGCTGACCTGCACGGCAGTTTCGGCGTGGATTCTGCTGTTTTATGAGGTGTGCAGAAGTTCGGCAGCGGCGATTTTGACGTTGTTTGCGGTCAATGTGGTATTTCTCTTTCTGGCGGGCGGCATCATCCCGTCCGTCTTTCTGCCGGAACTGGTTCAGAAAGTCGGAAATATGACGGTGACGGCTCTCTGGATGGATGGAATCCGCTTTATCGCTTCGGGCGAGGAGACAGGGGCGGTTTCGGTGCTGTGGAAACTGGCAGCGGCTGCATTGGCATGCTTTGCACTGGCGCTTGCCGCCGGAAAAAGGAGGGATTGACGGATGCGGAAGCTGGCGTGGTGGTTCTGTATGTTTGGAATGACGCTGCGGCGGGCTCTTTACCGCCCGGTGTTCCTCCTGTTTCTTCTGATCTTTCCATTGGGAATGGGCGTGCTCCATCAGGTGGAAAAACGGGATTCCGGGCGGATCGCGGTGGCGCTCTGTCCGGGAACGGATGCGTGGAATCAGGCGCTTGCAGAAAGACTGGAATCGGAAGAGAGCAGTTCATTTTTCTTTTATCCGTGCGGGACGGAGGAAGAGGCAAAGAAGGAGGTTATGACCGGACGGGCGGAGTGCGCCTACCTGTTTCCAGAGAGATTAAAAGAACGGCTGGACGAGGGGCATTATACCCGTGCGGTCCGCGTGCTGGTGTCGCCGTCCACAGTGGCAGAGAAAATTATATCAGAAAAGATATTTTCTGAACTGTTCGAGGTGTACGGGCGGGAACTGCTGGCGGACTATGGGAAAAATGGAGCGGCATTCCAGACGGTGATGGCGCGCTGCCAGACGACGGAGGCGCGGGAAAAGGCGTGCGGCGTGCTGATGGAACTCTATGAAAAATACCGCAGCAACGGAAGCACCTTTACCTTTGATTATCAGACTTTACAGGGAGGAACGGCACTGCAGACAGGGGCGATGAAGGTGGTCTTTCCGGTGCGCGGGCTGACGGCGGTATTCCTTTTTATCATGGGGCTGGCGGCAGCTGTCATGGCGGGCGAGGATGCAGAGCGCGGGCTTTATGCGGCGGTCCGGAGCCGGGAGCGGTGGTTGCTGCAGACGGCGGAGATCGCGGCGTTTGTATTTTTAGCATCCATTTCGGCCTATGCGGCGCTTCTGGCGTCGGGAAATGGGGCAGAGCCGCTTTTAGAGGCGGGAAAGCTGCTTTTTTATCTCTTCTTCGTGACCATGTATGCCTTTGGATGCCTGGCAGTCTGCCGGAAGCCGGGATTTCTGGCGGCGCTGATTCCGGTGTTTATCCTTGCGAGCCTCCTGCTCTGCCCGATCTTTTTTGACGCTTCAGTCTTTTTGCCGGGAGCCGCGGGTATGCGAAAGCTGCTGCCGCCGTGGTGGTATCTGAGCGGCATTTTCGGTTCCAAAAGTGCCTACCCGTGAATAATTACTTTTTAACAACGTTTTTTTGGATAACTTCGATAAAAAGATTGCTATTTTTTCATTCAATTATTATAATAAAAAGAGACATCCGGTATCGAGCATCAATCTGCCGGATGTTTTCATGCGAGAAAATCAGGAGAGGAGTGAACACAATGGAAAGCCGGAGTCATAAGGCGGAATCAGACGGCAGCTACCCAGAACCGAAGGCAGCGTACACATGCATTTGCAGGAATGACAGCTGCAAACAGCGGATTCCTTGTGTACACTGCCGCATCTGTGGATAAGTTTCCGGCATTCTGCCTGTGTGCAGGAGCAGGAAGGGAGCAGCCTGTCCGATTTCCAAAATGACAATATTTTGGAAGGAGACGGGAATGTTAGAAGAAGAGAAGAAAGAAGAGCTGCTGGCTCTGCTGACCGGGAAGAAGTACCGGGAGCTGAAAAGCCAGCTGGTCGAGATGAATGAGGTGGATATTGCCTCATTTATCGAAGAATTGGATTCAGAAAAGACGGTCGTTGTATTCCGTATGCTGCCGAAAGAGCTGGCATCGGAGGTATTTGCCTGTCTGGAAGTCGAACAGCAGCAGCACATCATTACCAGTATTACGGATAATGAGCTGCGTGCCATCATTGACGATTTGTATGTCGATGATGCGGTCGATATGCTGGAGGAGCTGCCGGCGACGATCGTGCGGCGCGTACTTCAGAACTCCAGCCCGGATACGAGAAAACTGATCAACCAGTTCCTCAATTACCCGGAAAACAGCGCCGGAAGCGTCATGACGGCGGAGTACGTGGGACTCAAGAAAAATATGACGGTGGAGCAGGCATTTGATTATATCCGGAAATATGGTGTGGACAAGGAGACGATTTACACCTGCTACGTCATGGATGAAAAACGCCGCTTAGAGGGCGTTGTGACGGTCAAGGATCTTCTGATGAATGATTATGCGGCGCTCATGGGCGATATCATGGATCCGCATGTGATCAAGGCGTATACGACGGAAGACCAGGAAAAGGTCGTGGAGACGTTCAATGAGTACAACCTCTTGAGTTTACCGGTTGTGGACGGCGAAGACCGTCTGGTCGGCATCATCACGGTCGATGATGTCATGGATGTCATGGAGCAGGAGGCGACGGAGGACTTCGAGAAGATGGCGGCGATGCTGCCGAGTGAGAAGCCGTACCTGAAGACGGGCGTGTTCCAGCTTGCGAGAAACCGTATTCCGTGGCTGATGATCCTGATGTTGAGCAGTATGGTGACCGGCGGTATTTTGTTAAAATATGAGAATGCCTTTTCGGTAATTCCGCTTTTGGTTACGTTTATTCCGATGCTGATGGATACGGGCGGAAACTCCGGCAGCCAGGCGAGCACGATGATCATCCGTGGTATGGCGGTCGGCGAGGTAGAACCGGCGGATATTCTGAAAGTTATGTGGAAAGAAATCCGCGTGGGAATGCTCTGTGGACTTTCTCTGGCGCTTGTCAATTTCGTGCGCCTGATGATCCAGTATCCGGGGCAGGTACTCATCTGCCTGACGGTAGTTATCAGCCTGTTCTGCACGGTTATCATCGCGAAGACGATCGGATGTGTGCTTCCGATTGCGGCGAAGACGATCCATCTCGACCCGGCGATCATGGCGTCGCCGATGATCACGACGATCGTGGATGCGTGCAGCCTGATGATTTATTTCCAGCTGGCGTGCCATCTGCTGAATATGAAGGCGTGATATAAATTACCTGCCTGCTGGCCCATGTTTTCGTATGGTCAGCGCAGTAAATGCGCAGACTTACGGAACAGTTACTTTATTTAATAATTCCAATATTTTAATTATTTCTAGGAAAGGAAAAACTGTTTGGAACATAAGCTTCCAGACAGCCGTGTGAAAAGTATGACAAAGATCAGAACCAGATACGCACCGAGCCCGACAGGCAAAATGCATGTAGGAAACTTAAGAACTGCATTATACGCATACCTGATTGCAAAACATGAGGGCGGCGATTTTATCCTGCGAATCGAGGATACCGATCAGGAGCGTTTCGTTGAAGGCGCGACCGAGATCATTTACAATACGATGCGCGATACCGGACTGAAGCATGACGAAGGTCCGGACATCGGAGGTCCGGTTGGCCCGTATGTACAGAGCGACCGTCAGAAACAGGGCATCTACATGGAATATGCGAAGAAGCTGATTGATAAAGGCGAAGCTTATTACTGTTTCTGCGATCAGGAACGCTTAAACAGCTTAAAGAGAGAAGTAAACGGCGAAGAGATCATGACCTATGATAAGCACTGCCTGCACCTTTCCAAGGAAGAGGTAGAGGCAAACTTAAAGGCAGGAAAGCCGTTTGTCATCCGTCAGAACAACCCGACCGAGGGAAAGACTACCTTCCACGATGAGATTTACGGGGATATTTCCGTAGATAACTCCGAGCTGGACGATATGGTTTTAATCAAATCGGATGGATTCCCGACCTACAACTTCGCAAATGTGGTGGACGATCATTTACAGCAGATCACCCATGTAGTCCGCGGTAACGAGTACCTGTCTTCTTCACCGAAGTACAACCGTCTGTACGACGCATTCGGATGGGAGGTTCCGGTTTATGTGCACTGCCCGACCATCACGAACGAGGAGCACAAGAAGCTGAGCAAGCGAAGCGGTCATTCTTCCTATCAGGATCTGATCGATCAGGGCTTCGTTTCCGAGGCAGTTGTCAACTTCGTTGCCCTGCTTGGCTGGTCACCGGAAAATAATCAGGAGATTTTCTCCTTAGACGAGCTGGTAAAAGAGTTCAACTACAAGAATATCAGCAAATCTCCGGCGGTTTTCGATATGGTAAAACTGAAATGGATGAACGGCGAGTACATCAAGGCGATGGATTTTGATAAGTTCTATGAGATGGCAGAGCCGTACATCAAGAAAGTAATCACCAAGGATCTGGATCTGAAGAAGATCGCGGCGATGGTTAAGACGAGAATCGAGATTTTCCCGGATATTGAGGGACACATCGATTTCTTCGAGACACTGCCGGAGTACGATCCGCAGATGTATGTTCACAAGAAGATGAAGACCAATCTGGAGACATCCTTAAAGGTATTAAAAGATGTTCTGCCGATTCTGGAAGCACAGGAGGATTACTCCAACGACGCTCTGTACGCGGCGTTGTCCGAGTATGTATCCAAAGAGGGCGTTAAGACCGGCTTCGTAATGTGGCCGATCCGTACCGCTGTATCCGGCAAGCAGATGACACCGGCAGGCGCGACCGAGATTATGGAAGTGCTTGGCAAGGAAGAGTCGATCAGCCGTATCAAGAAGGGAATTGAGCTTCTGGAGGCACAGCAGTAGGCTGTCGTAACCGTCGATGTTCGACTTGAAGCAAGTTTGGCTTCGCAGATTAAATCAGTAGGTAGTAAATAAACAACTGCTTTTTCATGTATCGTAGATGCATGAAAAGCAGTGAAAAGGTGCGCTTTGTGAGAAATACATTCCAAGGCGCACTTTTCTTACATTTGTACTTGACAGATTTGCTTCAGATGCGCGGCAGAAGGATGTCTTGCACATCAAAATGCGAATTTCGAAGCAAATATGCCGAGATATTCTTGAATTGTGGAGTAAGGAAACAGGAAATGGCATTCAGTAAAGCACAGACACAGGCAATCATGCATAAAGATGGTCCCATGATGGTTCTGGCGGGACCGGGATCAGGGAAAACAACGGTGATCACCCATCGGGTCCAGTATCTGACGAAGGAGTACGGAATCGATCCGGGGGATATTCTTGTGATTACCTTTACCCGGGCAGCAGCCGAGGAGATGCGGGAGCGGTATGAAGCATTGACCGGCGGCGGCTCCAGAGTCACCTTCGGCACGTTTCATTCGATCTTTTTCAGGATCTTAAAGCTGGCATACCGATATACCGCTGACAATATTGTCCGGGAAGAGCAGCAGATGCAGTTTGTTCGGGAGCTGGCTCAGGCCGGAGGTCTGGAGCCGGAGGATGAAAATGAGTTTGCAGCCTCCATTTTAAGTGAGATAAGCTCTGTCAAGGGAGAGAGGATTGCACTGGAACATTACTATTCCAAAAACTGTCCGGATGCAGTTTTCCGTCAGCTCTATGCGGGCTATGAAGAGAAAATGCGCCGGGCCGGACTCATCGATTTCGATGACATGATGGTGCTGTGTCTGGAACTTTTTACGGAAAGAAAAGATATCCTGTCTGCCTGGCAGAGGAGGTATCGGTACATCCTGATTGATGAGTTTCAGGACATCAACCGACTTCAATATGAGATCGTGCGGATGTTAGCCAAGCCGGAAGATAATCTTTTTATCGTGGGCGATGATGATCAGTCGATTTACCGGTTTCGTGGGGCCAAACCGGAGATTATGCTGGGGTTTGAGCGGGATTATCCGGGTGCCGGACGGATTCTTCTGGATGTGAATTACCGAAGCACCGAGGAGATCGTGGCACCGGCATTGCGGCTGATCGGAGAAAACCAGAAACGTTTTTCAAAGGCCATCCATACAACGGGACGGCATGGGAAGAACGTGATCACGAAGCTCTGGCAGGATCCGGGGGAAGAAAATCTGGCCATTGCCAGGGAGATACAGCTGTATCTGCAGTCGGGAGTGCGGCCGGGGGATATCGCAGTTTTATACCGGACCAATGCTGGTCCTCGTTTTCTGATGGAAAAGCTGATGGAATACAACCTTCCCTTCCGGACAAGGGATACGGTGCCGAACCTCTATGAACACTGGATTTCGCGAAATATCCTGACCTATATCCGGATCGCCATGGGAAGCCGGGCGCGGGAAGATATTTTGCAGGTCATCAACCGTCCGAAGCGTTATATCAGCCGGGACGCGATGCCGGATGAGACAGTTTCGTTCGAGAGGATGAAGGTATTCTATGCGGAGAAAGACTGGATTGCCGAGCGGATCGAGAGTCTGGAAGGCGATCTGCGGGCCATCGCCCGGATGTCACCTCTGGCAGCCGTCAATTATATCCGCCAGGGCATGGGATACGATGAATATCTGATCGAGTATGCGGCATTCCGGCGGATGCGGCCGGAGGAACTTTTAGAGACTGCCGATGAGTTAAAAGAAAGTGCGGCGGGTTTCAAGACCTTTGACGAGTGGTTTGCACACATCGAGGCGTACAAGGAGGAACTGCTCCGGCAGGCGGCGCAGCGGCGGACGGAGACGGATGCGATCACGCTGGCGACGATGCACAGCGCCAAGGGGCTGGAATTTCCCATTGTCTATATTCTCGATGCCAATGAAGGCATCACACCGCACAGCCGCGCGATGCTGGACGAGGATATGGAGGAAGAACGACGTCTGTTCTATGTGGCAATGACGCGTGCAAAGACCCGGCTGCATGTATATGCGGTGCGGGAGAGGTACCATAAAAAGGCGGAAGTATCGCGGTTTGTGTGGGAGTATCTGGGGCGGGATGGAGATAGCAGGTAACGAAATTCACAATGAAAATCGGGAAATCAGGTAAAAAAAGTTGAGGACAAAGGAGAAATGTCGTTCGGTTCCAAAAGTGCCTACCCGTGAACAGTAACAATAACGGTACCAAGCATATATTGTGTATGGTTTATTGACATTTTTTGAAAATTGTTCAATAATAACAGTATGAGAATTAAACTTCATGGGCGTCAAAAGAGATGAAAGGTAAACAGAGAGGAGATGGGAGAATGAAAAGTATACGAAGGGCGGCAGCGATGTGTCTGACAATGACATTGGCAGTATCGACATTATTTGGAAATACAGCATGGGCGGATATGCCGCAGAAGACAGAGAAGAAAAAATGTGTCCATGTGCATTCCGAGGAGTGCTACGGCGAGCCGGATGAGGAAGCGACCTCGTCCCAGATAGGAGAAGAGCCGACGGAATGTACCCACGTCTGCACTGTAGAAAGCGGATGCATACGGAATACAGCCGTGTCTTCCGGTACGAACGAGGACGATTCTGAAACCGGGCCGGATGATGAAGAAACCAACGATCAGAAGGATTCTGCTGACAAAGCGGAGAATGACGAGAAACAGGAGGATGCACCTTCCGTCAGTACACCATCGGATATGGAAGATACGACAGTTCCAGGCGGAACAGTGATACCGGCTGTGAAGTCCCAGATCTTCTCCTGATCCTGGTATGATCCGGAAGAGAATCTGCTGGATGGCAAATTAGAGCTTAGCGGAGTTACCGAGGAAGCCCAGCCATCCTTCGAAGAAGTCACGGAGTACTTACCAGAGGCTATTATTGCCCAGGTCGGAGCGGAAAGCGAAGCTGGTAAAGAGGAAAAACTTCCGATCACTGGCTGGAGCTGTAACGAGTATGTGCAGGATGAAGAAGGCCGCTGGCCGCTGGAAGGCACCTATGAGTTTGCAGCAGAGCTGCCGGAGGTATATGAACTGGCGGAAGATGCAGAGGCGCTGGTGGTGGAAGTGTCTGTGACGGGAGACCAGGCGGCATTGACGGTATATAATCCTAATAATGTTGTGTTAAATGTAAATTTTGAAGAAGGGAAAACTTGTAAAGGTCTTGCCTATGATGAGAGTGGGTTTTCTAGTCTTAACGACGACGTAATGAATTTATTGAACGCTCGCGGTATAGAGGTTACTAATTCAGGAGAAAATAGCTTTCAATTAAGAATGACGAATGCTACTACCATACAGAACCTTGAGTTAAGCCGGGGAACATGGGAGATAGTATTAAATGGAAGCAATGTATTAGAGGGAAAAGGAAAAGGTGTTGGAGGAGTTGGCCTCAAAATTAAGGAAAATGTAAGCGCGACGATTAAGGAAGGAACAGCACCCGCTTCTTTGACAGCTAAGAATTCTCCAACGACAGGAACAAGTAGGGATGGATCCAGCGGAATAGTGGTCGCAGGCATCTTGACGATAAAAAGTGGAACGATAGAAGCAACTGCCGATGCGGGAAACAATAGCGATCCATTCTCAGGAGGCATTGTTGTGGGAAGCGATGGAATTTTAAATATTAACGGAGGCGCTGTTACTGCTGCGGGAACAGGCAAGAATGGCGTGCTTGTCCGTGGAAATTTCCGGATGACGGGTGGATCATTAACGGCAACTGGAAGTGGGAAACCCGGAATTGAGAATGAGGGTAGTTTTGAACTTTCAGGTGGAACAATTTCAACAAGTGCTGATAATGGTGGAACAGGATTTGTGCAGAGGGGTAAACCTGCAATGATCAGAGCCAACGAACTGATTACGGATCGATTATATATTACTAAGGATAGTTCCTTCACTGTTGCAAGTGGCGGAAAGGTAACCTCCGGAAGTACGACAATTAATAGTGGCACACTTACCAATGAAGGAGAATTTGTTTCAAACGGTCCATTTGTAAAAGAAAAAGACGGAACATTTATCAATAAAGGCACAATCAGCGGAAACGGAAGTCTGCCCGATGATTTAAAGCAGAAACCGGATCAAATTACAGGTTATACAGCGGAAATTAGTAGAGATTATAGCGAAAATATGTCGATCGATGTTCCAAGCCTTGCGGGTATTCATCAACCGGATAGAGCCGGAAACCTGCAATATGAACTTGCTGAATATACAGGAAGTGATAAAGGAGAAGGAACGATTAACGAGAAAACGGGTCAGTTGACGGTGACCAAGGCTGGTGTATTTAAAATCAAGGTGAATACACAGGAAAGTGGATTATATGAAGCCGGAAAAAAACCGGTTTATATAACATTGACGGTTAATAAAGCAAAGTTTCCTGATTCCTGGAACTTGAGCGTAACGGCTGCCAGCGGTGAATATAGGGGAGGCCAAGGATATCCGGCAGCTGCCATTAGCGTAAGTGGTATTCCTAATGGTGCAGGATATGAATATCAGCTGAAGAGTACAAATAGTACGGGTGATTTACAAGAAGCTCAGTGGAAGTCGGAGTGTCCGAGGATTGTGAAGGTTGCAGAGTCTGATCAGTTTGTATTTGTAAGAGTGACAGTAGATAATTACAAGTCGAAGATATTTTGCTCTCGCAACCAAACAAATATTACCCAACGGAGTTTTACAGATACAAAAGTAACACTTGAACCAGAGAACGTCATTTATAATGGTCAATCCCGGAACCCGGAGATCAAAGTGGTTGAGAACTGGCAGGGAGCTTCCAGAGATGAAGTGAATAAGGCGGATTATACAATCAAATATTGGACATATTGGACAGGAACTGATAATAGGGAAGTTACAGAGCGAAAAGATGCTGGAACATACACTGTCCATCTGTTGGGACAGGGAAATTATAAGAATGAATCGAATACAGCTATATTTACAATCGACAAGTGTAAATTAAATGCGCGGATAACCGGAGGCTCTTTCGATAAAGTCTATGATGGAACGACAGATATTAGGGAGGAGCAGAATTTATCCGTTCAGCTTTACAGTGATTCCGGTACTCCTGATTCTCAGGATGTTCGTGCTGACCAGGTGAATTTGGCATATCAGAGTGCGGATGTTGGAGAGCACAATATTGAGGCGGCAAATATTACGTTAGCAGGTGACAATGCAAAGAATTATGAGCTGACAGAAAGTAGCGCATCCATCAAAGGCAGTATCATAGCACGTGATTTCGCATCCATGATTGTGTCGGCAGATCCGCTTACCTACAATGGTACCGAGCAGAAGCCGCAGATCCATGCATCTGTGGAAACCGGTCTTTCAAATGTGAGTCCGGATGCAGTGGTATTTACTTATTCTAAGAATGGAGTGGATTACCAGAGTGAGATCCCAGGCTTTACAGATGCGGGAACTTATCAGGTATATGTGAAAGCTTCGATGGCCAATTTCAATGATGCTGTAAAAACAGTCAATGTGACGGTTCAGCAAGCGCCTTCAAGCTCAGGCAGTCATTCAGGCGGCGGAAAAGACAGCGGCGGAAAAGGCAGCGGCGGAAAAGGCAGCAGTGGAAAAAGCAGCAGTGGAAAAAGCAGCAGCGTAAGTTCCGGCACAGTAACCAAAGATAGCCAGAAAGGCTACCGCAGCGAGGAGCAGGGGGTTATCACCGGTGCATCGAATCAGGCAGTGAATGACGGTTACAGCCATTGGATAAAGGATGCCAGAGGCTGATGGCTCCGCTACAGTGACGGCACCTGGCCTATGGGCAATACCGGTGCATTTCATTGGGAAAAAGTCAACGGCAGATGGTGGGCATTTGGCGCTGAGGGATATCTGAGTACCGGCTGGATCTATGACACCCTGTACCAGGGATGGTTCTATATGGACGAAAACCAGGGTATGCTTACAGGATGGCAGTTCATCAATGGAAAATGGTATTATCTGAATTCGAATCACGACGGCAGTGCCGGCATTATGTATTCAAAACGCCGGACACCGGACGGCTGGTATGTGAAAGAAGACGGCAGCTGGGATGAAGAAGTGAGAAGATAATAGGTAAAAGAGTTATTTAAAGCGGTTGATCGGGAGGTCAGCCGCTTTTTTGACAACATTTTGGCTTTAAAAATTGAAAACGTATCAATGAATCGATTGATAAAAGAACGGAGATACGATAAACTATTTATTATAGAGGAAAGTATATTTTAGCCGAGAAAGGAGGAGCTATGCCATTACCTAAATACAAAACGTATACAGTACAAGATATATATGATCTTCCGGAAGGAACCCGTGCAGAATTGATAGATGGTACCATGTATATGATGGCACCTCCAAGCCGGGCTCATCAGGAAATTGTAGGCGAATTATTTGCAGCTATTCGGGACTATATTAAGGAGAAAGGCGGGATATGCAGGCCTTATGTCGCTCCGTTTGCAGTATTTTTAAATGAGGATGATCATACTTACGTAGAGCCGGATGTAAGCGTGATCTGCGATCCATCTAAATTAAATGATAAAGGATGTGCGGGAGCACCAGATTGGATTATTGAGGTGGTTTCACCGGGAAGTCAGCGAATTGACTATATGATAAAGCTTTTTAAATATCGTACAGCCGGTGTCCGTGAATATTGGATCGTGGATAAAACGAAAAACAGGATTATTGTGTATAATTTTGAAAAGAATGATATGAACGAATATACATTTTCCGATCAGGTTCCGGCAGGGATTTATGATGATTTGAATATCGATTTTGCAAAAATTGACGAATTGCTGTGAGCGTTGAATGGTTAGTAAATTGGAGTGGGAAGTATAATAAGAAGCACTGTGGGTTGATTACAAGAATTGTTTTAGGCGGTTGATTATGGTATTGATCAGCCGCTTTTCTTTTGAGGAAAATTGTGTCAATATATGGATGATTTTAGATGGGATGTATATACGACACCTATTAGGTAGAGGTTACTATATATGGAAATGTGTGATATGATTGATTTATGGAAATTCAGATGAATTTGCAGGAATAAATTTCACTGCGAAGATTGATAATCTGTAGATGACAAAATGGATAGGAGCGTGATAAGTGAGAGGGGTGGGAGTGATGAAAAAAGACAAGATGAAATATCTGGCACATATTGATGGTAAACGTGAACAATCAATAAAAGAACATCTGGAGGGGACTGCTGTACTGGCAGCAGAGTTTGCAAAGTCCTTCAAAAAAGAGCAGTGGGGTTATTGTGCTGGAATGCTGCATGATATAGGAAAATATTCAGACGCATTTCAAGAGAGGATACGTGGAAATAATACTAATCAAGTAGATCATTCTACAGCCGGGGCAAAGATTTGTATGGAAAAAGGTGGTTTCTACTCTCTTCTGGGGTATTGTATTGCCGGTCATCATGCAGGACTTCCTAATACAGGAGCAGGAACGGGACTTGATAAATCAACTATGTATGGAAGATTGAAGAAAAATGTGGAGGATTATAGTTCTTACCTAGATGAAATTGAGATTCCGGCATTACAGGAGATTCCCTTTGATCCGAATGTGGTGATAAATCCGGATTTTTCATTGAGTGTATTTATTCGTATGCTGTACTCTTGTTTGGTAGATGCAGATTTTTTGGATACCGAGCAGTTCATGCTCAATGGAAAGGTAGGGAGAGATTCAGGAGAATCTTTAGAGGTATTAGAACAGAGACTTTCTGAGTATATAAAAGGATGGCTTGAAAATAAAGATTTGACAACCGTCAACGGTCATCGCAGCGAAATCTTGAGAAGTTGTATTCAAAGAGGGGAAGAAGAACCGGGAATGTTTCAGTTAACCGTCCCGACCGGCGGAGGAAAGACGTTGGCTTCCCTTGCGTTTGCCTTGAAACATGCAGTCCGATATGGGATGGAACGAATTATTTACGTCATTCCATATACGAGTATTATTGAGCAGAATGCATCTGTATTTCGTGAAATTCTGGGGGAACGGAATGTACTGGAAAATTACTATAATGTAGATTATGAATCATCGGAAGAATTAAAGCCAATGCAGCTGGCAGCAGAAAATTGGGATAAACCCGTGATTGTGACGACGAATGTACAGTTTTTTGAATCATTATTTTCCAATAGATCATCTAAATGCCGTAAATTGCATCGCATCGCAAATAGTGTAATTATATTTGATGAGGTACAGATGCTTCCAACAGATTACATGCTACCATGTCTGGCACAGATGGAGGAATTGGTTCAGAATTATCATTCTAGTCTGGTTCTTTGCACTGCGACTCAACCTGCCTTGGAAGGATTATTTCAAAAGAAGTGGAACATTCGCGAATTATGTCCGCAAAAGGAAGAACAGTTCGCTTTTTTTAAACGAACAGAGTTTATCTCGATGGGAAAGGTTAGTACGGAGGAGTTGGAAGATCGTTTAATAGAGGAAACACAGGCGCTCTGTATTGTTAATACAAAAGCAAGAGCTCAGTCTTTGTACCAGCGATTAAAAGAAAGAGGAGCAGAACATGTATATCATCTTTCTACTGCTATGTATCCGAAGCATCGAAAAGAAGTGTTAGAGGAAGTTCGGCAGAGATTAAAAGGGAGTGATGAGTGTATTCTGATTGCAACCAGTTTGATAGAGGCTGGAGTGGATGTGGATTTTCGGTCTGTATATCGTCAGCTTGCCGGAATCGATTCAATCGTTCAGGCAGCAGGACGATGTAATCGTGAGGGAAAGCGATCGGTGGAAGATAGTAAGGTGTATATCTTTACATTTTCAGAAAAAGAATATATGCCGGGACAGAGACAACAGATGGATGTTGCCTCTAGCTTGATGGATGAACAAGTGGATTTTTCAGCACCGGAGACGGCGAGAGATTATTTTAAGAAATTGTATTATCTTCGAAGGAATGAGTTAGACAAAAAGAAGATAATGGATGAATTCCAAAGAGGAGTTTATAATTTTTCAACAGCTTCGAAGAATTTTAAATTAATTGAGGAACATACGGTAACAATTTTTATTCCTCAGGAGGAAGATGCAAAACAACTGCTGAAAGAAATACGATATAAGGGATATACAAAATCTTTGATGAGAAAGGCAGGTCAGTATTGCGTTAGTGTTTATACAGGAAATTATGATAAATTGGCAGCTTCAGGAATGTTGAGACCAGTGTCAGAGGATATAGAAGATTTATATGAACTTTGTTCGGGTGACGGGTATACAGAAGAGTATGGACTTCGGTTGGACATAGAGATGGGAATGGGGGTATTTATGTAGTAAGAATAAAGTCCAGCAGGAAGTTAATTCTTGCTGGACTTGTGGTGCATTACTGCAAATGCCAATATTTCAATCCACAGGTTGTTGTATAGTTCACCTGACAGATAAATTATAATATAGAATTACGGATTTGTGTATGATAAAAATGTTTTTGGTGCAACTATTAAAATAAATTTTCATTGGTATTTGTAGTAAATATTGATCTTTGGAATGAAGTGTGGTATAGTTGGTTTTATAAGAAAGGACTGACAATTGTAAAGCTTTATGTTGATATTATATCAAAATGACACGAGAAATAATATGTTTTTCTGACAAAAGGGGTGATGGTTTTAATGAGTGTTAAAATTAAAGTCTGGGGTCCGTATGCTCTATTTTCCCGACCTGAAATGAAGGTGGAGCGCTGCAGCTATGATGTGATTACTCCATCTGCAGCAAGAGGAATTTTAGATGCGATCTACTGGCATCCGGGACTGCGTTGGGTGGTAGATAAGATTCATGTTATTAATCCAATACGCTTTACAAGTGTAAGGAGAAATGAAGTAAAGAGCAAAGTTTCGGCCAGTAATGTGCTGCAGGTCTATAACGGTGGTGATAAGCAGTTGTATATCAGTACGAAGGAAGATATTGTCCAGCGTGCATCATTGCTCCTTTGTGATGTTGAGTATATTGTGGAAGCCCATTTTGAAATGACAGAGAAGGCGAATAATACAGACAATCCGGGGAAATTCCAAGATATAATAAAACGCCGGCTCAAAAGAGGGGAGTGCTACCATATGCCATACTTTGGATGCCGAGAATTCCCAGCACAGTTTATGTTGTGGGAAGAGGATGAGATTCATTCTTGCTATGAAGTTGTTCCGGAAAAAGATTTGGGATATATGTTGTATGATATGGATTATACAGATCCAGAACATATACAGCCTATGTTTTTTAGGGCAGTTATGAAGCATGGAACAATCGATTTAGGAGACTGCGAGGTGATAAGGTGATATTGCAGGCACTTGCAAAGCATTATGAAAATCTGGCAGCAGAGGGAAAGGTATCAAAAGAAGGATGGTGTGAAGCGAAGGTTTCCTATGCAATTGAATTAATGCCAGATGGAAAAGTGAAAGGATTTATCAGTTTAAAAACAGAGGAAGAGCGTGGAAAAAAGAAAGTTTGGGTTTCAACGACTAGAATGGTTCCGCAGATGGTAACACGTTCCTCCGGTGTGTCATCCAATTTTCTTTGCGATAATTCGAAATATATGCTTGGATTCGATAAAGACGGAAGTTCTAAAAGAGTGTTAGAGTGCTTTCAGGCAGCAAAGGAAAAACACCTGGAATTGCTTGAACAGGCAGAAGGAGAGATGGCAGCATCTATCAAAGCATTCTTTGAAACGTGGAATCCGGAAAAAGAGGAAGAGAAGTTAAAGGAATCTGAAATTTGGGAAGCTCTTACAGATGGCGGTAATTTAATATTTTACATGAATGGATGTGAAGCACAAGAGGATGAAGAAATAAAAGAACTGTGGAATGAAAAACAGAATTCATGTGACGGGGAAGAAGGTGGAAATACAGGAATTTGTCTGGTAACCGGTAAGAAAGCAGAGATATCTCGTATACATCGAACCATCAAAGGCGTTCCAGGTGCTCAGTCCAGCGGTGCAGCATTGGTATCATTTAATGCTCCGGCTTTTGAATCTTATGGAAAAGAACAAAGTTATAATGCACCGGTTGGAAAATATGCGGAATTTGCTTATACAACAGCGCTAAATTATTTGTTGTCGCAGAGAAATTATACGTTTCAGCTTGGAGACACAATGGTTGTTTATTGGGCTGAAAATGGACAGAAGGCATATCAGGATGTATTTTCGTTTGCGTTAGTTCCTACAGTAGATAATCGGGAGACGATTCGTGAAATATTTGACTGCATCAAAAAGGATCAGCCGATTAAGGTAGAAGATATAGAGATGGATTCGGAACAGCGTTTTTACATTCTGGGATTGGCACCTAATGCGGCAAGGCTTTCGGTTCGATTCTTTTACCAAGATTCATTTGGAAAGATACTGGAACATATCTCAGAGCATTATGAACGCATGAAAATTGTACAACCGTCTTGGGAAACCAGGGAATATATGAGTATACGTGATATGCTGATGGAAACAGTTAATCAGAATTCTCGAGATAAGAGTCCGATTCCCAATATGGCTGCGATGGTGATGCAGGCTGTATTATCGGGCGGACGTTATCCGGCAAGCTTATACACAGATACATTGATTCGAATTCGGGCAGACCAAGGAGAACGGAAGCTCAGTTGGGGGCGCACGGCAATTTTAAAAGCATATTTGATTAGAAATACAAATTGGAAAGAAGGAGTTAACTACATGGGATTAAATAAGGAAAACAGTGAACAGCCTTATTTATTGGGACGTTTGTTTGCAGTGTTAGAATTTATTCAAAAAGACACAAATCCGGGAATCAAGGCAACGATTCGAGATCGCTATTTTAATTCGGCTTGTGCTACGCCAGCATCCGTATTTCCGATTTTGATTAAGCTTATGAATAGTCATATCAAAAAATTGGAGCGGGATAATCTAGGTGCAAAAATCAGTTATGAAAACCAGCTGACAGAAATTATGGGTAAATTAGATGAGTTTCCGAGAAGATTGACTTTGGAAGAGCAGGGAAAATTTGATTTAGGGTATTATCATCAGGTGCAGGATAAATATACTAAACGGGAGGATAGAAAATGAGAGAAGCGATTAAAAACAGATATGAGTTTGTGATTTTATTTGATGTAGAAAATGGTAATCCAAATGGAGATCCGGATGCTGGAAATATGCCGCGTATTGATCCGGAAAGCGGACTAGGATTGGTAACGGATGTTTGCCTGAAACGAAAAATTCGTAATTATGTGGAAACTGTAAAAGAGGGAGAAGCCGGTTATCAGATTTATATCAGAGAAGATGTGCCTTTAAACAGAAGTGATCGGAAAGCATGCGAAAATCTGGGAATTACAGAAACAGATGATAAAAAGGTAACGGAAGGATTAAAAAAATTAAAAAAGAATGATCCGGATGCAGATTTGAAAATCAGAGATTATATGTGCCAGAATTTCTTTGATATTCGTACTTTTGGTGCTGTAATGACGACTTTTGTAAAGGCATCATTAAATTGTGGTCAGGTAAGGGGACCGGTTCAGATTGGATTTGCAAGAAGTATTGATCCGATTGTAAGCCAGGAAGTCACTATTACACGAGTGGCTATTACAACCGAAAAGGATGCGGAAGATAAAAAGACAGAGATGGGAAGAAAGAGTATTGTTCCATACGGACTTTATCGCGCAGAAGGTTATGTGTCAGCCAATCTGGCAAGAAAAGTAACAGGATTTACAGAAGAGGATCTGGACCTGTTATGGGAAGCTATTATTAACATGTTTGAGCATGATCATTCAGCGGCACGAGGAAAAATGGCTGTACGGGAATTGATTGTATTTAAACACAGCAAGGAACTGGGAGATTGTCCGGCATATAAATTATTTGATGCAGTAGAAGTTTCCAGAAAAGCCGATGTTGTATATCCGAGAAATTATCGTGATTATGAGGTTCAGATTCATGGTGAGCAGATCCCGGATAGTGTCGAGGTGAAGAGAATGATAAAATGATCTATGCAGAAGATGACTATTTGATGATATCTGGAATTCAGCACTTTAAGTTTTGCCGAAGGCAGTGGGCGTTAATTCATATTGAACAGCAGTGGGCCGAAAATGAACATACCATAATTGGTGAACTGATGCATAAAAAGGTTCACGATCCGTATCTGACAGAGAAACGCAAAGATATATTGATTGTGAGGGCACTTCCTGTGCACTCTAAGATACTGGGAGTGAGTGGGGAATGTGATGTGGTAGAATTCCATAAAAGTGAAGAGGGTGTCAAACTGCATGGACATAGGGGATTATATGCAATTTACCCGGTGGAATATAAAAAAGGAAGGCCAAAATATACAGAAGAAGATATTTTACAGCTTACAGCACAGACGATGTGTCTGGAAGAAATGTTTTCAACACAAATTTATGAAGGTGCCCTTTTTTATGGTGAAACACGTCGTCGCGAAAGAATTCTGATAACGCAGGAACTTCGGACAGAAGTTGAAAATATGTTCAAGGAAATGCATCAATATTATCAAAGGGGATATACTCCTAAGGTAAAATACAGCAAAGTATGTCAATCTTGTTCTTTAAAGGGAATTTGTCTTCCTAAATTGAGTCGTTCAGATGAGGTGAAAAAGTATATTTCCCAAAAACTGGCGGAGGATGAACTATGAAAAAATTGTTGAATACCTTATATGTAACATCGGAAAATAGTTATCTGGCATTAGATGGAGAAAATATAGTAATTTATGAAGAACAAGAAGAGCGCGGGAGATTGCCGCTTCATAATTTAGAAGGAATCGTTTCTTTTGGATATAGAGGGACAAGTCCCGCGTTGATGGGCGCTTGTGCAGACAGAAATATTTCTTTATGCTATGTGACTCCGCAGGGGCGTTTTTTAGCGCGCGTAACAGGCAAAGTCAGAGGAAATGTATTGTTGCGTAAACAGCAGTATGAAAGCAGTCAGGATAATGCAATTAGTTTGGAGATCGCTAAAAATTGCATTGTTGGAAAGGTTTATAATGCGCGATGGGTGCTGGAAAGAGCAGTACGTGATCACCCACTTCAGGTTGATGTTGAGAAAATGAAAAATGCATCGCAGCAGCTGAAAAATTCACTGATACAAATACAAAGCAGCGAATCAAAAGAACAGCTTCGTGGCTATGAGGGAGAGGCTGCAAGTGTATATTTTGGTGTATTTGATGAATTGATTTTGCAGCAAAAAAAGGAATTTTTCTTCCATGGGCGGAGTAAAAGACCTCCAATGGATAATGTGAATGCAATGTTGTCCTTTACGTATACCCTTCTGACCAATAATATTGTATCGGCATTGGAATGTGTGGGCCTTGATTCGTGCGTAGGATATTTGCATACGGAGCGTCCGGGAAGAGCTTCTTTGGCATTAGATTTGATTGAAGAATTGCGCCCTGTATTGGCAGATCGTTTTGTTTTGTCACTGATCAATAAAAAGATTGTGACTGGTAAAAACTTTACCAAAAAGGAAAACGGAGCAGTTCTGATGGATGATGAGATTCGGAAAAAGTTTTTAACAGAGTGGCAGAAAAAGAAAAAAGAAACCATTACACATCCGTATTTGAATGAAAAAATTGAGTGGGGAATGATTCCATATGTGCAGTCAATGCTTTTAGCAAGATATCTGCGTGGTGATCTGGATTCATATCCGGTTTTTTTGTGGAAATGAGGTGTGGAACATGTTAGTATTAATTACGTACGATGTTAATACAGAAACAGCGGCAGGCCGTACTCGTCTTAGAAAAGTGGCAAAGCAATGTATGAATTATGGCAGAAGAGTACAAAATTCGGTATTCGAATGTATAGTAGATAACGCACAGTGTGTGATGCTTAGATCACTTCTTACAGACATTATCGACGTTAATGTGGACAGTCTTCGGTTCTACTATCTGGGAAATAAGTATCAGACGAAAGTTGAGCATGTAGGCGTGGACAAAGGAATAGCGGCGGATGATGTTCTTATCTTGTAACAAGTCTGTGCGAACCTAAAGCAGACATAAAAAGCCTGATAGGTTCGCACCTGAAAAAGTAAACAAAAACAAATAAAATGATTAATTGCTAGATGGTATATACATTAATTTGAAGTGCCAGATGGATGATCTATACAAGGAATACTTTGGATCAGATGTAAAAATTGGTAATTAATGCAGTCGCCTCCCTCGCGGAGGCGTGGATTGAAATCGGCAAAAAGCGGTGGATAGCTCCAGTCGGTATGAGTCGCCTCCCTCGCGGAGGCGTGGATTGAAATTGCAATGGAAATGCGTTATTACCGCGATATCGTCAGTCGCCTCCCTCGCGGAGGCGTGGATTGAAATGCTGTAAAGACTTCCTGGTATGGGGTTAAATTTGTCGCCTCCCTCGCGGAGGCGTGGATTGAAATTCCTTTTAATTAAAAATAAATTTATGTAAATATTGGTCGCCTCCCTCGCGGAGGCGTGGATTGAAATAAAATGCTTCTGGCTGTATTCCACCAGTGCAGACGTCGCCTCCCTCGCGGAGGCGTGGATTGAAATCGTCGCGACTAATCGTATCCATATCTCCGTGAATGTCGCCTCCCTCGCGGAGGCGTGGATTGAAATGCGTGAACTGGTGACGTTGTAGAAAGATACTCTCCGTCGCCTCCCTCGCGGAGGCGTGGATTGAAATAATATTATTTTGTTTTAAAAGTCACTCGGAAATAGGTCGCCTCCCTCGCGGAGGCGTGGATTGAAATGTCCTATAAAGATCTATGAGCACGGCAAAAGTGGGTCGCCTCCCTCGCGGAGGCGTGGATTGAAATACTTCTGAAACAATCAAGTGCTGCTTGTAAACAGTCGCCTCCCTCGCGGAGGCGTGGATTGAAATCTGTTGTTCCGCCCGAATGAATCATTGTTTTGGGTCGCCTCCCTCGCGGAGGCGTGGATTGAAATTTTAAATGTTCAGGCACAGATCTCCAAATCTCACACGTCGCCTCCCTCGCGGAGGCGTGGATTGAAATATGTAACTCTTCGCAAGCATTGTCCACTACATTATCGTCGCCTCCCTCGCGGAGGCGTGGATTGAAATATCAGGTACTCACCAGGCAGGCAATCAACCAGGCGTCGCCTCCCTCGCGGAGGCGTGGATTGAAATAATTCGGTTGCTGAATTGCTCCGTGATATGGAATGTCGCCTCCCTCGCGGAGGCGTGGATTGAAATAATTCGGTTGCTGAATTGCTCCGTGATATGGAATGTCGCCTCCCTCGCGGAGGCGTGGATTGAAATGACTGGTACGGGAAGACCGGCGCGGCAGCAGGAAGTCGCCTCCCTCGCGGAGGCGTGGATTGAAATATATATGCTCTAGGAAGTCGTTCTCCGTCCTTATAGTCGCCTCCCTCGCGGAGGCGTGGATTGAAATATTCTGGGACGACCTCGAAAAGCAGTTGTTTACACGTCGCCTCCCTCGCGGAGGCGTGGATTGAAATACATCGTCATCCTTATTCCGGGAAACCTTGATGTGTCGCCTCCCTCGCGGAGGCGTGGATTGAAATAGCGTGGCGGCTGTCAAGGGGCGCGAAGCGTACACGTCGCCTCCCTCGCGGAGGCGTGGATTGAAATCACGATGTGAGAGTAGTAGAAGAGAAGAATGAGCGTCGCCTCCCTCGCGGAGGCGTGGATTGAAATAGTGCGAATATCACACGGAATATCACACGGGATCTGCGTCACCTCCCTCGCGGAGGCGTGGATTGAAATTTAATACTGAATAAAGAATTTTATCTGTTTCAGTCGCCTCCCTCGCGGAGGCGTGGATGGAAATGCAAGTCCCTCGTAAACGCTCCATAGGCTCTTTCCACACTTAGTTGATTTCACAGCGAAATTGTTCATGAAGCAGTACTTTTGCCTTCAATAATTCAAAACCATTTCTGCCATACATAATACGTTTTATTACTTTGAGTTTATTAAAGCTTCCCTCTGCCAAACCATTATTATATTGCATGGCAATTCCATTTTTCACAGCAACAATATCCTGTCTTATACCATTCACATATGTTTGCAACTCAGGAATATTAAATTTTTCCAGTTTAACAAGCCATGCGTCTAGCTTTTCTTCATGCTTTGAATATATAATTTCATAAAATTCCTTTATGGTCACATAAAGGTCGGCAATCACTGGGTATGATTTTAAAACTTGCTCATATTGTTCTTGACTGATTGTTTTCACATCGTCCAACCCTTTATATATTAATTGCGTTAGTGATCGGCGTTGTACGTATTCTTTCGGCTGATAATCAGAACAAGCATCTTCTTTTTGAGCGGTCACGCAACGAATTCTTTCTTTTTGAATAAACATTCTTAAAGAAGCAACTGACCCATCATACCTTTTTTCACTGATTATTTTGTGTATACAAGGGTATGTCATGATTTCCTGATAGTATATATTCCTCAGGACAGTGCCAGTTCCAAAACAGTGAAAACCTACCGAGACGGACTTACGATCTTCAGAAGGTATGTTGCTGAAGTAAAAGGCTTTTCTATACGATCTTTTTCTTTTAGTCAATGCACCTTTGAGTGCTGTCATGTACAGTATCGTAGAAACCGCAAAAGCCAACAATCTGAATGTGTTCCAGTATCTCTACACAGTACTACTTTATATGCCGGACTACAAAAATGAGCCCGCAGGTATAGAAAAGCTGTTACCGTGGAGCAACTTTATAAAGGAACGCTGCAGCAGATTGATTGATGTTGAAAATCAAACACCAGAACACCATGAACCACTGCCTATTTAAGGAGAAGGATACCAAGGGGGCAGTGGGCAATACGGTGGATTATTCATCGTTTACGGTGGTTGTTTGCTCAGTTTTTTGGAATATAGATGATTTTGTCACAGGTGTAAAGCTCTTCTCCCCTCTGTTTCGCGTTTCATATCCGATATATTTACAATTCCCATCCAACTGACTATAATAAAGAATGTCCGTTTGCCTGCAAAGGCGCGGAACCATATCCATCTGCATCAGGGCGATATGACAGAAAAATGAACTTAAAAGAATGGAAGAAAGAATAATGGATGTAATTGAAAAATTTGGAAATAGGGTGAGCAGCCAGGCGCTTAAGGATCCGGAAAAAGCGCGTCGGCTGCTTCTTGCGGGATACCGCCTGCAGGAAAAGAAGCTTCAGTTTTTGCCGGATCGGGGGCTGCCGTCGTCGGGACAGTATGTGGCGCGGGTGGTTATGAAAAATATCATTCAGTCGCTGTCGGAACCGGAGAATGCGGCGATGGTCAGCATATTTGTGCCGGGAGAGCTGGTGATGGCGGCAGGGCTGACGCCGTACTCAGTGGAGGCGATGTCCTGTTTTATGGCGGGAACGAAGTGTGAGCAGACGTTTCTTCGGAAAACGGAGGAGGAAGGATTTCCGGAGACGATGTGTTCGTACCACAGGGTGTTTCTGGGGGCAGCGCTGACGGGGATTCTGCCAAAACCGAACTGCATGATTTATACGAACCTTGCGTGTGATGGAAATATGATGACGTTTCCTTATTTAAAGGATAAATTTGAATGTCCAGGCTTTTATATTGATGTTCCGTATGAGAAAAACCGGGAATCGGTTCTGTATGTGGCGGATCAGCTGCGGAAATTGAAACGGTTTCTGGAGGAGACGACGGACAGACGGATTTCGGAGGAAACAGTGCGGAGTGCGGTAGATAACAGCCGGAAAGCGGCAGCGAATTATAAAAAACAGCTTGCCCTGCGGTGTGCGCATGACCCGGTGACCTCTCTGACGAATGAATTGTATGCGCTTTTTATGTGCCATCTGATGGCTGGCTCAGAGACGGCGGTTACCTATACGGAAAAACTTCTGCGCGATGTGCGGATGTCACCGAGGGGAGATGGTCTTTCGGTAATCTGGATGCACATCATGCCATTTTTACAGGAGCCGGTTAAGGATATTTTTAATTATAGTAAGAAAATGCACATCCGCGCTTGTGATTTCATCGCAGATGGTTTTCAGGAGATGCATGCGGAAGACCCGTATGAGGCGATGGCAGAGAAAATGGTCTATTGCATTTACAATGGCAGTGTGAAACAGAGAGTTGAGGAAGCGGAACGGCTTGCCAGAATCACGGAAGCGGATGGTGCTGTTTTATTTGCCCACTGGGGCTGTAAGGGAACGATCGGTGCATCCAGCCTGATTAAGCAGTCCTTAGAAAAGACAGGACTTCCGACGATGATTCTCGACGGTGACGGCTGCAACCCCGCCAATACCAGCGACGGTCAGGTATCGACGCGGCTTCAGGCGTTTGTGGAAATGCTGGAAAAGGGCAAGGAGGAGAAACACGCATGATTTATTACGTCTGTAAGTACACCCCGATCGAGCTGTTCCGGGGGTTTGGAGAAGAATGTTCTGTTTTGGAGGAAATGCCGGAAAATTTCGAACAGTCGGATCAGATTGCACATGCAAATCTGTGCGGCTTTGGAAAATCGGTCATTCAGGCAGTGCTGGAAGGAAAGGTTGAACAGCTGGTGCTGGTAAACTGCTGCGATTCGATGCGACGCGTTTACGATATCGTGGAGAGCACGGGAAAATGTAAGTTTTTATATATGCTGGATCTGCCGCATGATGATAATGAATGTGAAAAAGTGAAATTTGCGGGCACGATCCGGAGGCTTAAAAAGGCATATGAGGCATATTCCGGGAAAGTGTTTGATAAACGCGCTTTTATCAAGTCCTTTATTACGCCGGAAATGAACACGGAGCCGTACATTGGTGTGCTGGGCGTGCGGGTCAGCGGCATTCTGGAGGATATGATCCGGGACAATATCCAGATGGATGTGGAAAATCTGACCTGTACGGGTGGTCGGAAACTGTCGGTCGTACAGGATGAAATGTGGAATATGGAGGAAGAGGAGCTGTTTCTTTCTTACGCGGACGTCCTGATGGGACAGATGCCGTGTTTCCGCATGAACCGTTCGATCCGCAGAAACCGTCTGTATCTGGATCCGAATTTAAAGGGAATTATTTATCACACGATCAAGTTCTGTGATTATTATGGATTTGAGTATGCGAGTATCAAGCGGGATATCAAGGTTCCGCTCCTTAAGATTGAGACTGATTTTACGAGCCAGAGCGCGGGGCAGCTTTTGACGCGCATTCAGGCATTTGAGGAGACGATCGAGGGATCAGAGGATATGGATCCGGGAAAAGGTATCAGTGAGGAGGCAAGAAAGAAGATGGAGTCGGGCATTTTTTATGTAGCGGGAATCGACAGCGGTTCGACAAGTACGGATGTGGTCATACTGGATCAGGATGGAAAAATTAAATCGACGATGATTATTCCGACCGGCGGCGGTGCGATGATGAGCGCCGAGAAGAGTCTGGATCTGGCGATTGAGAAAGCGGGAATTAAGAAAGAGGAGATCGTGCGGATCGATACGACCGGATATGGACGATCCTACATTGACAGCGGGGATGACAGCATCACGGAGATTACCTGCCATGCCAAGGGCGCAAATTATCTGAATCCGAATGTCCGCACTATCATCGACATTGGCGGGCAGGATATCAAGGCGATCAGCATCGACGGACAGGGAGCCGTGAAAAATTTCCTGATGAATGACAAATGTGCCGCCGGAACGGGACGTTTTCTGGAAATGATGGCGAAAACGCTGGGACTTTCCCTGGAGGAAATGAGTGTGAAAGGGCTGGAATGGAAGCATAATATCGTGATTTCCAGCATGTGTACGGTGTTTGCAGAGTCGGAGGTCGTGTCGCTGGTGGCACAGAATAAGGATGTGGCAGATATTATCCACGGTTTAAATGTGTCAGTTGCCTCAAAAGTCGGCGCGTTGGCAGCCCGCCTTGGAAAGGATCATCCAGGCGAATATATGATGACCGGCGGTGTGGCGAAGAACCAGGGTATCATCCAGGCATTGGAAGAGAAGCTTGGTGCTAAACTTTATATCTGTGATGAGGCGCAGCTCTGCGGTGCGCTGGGAGCGGCGCTATTTGCTTATGAGAAGTGTAAAGGCAGTGCGGAGGAAACGCGATGAAGCGGCAGGGTTAAAACACTTGTATCGATATTTTCGTCGGATATTCACTGGGAGAGGCTGTGGCCAATTCGTCGATCACAGCCTCTTTATAAGAGTATTTGCCGGTTTTAAACTTGTGTTCATCGATCCAATCAAAGAGTTTTTCGTAGGTGTCTTTCGAGTCATAGTAATTTCCCATTAAGTAAGCAACTGCGTAGGTTCCGGCTGGTTTTAAGTGATAGGGGTGATTTTCCGGTTTTGTTATAACTTTTGTGAAAAAATAAGCATAGGTATCCAGATGATTTTTTCGTAAATCTGCCACATCAAGCATGGCACCATAAGGATGACCGGCATTTAGAGCGTGGGCATTGCAGTAACCGATGTGGCGGCAAAGAGCCTGGATGATTTTCTGATGGTCATCTGTATGAATCGGATCGCTGAGAATCAGATATTCTTCCGGTGTCGTCTCGAGAAAAATACGACCATTTTTATTTTCTGTATGGAAGAATAATTCATCTTCTGTGTATTCTGCCTGTTTCTGATTCAGTGATTCCTGAAGTGATACCAGGGATAATTTTATATGATTGGACTGTAAAGTGAATAAAAATCCAAGAATGCATCTACATTCTGAAATCAGAAATCAAATTAAAACATTATAATCTTCGATGCCTCGTTGGGAAGCCAACGGGGTATTTTTTTACCCAATCAGGCTGTATAGGACACCTCATTTTTGATGTCTTTGGACGGTGCGGGAAGCATTACTGATTGGAATCCTTATATCTATGATATAGCTTTTGCAATACAAAAAGACTTTACATATGGCTATAAAAATCAACTGTATTCCAAGCGGAACCTTCCCCCATTTTCTGGAACACGAAAAAGAAGAAACGCTTTCGGTCTATCTGGAGGCCGTCAAATGGGCGCTTCTGGAAGAATGAATATGTCCGAAAAAATGTTGGAATTATAATAATATTAACCGAAAAAATGTGATTTATAATAAAATAATGTCCGCAAAAATGCTGTTTAGCAATGGAAATATGCCCTGAAAAGTGTTAAGATAGAATACAGATGCTTTTGGATGTATATGTTGCGCAGGAGGTTTCTTAATGGAAAGAGAGCTGTTTACGAAACTGGAACGATGGATGAATAAAAAGAACAGAAAGCCGCTGATCATACAAGGAGCGCGCCAGGTCGGAAAAACCTGGATTATGAAGGAATTTGGAGCCAGGTTCTATGAAAATACAGTCTATATCAATTTTGATAATAATAAAGCAATGAAGGATGTGTTTGACCTAGACTTTGACTTAAAGCGGATCCTTTCTGCAATCAAAATTGAGTACGGAAAGAGTTTTCAGGCTGAAAATACATTGATTATTTTTGATGAGATCCAGGAAGCACCAAAGGCGCTGGCATCTTTAAAATATTTCTATGAGAATGCACCGCAGTATTCTATCATTGCAGCTGGTTCCCTGCTCGGTGTTGCATTACATCAGGGAACATCCTTTCCTGTTGGGAAAGTTGATTTTTTAAAATTATGCCCTATGAGCTTCAATGAATTCATTTTGGCAGTTGGTGAAAAGGGGTTGCATGAAGCGTTGAGGTCCCAAGATTATGAACTGATCAATGCATATGCCGGGAAATATACGGATTTGTTAAAAAAGTATTATTATGTGGGCGGAATGCCAGAAGTAGTCCAGACATATATTGATTCCGATGATCTATTTGAGGTACGTGAGATCCAAAACAATCTTCTGCAGTACTATGAAGAGGATTTTAGCAAACATGCGCCAAAGGAAGTTGTTCCGCGCATCATGATGGTCTGGAATTCGATTCCTTCCCAATTGGCTAAGGAAAATCGTAAGTTTATGTATGGAGCACTACGAGAGGGTGCACGGGCAAAAGATTTTGAACTTGCAATTCAGTGGTTGGAAGATGCAGGGTTAATCCTGAAAAGCTATAGAGTATCAAAGCCAGATATTCCACTGATTGCGTACATGGAAATGAACAGTTTTAAAATGTTCATGTTCGATGTGGGATTGTTAACAGCAAAGACCGGACTATCAGCAAGACTTCTATTGGAGGGAAGCCGGATCTTTGAAGAATTCAAGGGGGCACTTACGGAACAGTATGTTGCACAGGAGTTACACGCTGCAGGATATCCGCTTTATTATTTTGCAACAGCACGATCAACTGGAGAGATAGATTTTATGTTGCAGGGAGATTTAGACTGCGTTCCGATTGAGGTGAAGGCAGAACAGAATCTCCGTGCCAGGAGTTTGAGGGCATTTTGCGATAAATATAAGCCGGGCATGGCGATTCGTAGCAGTATGTCAAATTATAAGCAGGAAGACTGGCTGACAAATGTTCCGTTATATATGCTTGCGGAATATTTGAAAAGAACAATATATGTGGTAAGCTGATAACAATTTACCTCAAAACCAACGGGGTATTTTTTGTTCTGAATCAGACAATACAGAAGTTCGCGCTAAGCGAACTAATGAAATGGAGGTTCTGGGTCCCTTCACGGCAATGTAGTATGTGCATTAGCTGCCGGAATCGGTGACTATGTGCGATGTACTCTCTTGGAATATAGCTATCACGATGGCCAGTTTTGGATTTTTACAGAAGGCGGCGAGAAGTTCATAGGACTTGAGAGGAATAAAAATGTCAGTCTTGCTGTCTTTGAAAAGCCCCCGGACTTTGGTGCGCTGAAAAGCGTACTGGTCATGGGAACGGCAAAGCTCATCGAGCCGATGTTATTTGAGATTCCTGAATTTGATGAATATTCGGAAAACTTGATAAAAAGTTCGATGATAGGAGTTCGAAAAATTTCTTTCGGGAAAGAATCTGTTGCGGAAACGCGGGAAATACCGTATAATAATGCGGTCTGATCTGCACATATGCAACAGATTTGTCCGTAAAAAAATGAAAAATCAGAATTGTGCGTATTTCAGAAACAATTTTTTGCTGTAAGAGTGAAAAAAGTTATGTAAACTGTCTGCAAAAAAATACTTGACAAGAATTTGTATTTTTACGTTTACGGAGAAGAACAAAAAAAGAACTAAAAAACAGCGATGAACACATCGCAAAAAATGAGAAATGTAGGTAAAAATAATTTTATGAGAAAATTAGCATTAAGTGATGAAATCCTTCTCAAGATCTCCCAGCCGGCGCGTTATATTGGCGGCGAGGTGAATATGGTGAAGAAGGATCCGTCGAAGGTAGCAGTCCGGTTTGCCATGTGCTTTCCGGATGTGTATGAGATCGGTATGTCCCATCTGGGCATCCAGATTCTTTATGATATGTTCAACCGCCGGGATGACGTTTACTGTGAGCGCGTTTATTCCCCGTGGATGGACTTAGATCCGATCATGCGGGAGCAGAAGATCCCGCTGTTTGCTGTTGAAAGCCAGGATCCGATCAAAAAATTTGACTTCCTTGGAATTACAATCCAGTACGAAATGTGCTACACCAATATTTTACAGGTGCTGGAATTATCACAGATTCCGCTTCATGCAGAAGATCGTACCGAGGAGGATCCGATCGTTATCGGCGGCGGTCCGTGTACCTACAATCCGGAGCCGATCGCGCCGTTTTTTGATCTCTTCTATATGGGCGAGGGCGAGGTGGTTTATTTTGACCTGATCGATCGCTATAAGGAGATCAAGGCGCGCGGCGGCAGCCGGAAGGAATTTCTGGAGCAGGCGGCACAGATTCCGGGTATCTATGTGCCGAGATTTTATGATGTGACATACAAAGAGGACGGCACGATCGAGGCGATGATGCCGAACAACCCGCATGCGCCGCAGACCGTTTCCAAGCAGCTTGTCATGGATATGAGCGATACCTGGTATCCGGAGAAGCCGGTGGTTCCGTATCTGCGCGCGACGCAGGATCGTGTGGTTCTTGAGATCATGCGCGGCTGTATTCGCGGATGCCGTTTCTGCCAGGCGGGCATGGTATACCGCCCGGTGCGCGAGCGCAGCCTGGAGGAACTGAAACGTCTGGCGCGGACGATGTTAAAGAGCACCGGACATGAGGAAATTTCGCTGAGTTCGTTGAGCTCCAGTGATTACACGAAGCTGGAGGGAATCGTCAATTTTCTGATTGACGAGTTTGACGGAAAGGGCGTCAATGTGTCCCTGCCGTCCCTGCGTATTGACGCATTTTCCCTCGACGTCATGAGCAAGGTGCAGGACGTGAAGAAGAGCAGCCTGACCTTTGCACCGGAGGCGGGATCCCAGCGTCTGCGTAACGTTATCAACAAGGGTCTGACCGAGGAAAATATTTTAAATGGTTCCGCCGAGGCGTTCAAGGGCGGCTGGAACCGCGTAAAGCTCTACTTCATGCTGGGACTTCCGACCGAGACGGTGGAAGATATGCAGGGCATTGCCGAGCTTTCGGAGAAGGTGGCGGAAGTGTACTATGACACGGTTCCGAAGGAACAGCGCCATGGCAAGGTGCAGGTAACCGCCAGCACCTCGTTCTTTGTGCCGAAGCCGTTTACCCCGTTCCAGTGGGCGCCGATGTGCACGAAAGAGCAGTTCTTGGAGCGCGCGAGCATCGTCAACCACCGCATGAAAGAGATGTTAAATAAGAAGAGTCTCCGCTATAACTGGCATGAGGCGGATGTGACCGTGCTGGAAGGTGTTCTGGCGCGCGGCGACCGCAAGGTGGCAGCTGTGATTGAGGAGGCATACCGCAAAGGTGCAATCTACGATTCCTGGTCCGAGTATTTCAACAATGATATCTGGATGAAGGCGTTTGAGACCTGCGGCGTGGACATTGATTTCTATACGACGCGTGAGCGAAGCCTTGATGAAGTGTTCCCGTGGGATTTCATCGACGCGGGTGTGACGAAGGATTTCTTAAAACGTGAGTGGGCGAACGCACAGGCGGAAACGGTAACGCCGAACTGCCGGATGCGCTGTTCGGGATGTGGTGTCCGTAAGTACGGCGGCGGAGTCTGTTTCGAAGAACGGGCATGAGGAAGGAGCGGTCATGAAGATACGAATTAAATTTCAAAAACAGGGAACGGTGCGTTTTATCGGTCATCTGGACGTGATGCGTTACTTCCAGAAGGTGATGCGCCGGGCGGAAGTGGATATCCGTTATAGCGAAGGATTCAGCCCGCACCAGATCATGTCGTTTGCGTCTCCGCTCAGCGTGGGGCTTATCAGCCATGCGGAGTATGTGGATATTGATGTCAATTCCAGCGGAAATTCGACCGGGATGGTGCGCCGCTTAAATGAGGTCAGCGCCGAGGGGCTGGAGGTGATCAGCTACCGCGAGCTTCCGGAGACGGCAAAGAATGCGATGTCGCTGGTGGCAGCTGCTGATTACACATTCTGGTTTAAAGAGGGATTTGCACCGGAGGACGGCAGCAGTGTAGAAGAATTTTTCGGGAAATTCCTGACATTCTGCAAAAGCGAGACAATTCCGTTTGTGAAGCAGACGAAAAAGGGCGAGAGAACCGTGGATCTGCGTCCGCTGATCTGTGAGGCGCGAATCGCGGAGCGGAAAGAGTATGTTCCGGCGATGGTCGCAGACTGGTATCCGGATCTGGAAAATGAGACGGTTGAGGAGGAAAAACAGGCAGAAGGAATCTGTGTCTTCCTGCGCCTCTTATCGGGCAGTGCGGCAAACGGAAAGCCGGAGCAGGTATTGCAGGCATTCTATGAGAGCCTGGGGCTGACCTACCGCCCGTTTGCTATTCAGGTCGAGCGCGAGGAGCTGTATGCGGACGAGGGCGCCGAGGGTGCACCGGAGTATGTGCCGCTTGAGGCGTATGGAAGCGAGATTGTGTAAATGCTTCAATGTTCATTAAGAGATGAAATGCGAAGCGCCAGCAAAATCCGGCTGCAGGTAGCACGAAGTGTGAATGGCAGCAAAAAATGAGAGGAGACGAAGAGTTTGGATCAGTTAATAGTGACAAAATGGAAGGATCGAAGCCTGACGGCGCTCCTCTCGGACGGGCACTGCCGGTCGCTGACGCTGGAATCTGGCGATGAAAGCCTGCTGGGGAATATTTACATCGGCAAGGTGAAAAATATGGTAAAAAACATCAACGCCGCGTTTATTGACCTCGGCGGTGGAAAAACCGGATATTTCAGCCTGGCGGAGAACCCGGTTCTGCTTTATACAGACGAGCTGAACCAGCTATGTTCATTCGGATATTCTGGAAATTCTGAGAAGAAAGTAAGTCCACGGAAACTAAAAGCTGGAGACGAGCTTCTCGTCCAGGTGTCCCGCGACGCCCTGAAAACCAAGGATCCGTCCGTGACCTGCTGTCTGAATTTTCCGGGTACCTATATGGTTCTGACGGTTGGAAAACCGCAGATCGGATTTTCGGCAAAAATCAAGGATAATGCCTGGAAAGAGAAGGTGCGGGAGGAACTTCTGACACATAAGGATGAGCGTTTTGGACTGATTGTCCGGACGAACGGGGCGTCGGCTTCCATCGAAACACTCTGTGCAGAAACAGAGAAGCTGAAACAGCAGATGGAAGAACTTTTTGCCCGGGCAGCCTGCCGCACCTGTTACAGCCTTTTAGAGCAGGGTACGCCGCCCTATATCCAGAGTCTTAGGGATGCGAAGAAAGGAACCCTTTCGGAGATCATCACAGATGTGCCGGAGTATGCGAAGAAGATTGAGGCATGGCTGGCGGAAGAGAAGGAAGAGGACAAGGAACAAAAAGAAAATCAGACCCAGGCAGATAAAAATGAAAGCATAAAACAGGCGGTTCCGAACTTGTCCCTATATACAGATGAGAACCTTCCATTAATGAAGCTGTACCGCCTGGAATCGGTGCTTAAAAGTGCATCGGATCGCCGTGTCTGGATGAAATCCGGCGGCTATCTGGTCATCGAGCCAACCGAGGCATTGACGGTGATCGATGTCAATACAGGAAAATATACAGGGAAAAAGACGCCTGCCGAGACGATCTTAAAGATCAACCTGGAGGCGGCGCATGAGGTGGCGCGCCAGCTTTCCCTTCGCAATCTTTCGGGAATTATTATTGTAGATTTTATCGATATGGAATCAAAAGAAGATCAGGAGAGCCTGATGCGGGTTCTGGGAGAGGAACTTTCCAGAGATCCCGTCAAGACCATTCTGGTGGATATGACGCGGCTTGGGCTGGTGGAGATCACCCGCAAGAAGGTGCGCCGTCCGCTTCATGAGATTTTGTAGCGGTTGAATCATAGAATGAAAAACACAAGGAGAAGAAAAGATGTTTGAAAAAGTATTTAAGCTATCCGAGCATCAGACGACCGTAAAGACGGAAGTTATGGCTGGAATTACGACCTTTATGACGATGGCGTACATTCTGGCAGTTAATCCGAGCATCCTCGGATCGACCGGCATGGACCCGACTGCGGTGCTTCTGGCTACGGCTCTGGCATCATTCATCGGTACTGCCTGCATGGCATTTATGGCGAACCTGCCGTTCGTTCTGTCCGCAGGCATGGGGCTCAACGCGTATATGGCGTATACGGTGTGCGCGGGCTATGGCTATAGCTGGCATGTTGCACTGCTGGCTGTATTTGCAGAGGGTCTGATCTTCATCGTGCTGTCTCTGACAAACGTGCGCGAGGCGATCTTCAATGCGATTCCGTTGACTTTAAAGCGCGGTGTGTCTGTCGGTATCGGTCTGTTCATCGCATTTATCGGTCTTCAGAATGCGGGACTTTCAGTAGACTCTTCCACACTGGTAACGATCATCAGCTTCCCGGAAAATTTCCATACCGCAGGTATCTGTGCGCTGCTGGCGCTGATCGGTCTGTTTATCATGGCGGTTTTATACACCTATCGTGTGAAGGGCGCGATTCTGTACGGCATTCTGGGAACCTGGATTCTCGGTATGCTGTGCCAGGTAACCGGCATTTACACACCGGACGTAGAGAATGGTTTCTACACCCTGTTCCCGACCCTGGGAATCACCGATTTCTCCAAACTGGGAGAGACATTTGGTAAATGCTTTACCGTTGACTTCGATGCAGTTGGAATTATCAATTTTATCGTAGTTATTTTCTCATTCCTGTTTGTAGATATTTTTGATACACTTGGTACATTAATTGGTGTAGCAACCAAGGCAGACATGCTGGACGAGGAAGGCCGTCTTCCGGGTATCCGTCCGGCGCTGATGGCAGATGCGATCGCAACTTCCTTTGGTGCGGTATTAGGTACTTCCACAACGACTACCTTCGTTGAGTCTGCATCGGGTGTTGCAGTCGGAGGACGTACCGGTCTGACTGCCCTGGTATCGGCACTCCTGTTCCTGCTTTCCACCCTGTTTGCACCGATTTTTACGGCGATCCCGTCCTTTGCGACGGCTCCGGCATTAATCATGGTTGGCTTCCTGATGGTGGGAACTGTAACCGAAATTCGTTTCGATGAGGACAATATCACCGAGGCAATCCCGGCATATCTGGCAATCATCGCCATGCCGTTGTTCTACAGCATTTCCGAGGGTATTTCCATGGGAATTATCTCTTATGTGCTTTTGAATGTGGCAGCAGGAAAAGCAAAGAAGATCACTCCGCTGATGTATGTGCTGGCGGTACTCTTCGTTCTCAAATACATTTTCCTGTAACAACTTGTAATAATTTAACCCCTGAAAACTTGACGAAAACAGGTTTTCATAATAAAATAGTCTATATCAAAAAAAGTTTTTAAAATTTTTTTGATTAACGTGCAATAAAATGCGTATGCAGCGCATTAACTTATTGAACGGATGAAAATCATTCCCGCGCGGAAGAACGCGGACAGAGACGAACAAAAACAAATCAAGTTACTCGAAATTCCTTGATGCATTACACTCCGTTACGAACTGTCCAAGATTTTCTGCTGGGATCTTTTCGGTATCGGTTGACAACCAGCAACCGATATTGGGTAAAAAGCGCCGGACCTGCTTGCAGTGCCGGCGCTTTTTACTGTACAAAAAAGGGGTAATTTTTATCAGGAATATCTCATTGACATTTTGGCGGGCAGACGGTATAAAGGACAGAGGGTAACTGTTCACAGGTAGGAATTTTCTGAACTGAAAATTCCGTACGATACAGTTCTGGCAGCAGATTTTGCCGATTTGGAATGCGCAACATCGGCAAAATCCCGTTGCTGGGCACACGTGTGTGAACAGTAACGACAGAAGAGGGAGTAGACTCTGGCGATAGAAACACGCATGGAACCAGTTCTGGGAGGAGAAGTTAAGAAAACATGAAAACAAAACAGCAGGGCGGGTTTCATACGGAGGTGGGATACATATGAAGATAGAAAATGATTTGGGGCGGGACGATATCCGGCGGCTGGTGATCCGTCTGGCGATTCCTTCGATGCTGGCGCAGTTTATCAATGTGCTCTACAGCGTGGTCGATCGAATCTATATTGGAAATATCCCGGTGATCGGGGAGACGGCGCTTGCGGGCGTCGGCGTCAGCGGACCGATTGTGACGCTGATCTCCGCGTTTGCCTATCTGGTCGGTCTGGGCGGCTCGCCGCTCATGAGCATCCGTATGGGCGAGGGGCAGGATGAGAAAGCGAAAAAGATTCTGGCAAACAGCTTCTGGATGATTGCCGGGCTGTCGTCGGTTCTGACGTTGGTTCTGTTTGTATTTAAACGAGAAATTTTGACGCGGTTTGGTGCGAGTGAAGCGATTCTGCCGTATGCGGAATCGTACTTTACGATCTATCTGCTGGGAACGGTCTTTGCGCTGCTTTCCATCGGAATGAACCAGTTTATTATCTGCCAGGGATTTGCGCGGATCGGAATGATTTCGGTGGCGCTCGGTGCGGTAACGAATATTGTGCTGGATCCAGTGTTTATTTTTGTGTTTGACATGGGCGTGGCGGGGGCGGCGTTTGCCACGGTTCTGTCACAGTTTGCGTCGGCGGTCTTTGTCCTTCGTTTCCTGCGAGGAAATCGCGTGCTTCTGCGGCTTGAATTTGAATGTCCGCAGGTGAAGACAGTCTGTAAGATTGCGCTGATGGGACTGTCGCCATTTTTGATTATCGCATTTGACAATGTGCTGATCATTTCGCTCAATACGGTAATTCAGATGTATGGCGGCGCGGAGGCGGACATGCTTTTGACCTGTACGACAATCGTGCAGAGTTTTATGCTGATCGTGACGATGCCGCTCGGAGGCATTACATCGGGAACGGGGGCGATCCTGGGCTTCAATTTCGGCGCGGGACGCCCGGATCGGATCCGGAGCGCACAGAAGTATATCACATTGCTGGCGGTGGTGCAGTGCAGCATCATGTTCCTGTTTTCCCGGACGCTGGCGCAGTATTTTGTGTATCTCTTTACGCGCAATGAGTCCTATGTGGAACTGACTGTCTGGGCGATCCGGGTCTGCACGATGGGGATTATTCCACTGGCAGTCCAGTATGAGGTCGTGGATGGATTTACCGGAATGGGTGTGCCGTCGGTGGCGATCTCGCTGTCAATGTTCCGGAAGCTGCTGTACCTGGTCAGCGTGTTCCTGATTCCGGTGTTTGCGGGAGTTGAAAATGTTTTCTACGCAGAAGTGGTATCGGATTTCGGCGGAACGACGGTGTCGGTGATCGTGTATCTTCTTTTGATTGGGCGCATTATGGGGCGCTGTGTAGAGCGCGCGAAATTGAACGGGAAAGCAGTGGAAGCAGACACTTGAAGCGGCGCTTAAAATGGCTGAAAATGTGTGTCAGATAACGTTGTCATCAATCAATAAATGAAAAAAATAATGGATTGACAAACGGATTCTCTGGATCTATAATGCAATACAGATAATGAATGACAACAAAATAACGATATCTTCAGGGCAGGGTGTAATTCCCGACCGGCGGTAAAGTCCGCGAGCGCATGGCGCATGATTTGGTGCAATTCCAAAACCGACTGTATAGTCTGGATGAAAGAAGAGAAAACGTAAATAAAAACGGCGGTGCCGGGAAGCTTCCAGATACACTCCCCCGGATGATGGATATGGCGGATATATATCGCTATGGCAAAAGAGAGAGAAAAGTCATCGAGAATGGATGTAAAAAAATATTTACGATAATTAATATCATGAAAGATATTATAAAATAGAAATTATAAGCCCTGAGATGTGAAAATAAAAGTATTTCACATTTCAGGGCTTTTTTGTTTCAATAGAAAATTGTATCATATGAAACAAAAAACGCTCCGTGAGGATGCACACTTGCGCGAAGCAGAAATATGTCGCAGGCGACCGCGTTCGGTGCGAGAATGTGCCTTGGCACATTCTTTTGATAGAAAGGTGGGGAAAAAGATGGAACGAATCCATGTAAAGGTTCCCGGTGAGCAGCTACAGGATCGGGAATATATGAAGCAGGCGTTAGCACTGGCAGAAAAAGGGCACGGATGGGTCAATCCGAATCCGATGGTCGGCGCGGTGCTGGTAAAGGATGGACACATCATCGGCGAGGGATATCATACACGATATGGACAGCTTCATGCAGAACGGGAGGCATTTAAGAATGCGGCAGAGCGGGGCGAAGAGACGGCGGGAGCAGATTTGTATGTGACGCTGGAACCCTGCTGTCACACCGGAAAACAGCCGCCGTGTACGGAAGCGGTGCTGGCATCCGGGGTGAAGCGCGTGATTGTCGGCTGCACGGATCCGAATCCGGTGGTGGCAGGGCGCGGCATCCGGCTTCTGAGGGAAAAAGGGCTGGAAGTGGTGGCCGGAGTTTTACGCGGAGAGTGTGAACGGCAGAATGAGGTGTTCTTCCATTTCATGCGGACGAAACTTCCGTTTACGGTGCTGAAATATGCGATGACACTCGACGGAAAGACAGCGACGGTGTCGGGTAAATCCCAGTGGATCACCGGCGAGGCGGCGCGGAAGCGGGTGCATGAGGACCGCGGGCGTTATATGGCGATTCTGACTGGCGTTTCGACGGTGCTGGCGGATAATCCGCAGCTGACCTGCCGGATTCCGGGAGGGAAAAATCCGATCCGGGTGATTGCAGATACGAAGCTTCGGACGCCGCTTTCATCGACCGTGGTACAGACCGCGCGGGAGACACCGACCTGGATTGTGACGGCGGTATCGGATGCCGGAAGAAAGAAAGCATATGAGGACGCCGGCTGTCGTGTTTTAAGTGTCCCGGCAAAAGAGGGAGAACTGGATTTGCAGGCGATGATGCAGCGGCTGGGCGAGGAGAAAGTGGACAGCGTGATGGTCGAGAGCGGCGGGACGCTGGCATGGTCGTTTTTAAAGGCAGGGCTTGTGAACCGGGTGCAGGCCTACATTGCTCCGAAGATTTTCGGAGGTGCAGGCGCCCCGACCCCGGTGAGGGGAACCGGCGTGGATGCGCCGCCGGAGGCATTTCTTCTTAAAAAGCCGGAGGCAGTGTGGCTGGGAGAGGATCTGCTGCTGGAATATGAGGTGTCCGGTCAAGATGCATGAGGCGGTGTTAGAACGGGAAAAAATCGCTGATTTGAAAAGGAGAAAAGATGTTCACAGGAATCATAGAGGAAGTGGGAAGGATCCGTGCGATTGAGCGCCAGGCAGTCTCGGCACGGCTGACGGTTGCTGCGTCTAAGGTGCTCTCGGATGTTCATCTGGGCGACAGCATTGCGGTCAACGGTGTGTGTCTGACGGTCACGTCATTTGGGAGAGATTATTTCTGTGCGGATGTAATGCATGAGACGCTGAACCGTTCGTCCCTGGGGGCGCTGGGTGTCAAAAGCCCGGTCAACCTGGAGCGGGCGATGCTGGCGGGCGGACGGTTTGGCGGACATATCGTCTCCGGTCACATCGACGGAACCGGAACCATCCGGGATGTGCGCCGGGACGGAAATGCCGTCTGGTATACGATTCAGGCCCCAGAACCGATTCTGCGGCTGATTGTGGAAAAAGGATCGATCGCGATCGATGGAATCAGCCTGACGGTCGCACGGGTGGATCACGTATCATTTTCCGTTTCCATCATCCCGCATACGCTGCAGGAGACAGCGCTAGCGTTTAAGCGGGCAGGCGATATCGTCAATCTGGAAAATGACTGCATTGGAAAGTATGTGGCGAAGCTGATGGGAGTAGAAGAAGAGGATAAGGCAGGAAAGGGCATGACAAGAGAATTTCTGCAGCGGTATGGATTTTAATAGAGGAGGAGAACAATGAAGCAGTTTGATACAGTTGAAAAGGCTCTGGACGAGCTGAAACAGGGACATTTAATCCTGGTTACGGATGACGAGGATCGCGAAAACGAAGGCGATCTTATCTGCGCGGCAAGTTTTGCCACGACAGAAAATGTCAATTTCATGGCGACGCATGCGAAGGGCTTAATCTGTATGCCGATGAGCGCAGAAATCTGCCGGAAGCTGCAATTCCCACAGATGGTGATGGATAACACGGATAACCATGAGACGGCGTTTACCGTATCGATCGACCATAAAACGACGACCACCGGTATTTCTGCCGAGGAGCGCGGTATTACGGCGCGCGCGTGCGTGGATCCGGACACAAAGCCGGAGGATTTCCGCCGCCCGGGACATATGTTTCCGCTGATGGCGAAGAAAAACGGCATTCTGGAGCGCAACGGTCACACAGAGGCGACGGTAGACCTGATGCGGCTTGCAGGACTGCCGGAATGCGGTCTGTGCTGCGAGATCATGCGCGAGGATGGAACGATGATGCGGTCGGAAGAATTATTTGCGATGGCAGAACAATGGGGTCTGGCGATGATTTCCATTAAACAGCTGCAGGAGTACCGCAAGAGACATGAAAAGCTGGTCGAGTGTGTGGCAGAGACGCGGATGCCGACGAAATACGGCGAATTCCGTGCGTATGGCTACCTGAATCTCTTAAATGGAGAACACCATGTGGCACTCGTCAAGGGCGATATCGGAGATGGGAAAGATGTACTCTGCCGCGTGCATTCGGAGTGCCTGACCGGCGATGCATTTGGTTCTCTGCGGTGCGACTGCGGACAGCAGCTTGCGTCGGCGATGACCCAGATTGAGAAAGAGGGACGAGGCGTTCTCCTTTATATGCGGCAGGAGGGACGCGGCATCGGGCTTTTAAATAAGTTGCGCGCCTACAAGCTGCAGGATGGCGGCATGGATACGCTGGATGCGAACCTGGCGCTGGGATTTAAGGGCGATCTGCGGGAATACTACATTGGGGCGCAGATTTTAAAGGATCTGGGAATCAAGACGCTGCGTCTTCTGACCAATAACCCGGATAAGGTATATCAGCTTTCGGATTTTGGCATGGAAATCAAGGAGCGCGTGCCGATTCAGATGGAGGCGACGCCGTATGATGGATTTTACCTGAAAACGAAGCAGGCGCGGATGGGACATATTTTGAATTTTAAATAGAAAAAGTGACAGGCGAAAATAGATCGTCGGAAAGGATGGTACTTATGCGTACATTTGAAGGAAACGTAGTAGCGGAAAATAATATGAGGATCGGAATTGTGGCGGCACGATTCAATGAGTTTATCACCTCGAAACTGGTTGCAGGCGCGCAGGATGCGCTGCGCCGTCACAATGTCTCGGAGGAGGACGTAGATGTTGCGTGGGTTCCAGGTGCTTTTGAGATTCCGCTGATTGCGTCGGAGATGGCGAAGTGCGGAAAGTATGATGCGGTGATCTGCGTGGGTGCGGTTATCCGTGGAAGCACAAGCCATTATGATTATGTGTGCAGCGAGGTTTCGAAAGGAATCGCACAGGTTTCTCTGGCAAGCAGCGTGCCGGTTATGTTCGGTGTGCTGACGACGGATACGATCGAGCAGGCGATCGAGAGAGCGGGAACAAAGAGCGGAAATAAGGGATTTGACTGCGCGACGGGAGCAATCGAGATGGTGAATTTGCTGCGGGAGATCCGGAAGTAAAAATAATCAGGTAATCGGGCATCGAAAAAGCCAGGACTGCGGAATGATGCAGCCCTGGCTTTTTTGTCTTAGGAAAATTCGTCCATGCGCCAGGTTTTGGTGTTACCTGTTTTTGTTTGCTATCATGTTACTCTGTTTTCAACAGCCCCTGTTCCGTATAATATTTCTCAGCTCCCGGATGCAGCGGAATAGGAAGCTGGCTGCATATATATTCCGGATCAGATAAGTTACTTAAGGAGGGGTGGGCGCTGATCAGTTCTTCACGGGATTCGTCGAGAATCTTGGTGATGGTGTAGACCAGCTGTTCGTCCATGGATGCGTCCACGCAGAGAAGGCATTTGATTCCGAAGGTTTTCAGTGTCTCGGTTTGTCCCGGATAGGTACCGGCTGGGACGGTGGCGCGGACATAGAAGGGGCTGGCTGCAAGAATTTTTTGCAGTTCTTCGTCAGTGTACTCCAGCAGGCGGCAGGGCGTCTGGCTGGCCAGGTCGGTCAGGCTGTGGACCGGGATTCCGGCGAAGCTGTGGACGGCGTCGAGTTTACCGTTTAAGACAGAGTCCACGCTGGCGGAGAAGCTGTAGTTTTCAAGGGCAGTGTTGGCAATATTGAGCCCGGCTGCCTTGAGAGCGGTGCGGGCGGAAAGCTCCGTGGTGGATCCTTCTGGTCCGACGGCAATGTGGTGTCCGGCGAGTTCATGAACGTAGGAGATATGCTCGGACTCCGGCGCCATCCAGGTGGACAGGCTTGAATAGACGGCCCCGATCGCCCGCAGGGATTCGACCGGATGACCGGAAAATTCGTCCGTTCCCTGATAGGCGGAAAATGCCACATCGCCGCTGACCAGTCCCATATCAAATTGTCCGTTTTTGATATTTTCCACGTTCGTGTAGGAACCGTTGGAGGCGCTTAAATTGACCTTGAGCTGTTCATCATGTCCGCTTAAAACAGAGGCGATGGCACTGCCAATCGGGTACATGGTTCCGCCGCTGTCGGCAGTTCCGATGGTCAGAACGTGCAGCTCTTCATCTTCTTCGCTGGGATGGTCGTTGACCCGCGCATCTGCGGCGGTGCTGCCGGAACAGCCGGAAAGTCCGAGCAGGAAGGTAAGAAGCATCATTGGTGCCAATTTTACTAGTTTTTTTATTTTCATAGATCTCACCTTTTCGTAGTTTATCAGTATATAAAAAAACGCAGCGGTTCTGTCGAATGCTGCCTTAGCGATTAAAAGAATATTAAAACTCTATAAAAGTATAACATAAAAAACAGTGATAAGACAAGACCAAGGAAGAGGAAAATATAAATGTAACTGTTCACAGGTAGGCACTTTTGGAACCGAAAGTGCCGTAAGAAAACGTAGTGGCAGCAGGAATTTGCCGTATTTAAATGCGAAGCCACGGCAAATTCCGTTACTGGGCACGTATGCGTGAACAGTAACAAAAAAGAGCGTCCGGTTTATGTGGGGGAACCGGACGCTCTTCTTTCAGGTTACATTTTCAATTGAGCTTTAGGTATGTTGTTATATAAAAGATGTCTTATATGAAGTGTTCCTATCTCGTCTCAGTGATTATTTTGTAATCAGGCTGGAGAAGATGGAAAGGAAAATCGGGTTGTAAATATCGTCGATGATAACTGCGAAGGACGGATACAGAACCCAAGCAACGGTGTGCCATCCATACTGATCCATAACGGCTTTCTCGTTTGCTACTGCGTTCGGACCTGAACCACAGCCCCATCCACAGTTACCAGCTGCCATAACAGCTGCACCGTAATCGCGGCCAAATACGTTGAAGGATACGAAGATTGCAAAGAGTGCCATCAGGATAGCCTGTGCAAGGAGGATGATACCCATCTGACCAGCTACCGGAGCCAGCTTTGTGATATCGATGGTCATCAGAACCAGTGCCAGGTAGAGTTCCAGGAACATATGCTCGATAGCGTCGATCTCCGGAACCGGGAATTCGATACCAGCTGCATCCATGATGTTTCTTGCGATAGCACCTGCGAACAGACAGCCGATGAATTTCGGCATCTCGATCATCGGGATGTTGTCTAACAGGCAGTAGATCGGCATACCAAGTGCTGCTACAAGCAGAGACAGGGCAAATGCTTTGATCATACGGGTGTTGTTAAGAACAGCTGCTGAACCTGCTTTTGCAGATTCCGGTCTGTCGTTCGGGTCAGATTTCAGACCGTGACGGGAAATCAGGAAAGCTGCAACCGGACCACCGATTAAGGAACCCATGATGTTGCCCATAGTACCGGCTGCTACACCGACTGTGGTTGCATCCGGAGCACCCATGTTCTCGAAGATAGGACCAAATGCAGAAGCAGTACCAACACCGCCGGACATAGCGGATGAAGAACACTGCAGAGCCAGAAGCGGATGAAGACCGATGGCGCTGCCTACCAGGTAACCAACGACATCCTGTAAGGTAATCAGGACACAGGCTGCAACTGCGATTGCGATACAAAGCTTTCCGCCTGCATGCTTTAACATCTTGTAGCTGAAGCCGAAACCTACGCACAGGAAGAATAAGTTCTGGCATAAGTCTTTCACGATTTTTGCATCAAAGGAAAAACCGATGATTCCGGAACCCTTGATGATAGATACAACAACAGAAAAGATGATACCGGAGATAACCGGAGCCGGTATAGCATATTTTCTGAGCAGGGCGCTGTGAGCGACAATCGCGCGTCCTAAGAAGATAACGATGGCTGCGAAACCAAGTGTGGTCAGATACTCGAACTGGAATGTTGCGATGGCACCGTCCGCTGCCGGTGTGTAAGTTCCAAAGTATCCCATAATGTGTTCTAACATAGAACTTCCCTCCATTCTTTTTTAAGAATTTGTTTATTTCTTTTATAAGCAGTTTATAAGATTGAAAAAGGGAAGTCAATTTATGTAATTTTAAATACAGTTTTGTAAGTATTGTAAATAAAAATGACTATAAGAAAGCGACTGCAGTATAGATACGGTTCTATGATGAATCTGTACAGCTGCAGCCGCGAAAAGGCAGGAAAAACCTGAAGATTGCTGGAAAACGAAGTGGCTCTTATTTTCCGGAATATCTATATTTAATAGAAGGGCGTCCACCGGTCTGGTAATCGATCATGCTGACCAGTTCGTTGGTTTCGACTAAGTAATTTAAGTACCGCCGGACTGTAATACGGGACAAATGAACCTGTTCCGAAATCTGTTCGCTGGACCAGACCTCCTCCGGATGTTCGGAGAGAAAGAGACGGATCAGTCCAAGGGTGCGTTCATTTAGGCCCTTTGTCAGCGGAGCGCTCTGGGAGGAGACATCCGGGACGGAGAAGAGGCGATCGATCTCCGCCTGTCCCAGGTCAGAAGCGGACGCCGATGTTTTCAATTCCTCCTGACGTTTCGCAAATCGTTCCAGGGCAGCTTTGAAGCGGTCATATTCAAATGGTTTGACGAGATAATCGGTGACGCCGCGGGAAATAAGCCGGCGGACGGTCTCTGCGTCGTTGGCAGAGGTTACCATGATGATCGCAGGGGTCATGCCAGCCGCGTGGAGCTGGTCGATAAATTCGTCACCGTTCATCTGAGGCGTGTAGTAGTCGAGAATAATCAGGTCAACCGTGCAGTTCTGCAGATACTGCAGGGCAAGGATGCCGTTTTTGAAAGTTGCCTCCACGTGAAAAGAGGAGGTCAGCTCGACATACTGTTTATTGATGGATGCAACCATCGGATCATCTTCTATAATAATGACTTTATACATTAGATTCTGTCTCCTTTCGGGTAAATGTCAGGGTGAAGCAGGTGCCCTCGCCAGGCTCTGTGTCGATATCAATGGTTCCGCCGTACTCCTCCATCAGCTCATGAACCAGGAAAAGCCCGGTTCCGCGGTTCTCGCCCTTGGAGGAAACTCCTTTTTCGAAAATATGATCGAGCAGCTCCGGCTGTATGCCGTGCCCGGTGTCCTCGCAGGTGATGATGTTGACGTCTGGGCGGCAGTAGATGCCGATGTGGATTTCGCGCGGGCTTTCAGATGCGTTAATGACATCCGGACTGGCGGTGTGATCGTGGCTTAGCTCTTCAATGGCATTTTCCATCAGATTGCCGAGAATGGTGACAAATCCTTCCACCGGGATCAGCAGATCATGGTCGCGGCAGGTGCTGTCGGCGCTGACCTGCAGGCGGATGCCAAGCTCAGCGGCGTGCATCATTTTCCCGATCACAAGCGCACAGATTTTCGGAACGCGGATGCAGTTGGCTGTCTCACGGACGGACTGGCTGGAGACAAGGCTGCTGTTGGTGATAAAATTCATCGCCTGCTGAATCTCCCCGGTCTGTAGGTAGCCGAGAATGATGTGCAGCTTATTTAAAAATTCATGATTGAACGCGCGCAGCGTGTCCAACATATTGTGGGCGCCGGAAAGCTCGTCGGAAAGACGCAGGAGGTCGGTGCGGTCAAATAAAACGATCAGGACACCCCGGCGCGCCTGTTTGCCGCGTCCATGGATTGGCACCTCCTTGACGATGAGCTGGCGTCCGGCGAAGCTGATGCTCTCGTGCGTTACACTTTCGCCGGTTTTTATGACCTGATCGAAAGCGGTCTGTGGAAACAATTCCTGAATCGTTAAGTGGGTGAGCGGAGGTTCGTTTGCAGGACGACCGAGTATCGTGGAAACTTTCTGGTTGGCAAAGAGAATTCTGCCGTCCAGATCGGTTGCGGCAAGTCCCTCGTCGATCATATTCATGACCTCGTCCTGGCGGGTATAAATATTGACGAGTTCTTCCGGGTCATATCCCAACAGGGAGTCGCGCAGCAGGGAGAACATTGTGTGCGTCAGGGAAATGCTGACGATCATCATGATCAGGAATATAATTATATAAAAGAACAGCAGACTGCGGTGCTGGGCGGACAGGGTAGCGGTGAACAGGGAAACCATCACAAAACCGACGATCTCTCCGCCGCTGTTTTTTACTGCGTGAAAGGCGCGCCGCTGCATGCCGTGCGTGCCGTAGCCGGTTGTGATATATGGATCGCTTCCTGACAGAATAGCGTCCTCGTCACCTGCCACGTAGGAATCGCCGGTTTTCAGACGGTTCGTGTGGTAAAAGCGCAGTCCGTTTTTATCACTGATGAGGATGACATTGATATCTGGTATATTCAAAGAAAGAGAATCCAGGTCGCGGGTCACGGTGGAATCAGGATAGCCGTTTTCCAGCATGGCGGCGACATCCGGAATTGCAGCAATATAAGAAGCAGTACCGCTGATCAGCTTGTCCATATCCTTTCGCTGTCTGGAAATATCAAAAAACAGAGTAAAACCAAGTGAGATGAGCACCAGGGTAGCGGAAAGGAGCAGAAAGGATCGGTACAGATTCTGTTCCAGCGCTGATTTTCCTTCCTTTATCTTCATATATAAAACCTCCGGAATTTATTTGATGTAGGAAATGAGTTGATCCGGTCTGCAAAATGTGTAAACCAAAACGATGATTAAAGTTATTATAGTAAAAAAAGAAACGATCTGCAAGAAAGTGTGAAAGTTTACAAGGCGCTGGATGGCGAATTGCAAAGTGGCCGGGTTATTGTTCACGGGTAGGCACTTTTGGAACCGAAAGTGCCGTAAGAAAACGTGGTGGCAGCAGGAATTTGCCGTATTCAAATGCGAAGCCACGGAAAAAGGTTGAAAAACAAGAAGAGATCGATTAAAATGAAAATAGTTCGAATTAGAGCATTTGGTTAAAAAATTATGCAAAATTAAGGCTGTCAGCACAAAATTCCATTTAAGATATGACAATCCGTCGAAGTTGTGCGCAGCAAGAGAGAAAATACTGAATATTTGCTGTAAAATTTACAAAAAACCACTTGCTATTTTAGGAAAAGTTGGGTACAATACAAGCAGGGTTGATTAATATTTAACAATCATGAAGATGAATTTCTAGGAGGAATGAGATCATGGCAGTAAAAGTTGCAATTAATGGTTTTGGTCGTATTGGTCGTCTGGCTTTCAGACAGATGTTTGGCGCTGAGGGTTACGAAGTCGTAGCTATCAACGATCTGACAAATCCGAAAATGTTAGCTCACCTGTTAAAGTATGATTCTGCTCAGGGCAGATACGATGGACATACGGTAGAAGCTGGCGAAGATTATATTGTAGTAGATGGTAAGAAGATTACTATCTACGCAAAGGCAAACGCTGCTGAACTTCCGTGGGGCGAGATTGGTGTAGACGTAGTTCTGGAGTGTACCGGATTCTATACATCCAAGGCAAAAGCACAGGCACATATCGATGCAGGCGCTAAGAAAGTCGTTATCTCCGCACCGGCAGGCAATGACCTTCCGACTATCGTATACAATGTAAACCACAAGACACTGAAACCAGAAGATAAGATTATCTCCGCAGCATCCTGTACAACTAACTGCCTGGCTCCGATGGCTAAGGCATTAAACGATTATGCTCCGATTCAGTCCGGTATCATGTCCACCATCCACGCTTACACAGGCGATCAGATGATTCTGGACGGACCGCACAGAAAAGGCGATTTAAGAAGAGCAAGAGCAGGCGCTGTCAACATCGTTCCGAACTCCACCGGTGCTGCAAAAGCGATTGGTCTGGTTATTCCGGAATTAAACGGCAAGCTCATCGGTTCCGCACAGCGTGTTCCGGTTCCGACTGGTTCCACTACTATTCTGACAGCCGTTGTTAAGAAAGCTGACGTTACCAAGGAAGCTATCAACGAGGCTATGAAGGCAGCTCAGACTGAGTCCTTCGGCTACAACGAGGATGAGATCGTTTCTTCCGATATCGTAGGTATCCGCTATGGTTCCCTGTTTGATTCTACACAGACTATGGTATCTCCGATCGGTGATGACTTATATCAGGTACAGGTTGTTTCCTGGTATGACAACGAGAACTCCTACACAAGCCAGATGGTTCGTACAATCAAATACTTCGCAGAGCTGGCATAATTTTATCGATTCGATAGAAAATCATAAGGATTCAAGATGGGTCCGGTCCTCGGTCGGGACCGGACCTGTTTTTTATTCTTTTATAATGTAAAGGAGACAGGATATGCTGAATAAAAAATCCGTGGATGATATCAATGTAAAGGGCAAACGCGTTCTGGTACGCTGTGATTTCAACGTACCGTTAAAAGAAGGAAAGATCACCGATGAAAACCGTCTGGTGGCAGCGCTTCCGACGATCAAAAAACTGATTGCGGACGGCGGAAAGGTAATTCTCTGCTCCCACCTTGGCAAACCGAAGGGAGAGCCGAAGCCGGAGCTGTCTCTGGCACCGGTAGCCGTTCGTCTGTCTGAACTTCTGGGACAGGAAGTGAAATTTGCAGCCGATCCGGAAGTGGTTGGAGCGAACGCAAGGGCAGCCGTTGAGGCGATGAAGGATGGCGAGGTTGTTCTGCTTGAGAACACCCGTTACCGTGCCGAGGAAACCAAGAACGGTGAGGCGTTCAGCAAGGATCTGGCATCCCTGTGTGATGTCTATGTGGACGATGCATTTGGTACTGCACACCGCGCACACTGCTCAAACGTAGGCGTGACCCAGTATGTGGACACCGCAGTAGTTGGTTACCTGATGCAGAAAGAGATCGATTTCCTTGGAAATGCAGTAGATAACCCGGTCCGCCCGTTCGTTGCCATTTTAGGCGGCGCGAAGGTAGCCGATAAATTAAACGTTATCTCCAACCTGCTGGAGAAGTGCGACACGCTGATCATCGGCGGCGGCATGGCATTTACCTTCTTAAAAGCACAGGGCAAGGAGATTGGTAAATCCTTAGTCGATGATACAAAGTTAGATTATTGCCGTGAGATGGTAGAGAAGGCGGCGAAGCTTGGCAAGAAACTGCTTCTTCCGGTTGATGCAGCTGTAGCAGCATCCTTCCCGGATCCGATCGATGCACCGATCGAGGTACAGAATGTATCGGTTGACGTTATCCCGGCTGACACGATGGGACTTGACATAGGACCGGAAACTGCAAAGCTGTATGCAGACACCGTAAAATCTGCTAAGACAGTTGTATGGAACGGACCGATGGGTGTATTTGAGAACCCGACTCTGGCACAGGGTACAATCGCAGTTGCAAAAGCACTGGCAGACACCGAAGCGACCACGATCATCGGTGGCGGCGATTCTGCAGCAGCGGTCAACCAGCTTGGATTTGGCGACAAGATGACCCATATTTCCACCGGCGGCGGCGCTTCCCTGGAATTCTTAGAGGGAAAGGAGCTTCCGGGCGTAGCGGCAGCGAATGATAAATAAATAGAAAAGAGGAATAGAATAGTCATGGCTAGAAGAAAGATCGTAGCAGGCAACTGGAAAATGAACATGACGCCGTCGGAGGCAGTAGCTCTGGTAGAGCTTCTGAAGCCGCTCGTTGTTTCGGAAGATGTAGACGTTGTATTCTGCGTACCGGCGATTGATATTATCCCGGTTGTAAAAGCGTGCGAGGGAACCAACATCGCAGTTGGCGCTGAAAATATGTATTTCGAGGAGAAAGGTGCTTACACCGGTGAGATTTCCCCGAATATGCTGACCGATGCAGGCGTTAAATACGTGATTATCGGACATTCCGAGCGCAGAGAATATTTTGCAGAGACCGATGAGACGGTCAATAAGAAGGTACTGAAAGCATTTGAGCACGGTCTGACCCCGATCATTTGCTGCGGCGAGACTCTGACCCAGAGAGAGCAGGGCATCACGCTTGACTGGATCCGCCAGCAGATCAAGATCGCATTCCAGAATGTGACCGCAGAGCAGGCAAAGACAGCTGTGATTGCATACGAGCCAATCTGGGCGATCGGTACCGGCAAGGTAGCGACCACCGAGCAGGCTGAGGAAGTGTGCGGCGCGATCCGTGCGTGCATCAAGGAAGTGTACGATGAGGCGACCGCAGAGGCGATCCGCATTCAGTACGGCGGTTCCGTATCTGCAGCATCGGCTCCGGAGCTGTTTGCACAGCCGGATATCGATGGCGGTCTGGTAGGCGGCGCATCCTTAAAGGCAGATTTTGGAAAGATTGTAAATTATAAATAAGAGATGGGTAAAAGGGGGCTGTCGCACGTGTGAGGCGTGGCAGTCCCCTTTTTGCCAGTAAAAAAAGAAGGTGAAGGTTTTGACCTGAAACAATCAAAATTGTTGGTTCATCCGGTTGTTTCAGAAAAAACGGTTCATTTCATGGAAGGAAAGGAAGAAGAAAGAGATGAAAAAAAAGCCAACCGTATTAATGATTCTCGATGGATACGGCATGAGAGATACCTGTGAGCACAATGCCGTGTGTGAGGCAAAGACACCGATCATGGATCAGCTGATGAGCCAGTGCCCGTTTGTGCGCGGCAATGCCAGCGGTCTGGCGGTCGGTCTGCCGGACGGACAGATGGGTAACTCGGAGGTTGGTCATTTAAATATGGGCGCCGGACGTATCGTATACCAGGAGCTGACCCGTATCACGAAATCAATCGAGGATGGCGATTTCTTTGAAAATCCGGAATTTCTGGCAGCCGCAGACACCTGCAAGAAAAATGATTCCGCCCTGCATCTGTTCGGACTGGTATCAGACGGCGGCGTTCACAGCCATCTGACTCATTTATTCGGACTTCTGGAGTTTGCAAAACGTCAGGGACTAAAAAAAGTGTATGTGCACTGCTTCCTGGACGGACGTGATACACCGCCGACCTCCGGCAAGGAGTTTGTAGCAGAATTAGAGAAGAAGATGCAGCAGCTTGGCGTCGGCGAGGTGGCTTCCGTGATGGGACGCTACTATGCGATGGACCGTGATAAAAACTGGGATCGTGTCCAGAAGGCTTACAATGTGCTGACAAAGGCAGAGGGCGAGAAGGCAGAAAGTGCGTGTGCAGGCATTCAGGCATCCTATGATAAAGAGGTAAACGATGAGTTCGTCGTACCGTTCTATGTAGAGAAGGACGGAAAGCCGGTTGCCACGATTCAGGATGGCGATTCCGTCATTTTCTTCAACTTCCGTCCGGACCGTGCAAGAGAGATCACCCGCGCATTCTGCGATGAGGGATTTACCGGATTTGCGAGAGAGAAGAAGCTTGACCTGACGTTTGTATGCTTTACCGATTACGATGAGACGATCGGGAACAAGCTGATTGCGTTCAAGAAGGAAGAGATTAAGAACACGTTTGGAGAGTTCCTGGCGGCGCACCATATGACGCAGGCACGTATCGCCGAGACCGAGAAATATGCACACGTAACATTTTTCTTCAACGGCGGCGTGGAAGAGCCGAACGAGGGCGAGGACCGCATTCTGGTTCCGTCTCCGAAGGAGGTTCCGACCTACGACCTGAAACCGGAGATGAGCGCACCGATCGTGTGCGATAAGCTGGTGGAGGCGATTGAGTCCGGCAAATATGATGTTATCATCATCAATTTTGCAAACCCGGATATGGTAGGCCACACGGGTGTGGAGTCGGCTGCAATCAAGGCGATTGAGACCGTCGATGCCTGCGTAGGACGTGCAGTTGAAGCCATCAAGGCAGCCGGAGGCGTTCTCTTTATCTGCGCCGATCACGGTAATGCAGAGGTGATGGTTGATGAGGCAACCGGCGAGCCGTGGACCGCTCACACGACCAATCAGGTGCCGTTTGTCCTGGTCGGCGCTGACCCGGCGTACAAGCTGCGCGAGGGCGGACGCCTCTGCGATATTGTGCCGACGCTGATTGAACTGATGGGACTTGAGAAGCCGAAGGAGATGACGGGAGAGTCGCTGTTGGTGAAATAGGGAGAATTTTCGAATATATTAGGAAAGTATAAATATAACCGTCAATAAGAATCGGGAAAACTGCCATAAAGCAAGAAAAGATCATGAACAGAGAAATGGTCGGGGCTTGTTTTGTGGCAGTTTTTTGTTCACAGGTAGGAATTATCTGAACTGAAAATCCCGTGAAAATCCCGTTACTTCTCTCTTCCATTTCATAAGAAAATAGGATAAAATAAAATCATCTATGTGAACCGCTCGGAGGCTGTTCCAGGGCAGACATTTTTAGAAAAGAAAGTGTTATGCGGAAAGGAAAATAGGATGGCAGCAGATTCACAGGGAAAACAGGAGGAAACAAGCATGAAGGTAGCGGTTGTTACAGACAGCAACAGCGGAATTACACAGGCACAGGCGAAAGAGATGGGCGTATATGTCCTGCCGATGCCGTTTATGATTGATGGAACCGAGTATCTGGAAGATATAAATTTGACACAGAAGGAATTTTATGAGCATCTGAGCGGGGATCACGATGTGAGCACATCCCAGCCGTCTCCGGAGACGATCTTAAATCTCTGGGAAAAACTTTTGGAGGAATACGATGCAGTTGTGCACATCCCGATGTCCAGCGGGCTTTCGAGCTCCTGCCAGACGGCAAAGATGCTGGCAGAGGATTTCGACGGAAAAGTACAGGTGGCGGATAATCACAGGATTTCCGTGACCCAGCGCCGTTCGGTGCAGGATGCGCTTGACATGGCGGCAGCCGGCATGGACGCGGAGGCGATTTGCAAAAAGCTGGAAGAGACAGGTTTGGATTCAACTATTTATATCACGGTTGACACATTAAAATATCTGAAAAAGGGCGGTAGAATCACACCAGCGGCAGCAGCGCTCGGAACACTTCTCCGTTTAAAACCGGTTCTGACGATACAGGGCGAGAAGCTGGACGCATTTGCGAAGGCGCGGACGATGAAACAGGCGCGTTCCATGATGATCACGGCGATCACCCGCGATCTGGAAAATCGGTTTGATGATGTGACGGGAGAAAAAACGTATATTGATGTAGCGCATACCGACAATGATGAGATGGCGCAGGAGCTGGCAGCCGAGCTTCGGGAACTTTTCCCGGAGACGGAAGTCCGTGTAGAGCCGCTGTCCTTAAGTGTAGCCTGCCATATCGGACCGGGAGCGCTGGCGATTGCGGCAACGAAGAAGCTTGAAATCGGATCGTTGTTGTGAGAAACGCAGTTACGGAGCAGCATTTCGGGGTTAAAGTTCACAGCCAATGTCAGTAAGTTAAGCAACGCAAAGAGCGTGTGAACTGTAATCGTTCAGGACAGGAACATGAGAAGAATAGCAGAACATAAAAGAAAGATATGGAAAGCGATGGAGCACACGATTGGGATGCGAATCCCGCTGTTCCTCGCCTTTCTGATCCTGACGCTGGTTCCGCTTCTGGTACAGGTTCGTTTTACATCGGGGTATTTTTACCAGAGCCACGTGGAAGAACGGATGGCGGAAGCGCAGAACCGGTGTCTGATTTTAGCAAACAAGATACGCAGCAGTGATTATATCAATGTACTGCTGTCGGGAAATCCAAATCCGGCGCTGGATGCGGAACTTAGTACAACGGCGGATCTGATGAACGGAAGAATCGTGCTGGTGGACGACAGCTTTAAGATTTTGAAAGACACATTTGGTCTTTCCAGAGGGAAAACGCTGGTTGTATCGGATGTGTTAAAGGCATTTGACGGGGAAACTTCCAGCTATCTGAACCAGAAGAAAAAGTATTTCTATGTAGCGCAGCCGATTCAGGCAAAAAGCACGGATGCAGCGCCGATCGATTCGGATGTGGCAGCCGGAAATGGGAAAAATACGGCAGGCGTGCAGGGAGTCCTTCTTCTGATGGCGTCCACGGAAAATTCGGCGCTTTTGCAGGAGAAAATTGTGCAGAAGACGGGATTTTTGCAGCTCGTTATGTTCTGTTTTATTCTGATCGCAGATTTATTGGCGGCGGCTTGCCTGCTGAAACCATTCCGCCGCCTGCAGCAGCAGCTCGATATGGTGGCAGAGGGAAATCTGGATCAGGATATTGATGTAAAAACATATCGGGAGACGCGGGACATTTCGGAGGCAGTCATGCAGACCATCCGGAAACTAAAAAACCTGGATCAGTCGCGTCAGGAGTTTGTTTCCAACGTGTCGCATGAGCTGAAAACACCGCTGACTTCGATAAGGGTGCTGGCGGATTCTCTGATGGGGATGGAGAACGCCCCGGCGGAGTTATATCAGGAGTTTATGCAGGATATTTCGGCGGAGATTGACCGCGAGGGCAAGATTATCGATGATCTGCTGACGTTAGTCAAAATGGATAAATCATCGCCGGATCTGAATATTGCCCAGACTTCGATCAATGGTCTTCTGGAACAGATTTTAAAACGTCTGACCCCGATCGCGAAGCGGCGGAACATTGAGATCACGTATGAGAGCAAGCGGGAAGTATCGGCGGATGTGGACGAGGTAAAATTGAGCCTGGCACTTTCGAACCTGGTGGAAAATGCGATCAAGTATAACCGCGAAGAGGGAAAAGTCTGGGTGACGCTGGATGCTGACCACAAGTTCTTTTATGTGAAGGTAGAGGATAATGGCGTGGGAATCCCGAAAGAATTCCAGGAGCGCGTATTTGAGCGTTTTTACCGTGTAGATAAGGCGCGCTCACGCGAGACAGGCGGTACCGGGCTGGGGCTTGCGATCACGAAGAATATTATTCTTCTTCATCAGGGCGCGATCCGCCTGAAGAGTGAAGAAGGCAAGGGAGCAACCTTTACGGTGCGGATTCCGTTGAATTATATTCCGTAGACAGCGTGGTTCTGGGCGGTTTAGAGGTTCGAGATGGTTGCTGGTGCTGTAGTGTTCGAATATTTCGGTGTTTGAATGCTGTCGTGTTCGGATGTTTCAGTGTTTGAATGTTGCGGTATTTGAGTGTTGCAGTGTTCGAATGTGAGGTCAGGGAAATGTCTATTGTGAGATAGATTGCAAAATAACAACAGGAAATAATAAATGGAGAAAATAAGAAAAAAAAGCTCTGGAAAACGGGCAGGAAGCGTAAGTTCGTGGCTGATCCTTTGCCTGGCATGTCTGCTTCTTCTGAGCGGATGCCGAAAAAAAGAAGAGGTGCATCCGACGGCGGGTGAGGACGGCGTCTATCAGATTTATTATCTCAATTCGACGCGCACGGGGCTGGCGAGTGTTTCCTATCAGACGGAGACGGCGGACGCTGAGATCCTGATCGGGGAGCTGGCGGGGCAGATCCTTGCGGCGCCGGAAAACCCGGAGTATCAGGCAGTTTTAAGCGATAAGGTTGAATTCCTGGATATTAACCGGGACAATAACGTGCTGACGTTGAATTTTAATCAGGAATATATGAATACGAAAGCGTCGCGGGAGATTCTGTGCCGGGCGGCGCTGGCAAAGACCTTTACACAGGTTAAGGGAGTCGATTATATCAGCATTAATTGCGAGGGACAGCCGCTCCTGGACACACATGGGAACCCGGTGGGCGCGATCGCAGGAAGTGATTTTGTAGACAGTATTTCGGATGTCAATTCGTATGAAAAAGTAGAGCTGACCCTGTATTTTGCCAATGAAGAAAAAGATGGTCTGGTGGCAGAAAAACGGGAAGTATTTCACAGTATGAACACGTCGCTGGAACGCCTGGTAGTGGAACAGCTGCTGGCAGGTTCCCAGAATGGCGGGCTTTCAGTGATGCCGAAAAATACAAAGGTATTAAACGTATCACTGACAGATAATACCTGCTATGTCAACCTGGATAGCGGTTTTATTTCCGGGGATATCGATGTGGCGGAGTATATTTCGATTTACGCGATCGTCGATTCGCTGACAGAGCTTCAGACGGTGAATAAAGTACAGATCACGGTCAATGGCTCGGCAGATGTGACGTACCGGAATGTGATTTCGCTGGTGCAGCCTCTGGAGAGAGAGGAGAAGTATATTGTGAAGTAACTGTCAGACAGAATGTATATTCCGTGTTTGGAAGAGAGCAGCAATGGGATTTTGTTGATGTTTTGCAGAATACAAGAAAAGAGGAATTGAATATCAAACGACCGGTAATGTGGATGATGGTGGCTTTCGTACTTGGAGAGGTCGCAGCGTACCAGATGGGCATGACGGTGTGGTTTATAATTGCAGCAGCGCTTTTTGTGTTTCATAGGAAATTGTGTCCTATGAAACACAAGGCACATTCTTTTTCACCTGCAGTCATAAAAACAGCAGAAGGACGGGGAGATTCGGACTTTCAGACAGACGCAGAACGCGTCTGGAATTGGAAAGATCCGATGATGTGCCGTGTCTTTCTGCTGTTTTTCTGTTTCTTGGCAGGATGGGGACGGATGACGGTGGAAATGCGCCCGGATGCGCTGGAACGGATGGTAACGCAGAAGGGCGGTTCGACAGAGGTGGCGGTATCTGGAACACTGGATTCTGTTTCGGAAAAAAATGGGTGGTGTACGATGATTTTGACGGGGGTGGAGGTAGAGGATGAAAGTGTAAAAAAGGTACTGATATCGTGTAAAAGCGATTTACTGGATATGTGTGAAGAGAAAATTCTGCCACCCTGCGGAAGTCAGATTCATCTGACGGGAACTGCTGAGTTTCTGGAAGAAGCGCGCAATCCGGGGCAGTTTTCGTATCGGATGTATTATCGGGGACTAGGAATCAGAAACCGGGTGACGGCGGATCGGATTTTTATTTCAGAAGGAAAAAGTTCCCCTCTCCGAAGTCAGGCAGAATGCTTCCGGGCGTATGCGACGGCTGTTTTTCAGGAAATCTGTGTTCCAGAAGATGCAGGGATTTTCCAGGCAATTTTGCTGGGGGATAAATCCGGGTTATCGGAAGAGCTGCGCGAACGGTTTCAGGATAATGGGATTGCACATATTCTGGCAGTCAGCGGGCTTCATGTCTCTTTGATTGGAATGAGCGTTTACAGCGCACTGCGTTTTTGGGGCATATCGTATGGATGGGCGGGGCTGGGAGCTTCAGCGCTTCTTACCTTTTATGGTTTAGTAACCGGATTTGGAGCATCGGTATTCCGGGCGGTATTTATGGTAGAGGTGTCCTGTCTGGCGGCATATCTGGGGCGGAGTTACGATCTGCTGAGTGCGCTGTCGCTGTCTTTGATTTTGCAGGCGTGGCAATCGCCGTATCTGCTCTTTTCGGCGGGATTGCAGCTTTCCTATGGCGCGGTTGCCGCGATTGGGCTGGAGACGGAGGAGCTACGGAAAGTGGGAAAAAAGAGAAAAGAGCGGAAAGAGGAGGAACAAGAGAAAGAAAAAAAGAAAGGATATGAAACACTCATGCTCAGCTTGGCAATTCAGCTTTATACGATGCCGATTCAGCTGTATCACTATTTTACATTTCCAATGTGGGGAATTTTTCTGAATCTGATCGTGATACCGCTTCTCACGTATGCAGCCGGAAGCGGTCTGCTGGCGCTTGGAATTTACAGTATAGCGTTTGTGGGAGGAAAAATGGGGGAAATGGGCGGAGGCAGCAGCATTGCGGGAGTGCTTTCGGCTTTTGGGGGTGCAGCATCAGGAATATCAGAAATACCAGAAATATTCAGAATAGCGGCAAGTGCATGTACGGGTCCGGGGCATTATATTTTTCAGTTGTATGAATGGCTTTGTATCCAGGTGGAACGTGTGCCGTTTCATTCCATTGTGGCAGGACGCCCGGAAATGTGGAAAATAGGGGTGTTTTATGTGGCACTGGGGATTCGATATGTGTGGAGTGTGGGAGAAGCAAGAGATAATTTAGGGAGAAAAGGGATTTTTCTGTTTCCAAAAGAATGGAATGCACCGGGAAAGAATAGTGTATTTATTGCTGTGGCGGTAGTCTTTTTAGTGGTTCAGCCTGTTCATGGCTTTCAGAGCTGGTTTCTCGATGTAGGACAGGGCGACGGCGTCTTTCTGCGGACGCGGGATGAGGCAATTCTTTCGGACTGTGGCAGCAGCCAGGATAAGAAAATCGGGAAAAATGTGCTGGGACCATTTTTGAAAAGTCAGGGAATCCGCACGCTGGACTGGATTCTGGTCAGCCATGCGGATGCGGATCACACGAACGGGATCGAGTGGCTTTTGAAGGAGGAGGCAGATATCCGGGTGCGGAATCTGGCACTTCCGGCGGCGGGAAAAGGGCAGGAGGCATATAAAAAACTGGAAACTCTTGCGAGAAAACGGGGTGCGGAAGTCTATTATCTGCATCGGGGAGAAACTGTGCGGGCGAAAAGCCTGGCGCTTCGGTGCCTGTACCCGGAGGCGGGGGAAACGCCAGCCGAGGAGCGAAATAGTCATTCACTGGTGTTTGATGTTACGTATGGAAAGTTTCGTATGCTTCTGACAGGAGATATTGGAGTGGAGGACGAAAGGAAGATTCTGGCGGTGGAAGAGGACAAAAAGAGGGAAAAAGTGACACTGTTAAAAGCTGCACACCATGGTTCGAACGGTTCCTCCTCAGAGGAGTTTTTGGAGTGCTTTTCCCCAGCTTTCACGGTGCTCTCTTATGGAGAGGGAAATACTTACGGGCATCCGGCACCGGAGGCGGTGGAACGTCTGGAACAGACGGGAACGGAGATCTGGAGAACGGCGGATTCGGGGGCAGTGAATGTGTGGACGGATGGGAAACGTATGTATATCAAGGGATATAAGAAACAAAATTATGGGAAGGAAAGAGATAAAAAACAGATAAAAAACTAATTGTTAACCATATAAAAATAATAGGTTGACAATAGAAAAAGGCTATGTTATGCTTGCAATCAGTTCTGCATCTGTTTCGACTACCCGGGATCTGGGACGGCCGCTGCTGTTTTAGATGGTTGGAACAGGGTTTGCGGAGAGAAATTTATGTACATGTGCGAGAATAGAATGGCTTCGGATGCCTGAAATCATTCAGATACCCAAGGAGGAAAAAGGTTTGAAACACATGAAGACAAAGGATTTAGTTTTGTGCGCGATGTTTGTCGCACTGATTGCAGTGGGAGCATTTATCAAGATACCGGTTCCGGTGGTTCCATTTACATTGCAGTTTTTATTTACGATGCTGGCAGGTCTGCTTTTAGGTCCGGTCAACGGGGCGCTGGCGGTTGTGGTTTATATTGTATTAGGTTTAATTGGACTTCCGATTTTCACTCAGGGCGGCGGACCGGGATATATTTTCCAGCCGAGTTTTGGATATATCATCGGATTTGCGGTTGCGGCGTATGTGAATGGTAAGATTGCCAATGCCAAGACGCATCCGAGTTACCGGCGCCTGCTGGGAGCTAATTTTCTGGGACTTTTTATTGTCTATGCATTTGGAATGATTTATTACTACGTGATCAGTAATTTCTATCTGAATTCGCCGATCGGCGTAGGAGCGCTGTTTTTATATTGCTTTGTTCTGGCAGTTCCGGGCGATATCGTGCTCTGTATTGTAGCTGCCATCATAGGAAAACGGATGATTCCGCTGATTCAGGGAGGGAGACTTGGATAAAAGATGAGCAAGGGGATTTTTATAACAGGTACGGGAACGGATATTGGAAAAACGTATGTGACAGGCTTGATTGTGAAAAAACTGCGGGAGAGCGGCGTGAATGCGGCGTATTATAAAGCGGCAATGAGCGGCAATGAGCGGCGTGCGGATGGAAGCCTGATTCCAGGAGATGCCCTGCAGGTAAAAACAATGTCGGGAATCGGGCAGCCGCTTGAGGAAATGTGTCCGTATGTGTACGAGACGGCGGTATCGCCGCATCTGGCATCCCGCCTCGAGGGCAACCCGGTCCAGATGGAACGGGTGCTGGAAGATTTTCACAAAGTCTGTGAAAAATATGAGTATGTGACGATGGAAGGAAGCGGCGGAATTCTCTGTCCACTCTGCATAGACGAGGCGGATATCCGTCTTCCAGAAGTAGTAAAAGCGTGCGGGCTTGGATGCCTGCTGATTGCGGATGCGGGGCTTGGGACGATCAATGGCGTGGGGCTTACTGCCTATTATCTGAAACAACAGGGAATTGCCCTGAAGGGAATTATTTTCAACCATTATGAGGCGGGAAATCTGCTTCATGAGGATAACCGGAAAATGTGTGAATATTACACGGGCGTTCCGGTGGTTGCCTGTGTGGCGGATGGAGATATGGAGCTTTCCATGGATGTGGAGACGCTGAAAGGGCTGTATGCGTAAGAAAGAAGATAAAAAGGAGAAGAAAAATGATCTGGTATCCATATGAACAGTTAAAAACAATGAAAGCACCTTATGAGATCGTGGATGCGAACGGGGTATATCTTTACACGAAGGATCAGAAGCTGATTGATTCGGTTTCGTCCTGGTGGAGTGTGATTCATGGATATAAACATCCGGTGATCAATCAGGCAATTATTTCACAGGTGGAAAAATTTTCTCATGTGATGCTGGGCGGGCTGACGCATGAGCCGGCGCACAGACTTTCAGAGAAACTGGCGTCCTGGCTGCCGGGCGATCTGGACTACTGCTTTTTTTCAGATTCCGGCAGCGTGGCGGTTGAGGTAGCGCTGAAAATGGCGCTGCAGTATTATATGAACCGCGGCGATGAGAAGCGGACGATGATTCTGGCGCTGGAACACGCGTACCACGGCGATACCTTTAAGACGATGGAGGCAGGCGATGATGAGGACTACCATTTTGTGCTGAAAGCCTATGGTGCAAGCCCGTATGTGGTTCACATTCCGACTGAGATCCCGGCGCTGGAGAAAGCATTTGAACAGTATCATGACAAGTTGAACTGCGTGCTGGTGGAACCGCTTTTACAGGGTGCTGGCGGAATGCGGATGTACGACATTTCATTTTTGGAGAAGGCAAGGGAACTCTGTGATAAGTACGGCGTGCTGCTGGTTTTTGATGAGGTGGCAACCGGATTTGGCAGAACCGGAAACCGCTTTGTGGCAGATCGGGTGCTTCCGGATATTCTGGTCCTCGGAAAGGCATTGACCGGCGGTTACATTGGTCATGCGGCGACTGTAGCAAATAAAAAGGTATTTGATGGATTTTTCGATGATAACCCGGAACATGCGCTGATGCACGGACCGACCTTTATGGGAAATGCCCTCGCGTGCAGCGCGGCGCTTGCCTCGATTGAGCTGTTTGAGACGCAGAACTATATGGAAAAGATTCAGAAGATCGAAGCTATCACCCGTCGGGAGATGGAAGGATTTGCCGATCCAAGAATCAGGGAGGTCCGCATGATGGGCGGATGTGTCTGTGTCGAGGTATATGATCCGGCAGTCCTGAAAGGGTATCAGGAATATGCGTACAAACGCGGCGTGTTCAGCCGTCCGTTCTTAAATTATCTGTACGCGATGGTTCCGTATATTATCAAGGAAGAAGAGCTGGTGCAGGTGCTTCAGTGCATGAAAGACTGGTTTGCGCGGGGATAGGTAACGAAGAAACGTAACCGTTCACAGGCAGGAATTTTCTGAACTGAAAATCCCGTTACTGGGAACACATGTGTGAACAGTGAAACATCTACCTTAGAATAAAAATCTTAGAATAAAAAAAATTTAAGTATTTCTTTCTGAATGAATTTCATTTATGATAAAAGGAATGGAGTATTGTTTTAAGAAACGATACATGGATTGTGTTGCCTGCGATTGTGAATGGATAGGACAGAAGCAATCAGAATTCTAGTATAAAACTTACATTCGGGGAGAAATTAATATGAAAGAACAAATGAAGAAAATAGCGCTGCTATCGCTGTCATTGATATTGACATCGGCGTATTCTGTTTCGATCGTGCTGCCATCGCTGCTGCAGCATTTCAGTGAATATACAACCGCACAGGTGGAGATGTTGATCTCAGCACCGTCGTTTGCGATCACTGTCATGATCGTGCTGAATGCATGGCTGTCGCGTTATATGAAAGACCGTCCAATGATTGTGGGCGGTCTGCTTCTTTTATCGGTCAGCGGCATGGTACCGGTGTTTGTACAGGAATATCCGGTGATGTTCGCGTCCAGGATTTTCCTGGGGATCGGGATTGGGCTCATTAATGCGAAAGCAATCAGCATTTTCAGTGAATATTATGAAGGCAGGGAAAAAGCGGCGCTGCTCGGATACCGCGGATCGGCGGAGGTGCTGGGAAGCGCGGTTATGACGCTGGTTGCTGGAAAATTGGTGTTGATCCGGTGGAATCTGGCATTTTGGGTGTACGCGCTCGGATTTGTGATTGTACTTCTGTATCTTGTATGGGTTCCGGGGAATATGGAGATGGGACAGAGTGCGGGCTCACAGAGTGCAGGGGCAGAGAAAGAAAGTCTGGAAGCGGAGGCAGATGGAAAAAGAGAATGCTGGAAAAAAGAAGTCCTGCCCATTGCTTATGCACTGTTTGCGGGATTTGTCATCTGCATCTACTGTTCCAATTCCCTGCGTGTCCCGATGCTGATTTTGGAGAAGAAACTTGGAACGGAGTCGGAAGCCAGCATCATTCTCACGCTCATGATGCTGATGGGAATAGCTGCCGGTGTTTATTTTGGAAAACTGACGATGTGGTGGAAGGAAAAATTGCCGGGGGTTGGATGCCTGATGCTTGGAGCGGGGATGCTTCTGACCGCATATGCGGGCAATCTGCCGCTGATTGGAATTGGCATTAGTATCGTTGGATTTTTCTATACCGTTCTGGTTACCTATTCCTTCCACCAGATTTCCGAGCAGATTCCGCAGTCTTCTATCAATACAGCCACATCAATCGTGCTGGTCGGCTGCAATCTGGGAGCGGCGTGTTCGCCGTTTGTGCTGAAATGGATGGGAAGATTCAGTGAGGGCGTGAGCGTGCCGTTTGTGGGGTATGCGGGGATGATGGGAGTATTAGGAATCGTTCTGATAGTAGTCACGGGAAGAAAGAAATAATACAGTAAACCAATAATAGGAATGACGGCAAAATCTGCAACCAGAACTGTATCGTACGGAATCTTCAGTTTAGAAAATTCAGAAAATTCCTACCTGTGAACAGTTATCTGAAATCGAACGTTTGTACTGATTTGTTTTGCTTTTATGTATACATTCATGGGTGGATTTGGTATAATAGAAATACTTAATGGGATTTTTTGTGTACTAGGAAATTCCTTGGAATCCCCTATTACACAAAAAGGCACATTCTTTATTTGTGAATTATATCAAATCAGGAGAAAGCAATGGATCATTTTGAGTTGGTATCAGAATACAGCCCGACCGGCGACCAGCCGCAGGCGATTGAAAAGCTGGTGGAGGGCTTCAAGGAAGGAAATCAGTTCCAGACATTACTGGGGGTAACGGGCTCTGGCAAGACGTTTACGATGGCAAATGTGATTCAGAAGCTGAATAAGCCGACGTTAATTATTGCACATAATAAGACGCTGGCAGCCCAGCTTTATTCGGAAATGAAGGAATTTTTTCCCAATAATGCGGTGGAATACTTTGTCAGCTACTATGACTACTACCAGCCGGAGGCTTACGTCCCGTCCACGGACACATACATCGAGAAGGATTCCTCTATCAATGACGAGATCGATAAGCTGCGGCATTCAGCAACGGCGGCGCTGTCGGAGCGGCAGGATGTGATTATTGTGGCATCGGTTTCCTGTATCTATGGTCTGGGAAGCCCGATCGATTATAAAAACATGGTTATTTCCCTACGCCCGGGCATGGAGAAGGACCGCGACGAGGTCATTCACAAGCTGATCGACATTCAGTACAGCCGGAATGACATGGATTTCAAGCGAGGTTCGTTCCGGGTGCGCGGCGATGTACTGGAGGTATACCCGGCGTATTCGGGCGGCGATGCGTACCGGATTGAGTTTTTCGGGGATGAGGTAGACCGGATCACAGAGATTGACACGCTGACGGGCGAGATCAAGGCGCAGTTAGGACATATCGCGATTTTCCCGGCATCGCATTATGTCATCCCGAAAGAGCGGATGGAGATTGCGGCAAACAATATTTTAGAGGAAATGAAGGAGCAGGTCGCTTACTTTAAGAGTGAGGATAAGCTTCTGGAGGCACAGAGAATCGCGGAGCGGACGAATTTTGATGTGGAAATGATGCGGGAAACAGGCTTCTGTTCCGGTATCGAGAATTATTCGCGTCATCTGATTGGTTCGAAACCGGGAGAACCGCCGTGTACGCTGATGGATTATTTCCCGGATGAATTTCTGGTGATTGTGGACGAGTCGCACATCACGCTGCCGCAGGTGCGCGGTATGTACGCGGGCGACCAGTCGCGCAAGAAAACGCTGGTGGAATATGGATTCCGCCTGCCGTCGGCGCTGGATAACCGACCGTTAAATTTTGAAGAATTTGAGAGCAAACTGGATCAGATTCTCTGCGTTTCAGCAACACCGGGCGAGTATGAGGCAGATCATGAGCTTCTGCGGGCAGAGCAGGTGATCCGTCCAACGGGACTTCTTGATCCGCCGATTGAGGTGAGACCGGTCGAGGGACAGATCGACGATCTGATTTCGGAGGTCAACCGGGAGGTGGATCGAGGGTTTAAGGTGCTTGTTACGACGCTGACAAAGCGGATGGCAGAAGACCTGACCGACTATATGCGCGATGCGGGAATCCGCGTCAAATATCTGCATTCGGATATTGACACGTTGGAACGCGCCCAGATTATCCGGGATATGCGTCTGAATGTCTTCGATGTGCTGGTCGGCATCAACCTGCTTCGTGAGGGTCTGGATATCCCGGAGATTGCGCTGGTGGCGATTCTGGATGCGGATAAAGAGGGATTCCTGCGTTCGGAAACGTCCCTGATTCAGACGATCGGCCGAGCAGCGCGAAATTCTGAGGGGCATGTTATCATGTATGCAGATTCGATCACGGATTCGATGCGGGCGGCGATCGAGGAGACGGAGCGAAGACGCGCGATTCAGCAGGCGTACAATGAGGAACATCACATTACGCCGACGACGATCAAGAAAGCTGTCCGGGATCTGATCACGATCTCGCAGGCAGCCGAACCGGTTACGAATAAGGTAACGAAGGATCTGGAATCGATGGATCGCCAGGAATTAGAAAAACTTGTAAAGGAACTGACGAAGAAGATGAATCAGGCGGCAGCCGAGCTGAATTTCGAGGAAGCGGTCGTGTTGCGTGACCGTATGGTAGAGGTCAAGAAAATGTTGCTGGATTTGGAAAATTCGTAACTGTTCAATACTTTCACAGTTACGAAAATTCATAAATCAGAGGGTGGTTGGTATGGAATATGGCGCGCTGATGGAGATGGCGGTCCGGGCGGGGGAGATCATGCTGGCGAGCGGAGCGGAGGTCTACCGTGTGGAGGACACGATTCACCGTATTTTAAAGCATTCAGGGATTGCACGGGCAGATGTGTTTGTCGTGACGACGGGGATCGTGGCGACGATTGCGGATGCATCACTTCCGCCGCTTACCTTGGTAAAAAGGGTGGAAAACCGGGCAACGAATTTGAACCGCATCTATCAGGTAAACAATGTTTCAAGGGAATTTTGCAGCGGAAAATTGTCCGTCGGGGAGGCGCAGGAACGACTGGATCGGATTGCTAATACGACATTATACGGATTCTGGAAGAAATGCATTGGCTATGCGGCAACGACGGGATTTTTTGCGGTGATGTTTGGAGGCGGTCCGGGCGAATGCCTGGTGGCGGCTGTCGTGGGAGTCGTTCTTGCGTTTGTCCTGCGGGCGGCGTCCAACCTTATGCTGAATGATTTCTGTCAAAATGCACTTGGCTCGTTTGCACTGGCGGTTGCGGCGTATCTGCTGCGCCGTGGGGCATTTCTGGGAATGAGCCTGGATGTAGTGATTATCAGCGCAATCATGCCGCTGGTGCCTGGGGTCACATTTACGGCGGCAATCCGCGATACGCTGAATGGGGATTACAGTTCGGGAGTCGCGCGGATGGCGGAGGCAGTCGTGGTGGCGCTGGCGGTTGCGTCGGGCGTCGGTCTGGCGATCGTGGCAGTCCGGCTGGCGGGAGGATCGGTATGACAGAGATGATAAGAGAATTGATGATCCAGAGCGTGGGGGCATTTCTGGCGGTTTTTGGTTTTTCCCTGCTGGTCGATATGCCGCGGAAATATCTGGTTTATGCGGGCATTACCGGAGGTGCCGGATGGCTGGCGTACCTGGTATCGATGCAGGTGGGAACCTCGCAGGTGGCGGCGGCATTTTTTTCCAGTCTGGCAGCGGCTCTGCTGAGCCAGGTATTTGCACGCGTGTTAAAAGCGCCCGTCACGATCTTTCTGGTGGCAGGAATCCTGCCGACGGTGCCGGGCGCATCGATCTACCGGAGCGTCTATTTTCTGATACAGGGACAGACAAAATGGTACAATTTTTATCTGATCCAGACGATCCAGATAGCGGGGGCGATGGCGGTTGCCATCTTTATTGTGGATTCACTGTTCCGTCTGCTCCGGAATAAAGCGTCGTAGTGGAACTGGGCGGCAGGTAGAGACAGCCCTGAATCCTGCTAAAATAATAAATATGATCTGACAGGCGGTCTTCAGCGGGCACATCCGACTGATTGATCGCCTGAACCATTTCATTGAGTTCTTCCGGCGGAAGAGAGACGTTGCTGGGAGTGAGAAGCACTTCATGGATGCTGGACGGAAGGATAATCAGATCTTCGCCCAGGCTTTCGGCAAACTCTTTTAAGACGCGGGGATAGAGCATGCAGGCAGCGCCGTTGATGCCGCGCGAATTTGTCAGAACGTAGAGAGCGACCGATGGAAGAGCTTCCGTTTCAACGATGTCCTCCATTTCGAGCTGATTGAGGGTGGATTCGATGGAGCTGATGTGGTACGGCAGTATGCGAGGTGTATTTTCTTCCGCCAGTATGCCGATCTCTTCCAGAGAAATATCCCACAGGGCAAGATGGTCGCTGTGTACCAGGGTCGTCATCTGTCCCTCCTCATTGTCAGTGAGGATCAGATAGAAAACGATCGCCAGATCGAGATACGGAATATGTGGGATGTGGGAGAGAAGCACCTTATTTTTAGCGGCGTGGATCAATTTGTAGGCAATCCGGCCGCGTACGGCATCAAAATCACGCAGTTCCTCGCAGATATCCTCCGAAAATCCTGGATTTGTCTCATACACCATCAGGATCTGATCGGTAATAATGGAGAGCGGCATCCCTTCCTCCGCTTCATTATAGTAGGCGTTCAGATAGACAGTCGGTGATAACCGTGAGCCGGGTTTCGTAAAGCTCAGCCCGTCGAGCATCAGTCCATTATTTTTCAGAACCCGCCGCAGGGAGACGTTGGCTTTTTTATCGAGGCGCGTCTGCACCATCGACTGGATTGTTTTCAAAAAAGTTTCATAGACCATAGAGTACCTCCTGAAATAAAATTGCAGATAGGGGATGCCCGCTTGCTCATGTAGGTTAGAATTTCAGCAAAATGAGAAACAGTTTCCCCGTGTGAATAAGTTTTAAGGAATCAAATCAAGAAGCAGTCATGAAGTTTGAGATGTGAAGAAAGATTGCTTAGTGATTAAAAAATAAATAAAAAGTTCAGAGATTTAGCGTTTACCTTTTGAGTGCGTAAGTATGAAAATAGTCATGGAAATCATCGAAAAAACTGAACATGAGAATCGCAGGAACCAGTAAGATGTGAAAAAATTGCCTGCATATAAAGAAGCAGGTGCCAAATGCACCGATATCATGATTATACTGGAAAATGGGAAGATTGGCAAGAAAAATAACAGGGAAAAAAGTGAAGTTCTGGTTGCGGATTGTTACTGTACACGGGTAGGCACTTTTGGAACCGAAAGTGCCGTAAGAAAACGTGGTGGCAGCAGGAATTTGCCGTATTTAAATGCGAAGCCACGGCAAATTCCGTTACTGGACACGTATGCGTGTACAGTAACTGCGGATTTGTTGCTGTTCACGCATACGTTCCCAGTAACAGTTTGCATGACGCTCATAATGTGTGAACGATGGTAAATAAAGAGATAAGATGGCGCAGCTGCGAGATGAAAACTAATAGCTGGCATTCATGGTGGAAATAAAACTGAAAAATAACAAGAAAATACAAAATTAGTATTGACAAAATGCGACATATGTATTAGAATAAAACCATCAAAAGAAACAAGAAATAAAACAAAAAAAGAAGGGAGCTGATTCCACCGAAAACATAAAACTGGTTCAATTTTTTAATAAAAAAATTGAACAAAGGAAAACCAAAATCAACAAGTAAAAATCAGTCAATCATCTATCATACATATTTAGAAACAGGATTCGGTTTAGTGATATGACGAGAAAGTATCATTAAAAAGAAGCGTTTTTTAAAAGAGAGATAGATAAGTGAAAAAAGAAAAAAATAAGATTGAACGATTCAGAAATTGTTGAAAAAGGAATCAAAATTGAATAAAGGAAAAGTTCAAAGAAAGAGGTATCATCCAATGGACGAGATAGTTTAAAGGGTATCGATAAAATGTCAATTTATCGATACCCTTTTTTCTGGTTCATGGAAAAGTATCAAGAAGGATTTTTTCTTATATAAATATCAAATCCCCTGCAACTCAAACGGCGGCGTGTATTCTTCTTTCGCGCTGCTTTTTTCCTGCATAAAGCCCTGTGTGAGTCCCAGCTCAATCGCGGCATCGACGACTTTCTGGTATTCGTAGCTTGTGATGCGACGGTTGATTTCCGGATATTTGTTGCTCTGGTAGAAGGGGGTGTACTGGCTCATAAGGCTTACCAGAAAATGCCCCTCCGGGAGGTTGTCGTGAATCCAGTGGAGCAGGCGGATGGAATCGTCTTTGTGTTTCGGAAGAACCATATGCCGCAGGATCACGCCGCGCTTCATGAGCTGGCAGGCCTGACCATTTTCAGAGAAATCTTCCAATACCAGCGGACCGGTGTGCTCGATCATCCGTTTGACTGCTGCGGAGGCAACCGGAAAATAGTCCGGGGCGGCGGAATAGCGGGCGGACAGTTCGGAAGAGTAATATTTTAAATCCGGCAGCCAGATATCGATATAGGGAGCCAGCGCATCAACCGCTTCCAGCGTCTCATAACCGCCGCAGTTGTAGACGATCGGGATGGAAAGCTGCGGTTTGACCCGTTTTAAGACAGGCAGTAGCGACGGAAGGTACTGTGTCGGTGTCACCAGATTGATATTATGCGCGCCCTGTGCCTGCAGTTCCAGAAAAATTTCCTCCAGGCGCGTTTCAGAAATATCTTTTCCAAAGCCTTCGCTGCTGATCTGGTAGTTCTGGCAGAAACAGCAGCGCAGCGTGCAGCCGGAAAAAAAGATGGTACCGCTTCCGTGCAGACCGCTGATACACGGTTCCTCCCACGGATGAAGCGCCGCGCGTGCCGCCCGGATACCGGCAGGGCTGTGACACCAGCCCTGTTTTTTGGTGCGGTTGATCTGACAATTTCGCGGACAGCAATGGCAGCTTTCGTAGGAATAGGCGGCTGGTTCAGAGAACTGGACAGGCGAGCCGGCACTTGAATTAGGGAGGGGAATATATGTGTTCATAGGTTTTGCTTCCTTTTTTTATAAGATTTTTTGTAAAGGTAATTCCTTCAAAGCTTTTTTACATAGTTCAAATCTGTGTTGAATCTGAAAAATCGATCGTTATAATGTATTTATTCTACTAAGAAAGATAAGCAGTGTCAAATGTGATTACATTTAATACGAAAGGGCTGGACTTTGCACTGACGGCACTGTTTGTAATGATTTTTACGGAACAGTGGATCGGACAGAAGCGCCATTGGCCGGCAGGGACTGTATTTTATATGATTCTGGTGCAGATGGTGTTTGTTTAGATGATGCGTGTTTTTGCCTCGCGTGCGTTGCCATCGGAAGCAGTGTTTTTTGTTTCAGATCCGGGTTTCCCCAGGATCTGGTTGATACATTTCCAGGCATCTGTCAGCCGGTCGAGGTTCCAGGCAGCGTTGGCAGGGCTGGTGGACGGCAGTTTGATTGCCTCAATGCCAGTCTGTTTACGGCAGAAGCGGTCGTACATTTTTCCGGACAGCCCGCCGTTTGTGTAAATCGCCTGGATGGAAGCGTGATCCAGGATAGAGGCGAGGTCGTTTGGAACAACATCGCGGATGGAACTGTCGCTGGATCCTTCGATGGAACAGCTATGGATGGTGTCCCAGACGGCGATGTGGTTCCGCAGCAGAAATTCCTTCTTTTCCTCGATGGAGGATGGAACGTCTTCCTTTCGCAGGCGCGCTAAGAGCTTCCAGAAACGATTCTGTGGGTGCCCGTAGAAAAAACAGCTTTCTCGGGATTTGACCGACGGAAAGGAACCGAGGATCAGGATGCGGGAGTCGGCGTCAAAAACAGGCGGGATTGGGTGGATGATGTGGGATGGCATGGTGGAACCTCCTTTTTGCGGATTATTGTTGTCAATTATAATAAATACGAAATCAATTTTCGACTTTGATCTGGCTTCATTTGGTGCATGGACATGATACTCACGAACCCGCGCTATCGCGCGCTACCGCCCTGCTTCGCATGGCTGTTTGTTCGGTAATGGCGCAAGAAAAGAATATGTCTGCTTCGCAGCCGCATTCTTTTCTTCTGGGCTCATTATACCATGACCACTAAATTCGTGAAACACCTCATTAAGTGGTCAGGCATATGTTCTCACTAGACTCGAAAATACCTCGTCAAGTGTTCACATTATATCATAGATCAAAAATGATAGAATGTTTTTTTGAAACTCCCTTTTTACAAAAGTGTGTCTGATGCATACTAACTCATAATTATACGAAACACCACACTTTTATTCGTTTTCTATTCATTTCCGGCTAATGGGTATTCATTTTTACTCTAAGTTATCATGCAATTTATTAGAATGGAATTTTTGAAAGAGCCAGCACCTTGAATGGGCTGACTCTTTCAATGTCACCTGTAATTGACAAACTGGAATTGTTCTACTTCTTTATCTTTTTAATATCCTGATACAGCCCATATCCCAGAAACAGGATTCCAATAATAAACGCAATACCAGCCGCTATTGCTAAAAAAGGACCTACATATTCAAGACCTGCTGCAAATAAAGTGGCATTCCACGAAGCTACTCCACTCATAAATATCGCAGCAGAAATATATCGTGCAGAAATTAAAACTGCTGACATGAAACAGAAAATAGCACCTACAATTTTGTTTTCCATTTAAATCACCTCCAAATTCCGATTTTTCGTTCTCTGTGACTTCCCAATAAACGGGAATTTATCGTTTTATTCTGGTATAAAACTCTTTTTCATCTTGGTGATGAATATAGGCCCCATTTTTAATCTGCACACGCAAAGATGCCATATTATCCCTATGAACAGACATATATATTTCGTCTTCTTTAATAATGTGCCAGGCTTTTTCGATTGTCAATCTCAACCCTTCCGAGGCGTATCCCTTGCCTCTGAATTCTTTCTTTATTCCATATCCTATATGGCCTCCTCCGTTTGCAAGTGCAGGAGTAAGGTAATGACGCACGCGAAATAATCCTACTATTTTCTCATCATCCCATAAGAAAAAATCCGTTTCTGGAACCCATCCATCAGCCAGATCAATTCCCTTTTCAGCATTAATATAACCAGGTAATATTTTTATTTCAAATTCCTTTCTTGAACATCCAGACGCAAAATTCGTAAATCCATTTTCATTGGAAGGGGTATTAGTAATAAATTCGTATTCCTTTTCAATATCTTCCAAATTAGCTGATTTTAAGTACAACATAAAAAGCTGCTTCCTCCTATTTTTCTCAAAGAGTTCGGTCAATCCCGATTGAGATTTCACCTGTTTTAAGAAATTTAATAACTGTTATATTTTATTATTAAATTCTTCGCAACCCCTTGAAAACACTGGATTTGTCGCAGGTGAGCTTTCCCTTATTATTTCCCTTGTGTTATATCGTCCCATCAGTGTTTATGCACTCTGATAAGGGCAAATACAAGGGCAAGAAAAATCTATAAGACAGTATAACACAAAATAAAAGTGACATGGTGAACTGATTGAAATGCTTCTTAATTTTTGCTACTACTGATTGATTAAATGATAAGGAGATGGGATACGATGAGAACAATATTTGCAGAATACAATCCACAGTGCAACAGCATTGATGTATATACTAATACGGGCTATATACTCCGTATTGATTGTTGGGAAGCAGAAAAAAATTTAAGAACCACACCTGGATCTGATTGTGCTTTGACATCGCTTGCAATCGATGAGCCATTAGAATATGCAAGGTTATATCTTGATGGGAATTTACAGATGTGGGTAGATGCTGAAGATTCATTAGAGTTATGATTATTCCAATCAAAATCTACTAGAATTTATTAAAAATTAGCTTCATAATTTTAAAAGGACAGCCCTATTGCTATGAGGCTGTCCTTAAAAATACAATAGATAAACCTAGATTATTCTTGCTACTATCTGATTGTTAAATTTTCTGTATTCCATATTGCAAATCTCCCTTTTCGCAATATTTTATTAGTATGAATGCCAGAATCGCTGAAAAAACACGTGCCAATACCGTACTCCACCATATCATAATCTGTCCACCAAATAAAGGTGGTAAAACAAGCATAAATATCAGCATCAATACTGGTTCAATGAATGTAAGAATGTATGACAATCCACTTTTTTCAGTAGCATAAAATCCAGCTATCGCTATTCTGGTAATCGCAACAAATGGTAATGACACTAAAAATATAGGTACAATTTTAGAAATCTCAATACTTACTTCATAAGAAGCTCCGAAATCCCCTCCAATATTTGCTCTGTTTACATACATGATAATTCCACCACAAACAGCAAGAATTATTGCAAAAATGTATGCCATTCTCTGAACTCCTCTCAGGCTTTCTTGATCCTTCTCACCATAAAAACGGCTCATTAAAGGTTGACTTCCATCACCTACGCCCTGCAATATGAGATATATGATACAGATAATATAGGATACACATGCATAAGTTGCAATAGCTTTTTCTCCCCCATAAGAAGCGGAGAATCGGTTTATAAACACCAATGAAATATTAGGAGTCAATGCTAGCCCAAATGGTGCAAGACCTACTCTGAATATAGCGCCACACATTTCTTTTACATTTTTTAAGGATACATACACATAAAACTTTTTATTATATAATGCGTATATGATTGCAATTGCTGCAGTCACACCCTGTCCGGCTATTGTAGCTGTGGCTGCACCTTTCATGCCCATTTCATATATCCATACAAAGATAAAATCCAGAACAATATTGGTTATGAATCCACCAACCATCGCAAACATTGACCAGAAAGAGTTTCCATAATTTCTAATGAATGGCATCATTCCAGTTCCAAGAATCTGCAATATTGCTCCAAGTGCTATAATTTTGATATAATCTGTCGCATTTGTTAATATAATTCCATCTGCTCCAAGCAATCCTAAAATTTTAGACGAAAAGGAGTAAATAATTATGGTACTGATAACACTTACTATTACAAGAAGCCACCAGCTTGTAGCAATAAATTCTTCTGCCCGTTTTCCTTTCTTTTCTGCTGCATTAATTGAGTAATAAACAGCTCCTCCCATACCAATTCCTGTTCCAAGAGCCTGAATCAAAGCCTCAATCGGATATGCAATATTAATAGCCGAAAGTCCAGCATCTCCTATGGTATTGCCTACAAAATATCCATCCACTATCGCATATATTCCTGATAATGCAAATGCTATAATAGATGGAATAACATATTTAAAAAATAATGATTTATGATTCATTTTTCTTACAATCTCCTTCCTTGAAAAGTCTGATAAACAGCTCTGTATTATCATTAAGACTTTCTATATTCTCTAATCCCATTTTTTCGATTACATATATTTCTTTTGAGTGCAGTTTTTCTATGATATCTTTCGTATATTCCATTCCTGATTCTGTGAGGCATATCAGCTTATTTCTCTTGTCTGAATCATCAGATACCATATTGATGTATCCTTTTTTCTGAAAATCTTTTAGTATCGTATTTACCGTTTGCTTAGGTATATTCCATTTTTCACTTATCATTTTCTGCGTGCATCTTCCATTACTTTCATAAAATGAATGCAAAGCAAAAACTCCATTTGAAGACAGTCCCTGATCCTTTGACCATTCCTCATACATTGCTGTACATTCTTTCCATAAAGCATAATATCGTTGCAACTGTATTATCATATTATTATCTTTTCTCATCTTTTTCCTCCTTAAATTAGTACGAATCCGGACCTTTGTATTATAGTCCGAGTTTGTACTAATTGTCAAGATTTATTTATATACTTTTTCTTTATATAAACAATCAATAGTCCCTTACTAAGGACAGGAAGATTATGAAATTTCCCTGTCCTCTTTTAATAATATCCTCGTTCTTCCATCCAGTCTTTCACATAACATCTGATTCCAATATAAATAATATGCGACAGTAATAGCAATACAATAAGATTTATCGGATTAGCGTTTTTAATCCATTCTCCAAAGTAAATTACAACAGCTGTACTCGTTATCGCTACCACGATACTGATGATATCCCAACAATATTTCCGGTAGATTTTTCCTACCTGATAACCAATCCCGATTATCAGCCACCCGGTTATTACGAATAAAATTGCCATGACAGTACCGGCAATCAGCCAGTACGCAATCCCGGAAAGAATACTGTTAGGTATTCCACTGCTTAACTGTCCGAAAGAGTCTGCACCTGTCACAAACTCCCGAAATAAACTTCCCATTCCTTTTCCTAACGCACCGAAAAAGACGATACAGTCGTTAAGGAAAACCGGCGAAAGAATCGCAGTAAACAGTGTTGTTGTTATGCTGTACCATGCCAGTAGAAACAAGATACTTTCATAACCAATCGTCATATTTTTATATTTCTTTTCTAACTGGCTTTTACGGCTATCGCATTTTTCTTTTGCTTTCCGGTAAGCAGTACGGTCACATTTTTCACATTTCTCATAAGGCACTTTTTTCTCAACAGCTACCTCTACCGTCTTTTGGTGTGTCTGTGCATAAAGTTTTTCCTGCTCTGCTTTTTCATACTTAAATTTCCATGCCACGGCTTCTGCGTCGGCTCTTTTCCTGCTGTCTGTCTCGCTGGTCAATCGTTCCTCTGTTTGCCTTAATCTTGTCCGCAATGCTTCGATATTCTCGGCTCTGTTTTCGCTGTTCAATTTCTCGTTCAAGGTCAGCGATTCGCTTAGCTGCCTGTTTAGTTCCTGGATTGTCTGGTCTTTCTGATCCAGTTCGTCCTGCATCTGTTCGGTCATCAGCAGAAGTTCTTCCACCTGCCCGACGTTCTCTAAGTTTCTGCATTCGCTCATCGATCTCCCTCGCTTTCTCTATCTGCTGTTTAAGGTCAGCAATTCGCTGTTCTGTTTCTGCAATAAGCTGTTCTCGTTGTTCAGCTTCTGCGTTAATTCCTGCCATTGCTGATTCTCGTTTTCCAACTGTTCGATTCTGGTTTTCTGTTGCTCGATCTGTGAGAGCAGTTCTTCTGTATCTGGCAAAAGATTTAGCAGCCTGGATAATTCGCTGTTTAAGCTTTTTAAACTCTGGTTCTGCTCCTGAAAAGACAGGAGCTGCCTGTCCCGTTCCTGCAATTCCTGTACCATCTCTGCCATAAGATTCTGCTGTTCCTCGATCTGGTTTATCATTGTCTCCATCATGGGAATGACTTCCCGGCTTTCTTCTAATGTCACGCAATCGCTCCTTCCATTGTGTTAATGCACTGGATACTTTTCCAAAAGAAATCTGTATTTTATCCAGCAGTGCATTTTGTCTTTTTATGATCTGGTTTTCCTCTACTTTCCATGAAGTAGAGGATGTCTGTCCGTTTTGAAATTTCTCGTCAATTTTTCTGGCATCTGCGCCCTCATGGATCGTCGGTATCTCTAATTTTCCCTGCCTTGCATAAGAACGATGGTCAATGTGATTTTCCGTTTTCAAATGTGCATTACAGACGTTTGCCCATTCGCTCCGCCATAGCTCACAATTTTTCGGATTGTTCCACCCGGTAGCATCGGTTAATACACGTTTCCACTGTTTGCGGTTCCTTGTCCCGACTTTCTGGACTCCATTTTCATCAAGTACGGGGATTCGGATTCCATGACGGTCAGGGTTCTTTTTATCCTGCCACCAGTCCGGATGGGATTCATCCACCACAATATTTCCATTTTCATCTCTGACAAACTCCCAATCCTTGATTTCTTTGTTACCCCATGAGTGGTCTGAATTGAATGGTCGCATCGTCACCAGTAAATGCACATGGGGATTACCATCTCCTTTATCGTGGATACTCCAATCCGCACACATTCCCTTATCTACAAAGGTCTTTTGAATATATTCAGTTGTATAATCAATCTGTTCCTGTCGGCTCCATTCTTTCGGAAGTGAGAACTCAAATGACCTGCCGAGTTGTGCATCTGAACTTTTTTCTATCCTCAAGACTTCATTCCATAAACGCTGCTTCTGAAAAGTAAGTTTGAATTTTTCCAGTGCAGCATTTTGGTTATCTGCCCTTTTATATCGGACAGATTTCTGGAACCGTCTGATATTTTCAGCAGGTACATTCTGCCATTCCTGTGGTGCATTTTCACACATCAGCAGGCTGGTATAAACGACTTCTTTTTTTGAAGTATAGTAGCTGATCCTGCCTGTTTCTTCATTTTTCATCACATCGCCATTGAGATAAGCAGACGCCGATATGATGGATTTTCCTTTGCTGCGTCCAACAATCTTTACTGTATAATGAAAAATCGCCATGCTCCGTTTCCCCCCATTCTGCCGTATCCGGCTTTGATTTCCGGCAGGTAACGTTTTTCCTAAAAGAAAATGGTATCTGCCGGAGCACCCTCTGCGTAAGAGTGCCCTGTGCATAACAGCCTGCATGGAATGTGCCCCTCTGGCGAAGAGTGCCTCCTGCGGCATGAGCAGGTCTGGCTGAAAGCCCCGCCGACGGAACGAGCCCGGCAAGCGTAAGCGCAGACCGGTTGCCACCTGTGGCAAACTTATACGGACGACCTCTGGTTGTCCATAAGTGCGCCCTTCATAAAAAAGCAATGAAGGGAATGGAAACTCCACTCCCTCCGGCATTACACTTCCTCCGTATTCGCAACTGGCTCTTTTTGCATTGCCTTTGAGAAGAATTTCCCATTTGCTTCCTGCCTTTTTAAGAAGCCGACCAGCTTCGGAATATCTTCTTCCTCAATCGCAGAACCAATCACTGATTCCACCGCACCGCCAATCTGACAGAGCCTGTGGGTTCGTTTTTTTGTTTCCGCATCTTTCTGACGTTTCTTCAGTTCCCGTTTCTGTGCTGCGTACTGTTTCGCTTTTTCAAGGCTTTCCTGTTCTCTTTTTTCCAACTGGAGCAGACGCTCCTCATAACTCTTTGTTGATCTTGCCATAAATATCATCGTCCTTTCTTTTTTCTACCAAACATAAGTTTCCTGTTGTCTGTCAGACGAAGTACATGGTATAATCTGCTTGCGTGTAGGTATATCATGGCTTCGGTCTGATAAAACCTTTGGCGGTTTCTTCGGGAACCGCCTTTTTAAGTGGAACCGTTTCTTGTGACGGCTTTCACATTTCCTTTATCCCTTAAGTCCCTGCCCTCATTGGCTTCCATGAAAAGTTCCAGCATATCCGTTTTAATCAGGACTTTCCTCCCGACCTTTAATACCGGAAGTTTCTTCCACTCCACCAGTTTTCTCAGGGTGTTCCTGCCGATTCCCGTATAATCCGCAGCTTCCTCAATAGATAAGGCAATCTTTCTTTGCGTCATGTGACCACCTCCTTATAAATTGCATTATGCAATTTCTTTTGTGCTGTCAGTATAGCGTGTTTATATCATCTTGTCAAGCATTACGAAATTATATTGTTTATTGTTTAATTGCATATTGCAATATTGTTTGTTATGTGGTATAGTAATGACATACCGAAAAAGGAGGCACATCAGCATGAAAGATAAAGAATTACGCAAGCTGATCGGTAGCAGGGCAAAACAGCGCCGTACAGAATTGAATCTGACACAGCCTTATATCGCTGAAAAGATGGGTGTGACTGCATCTACGATTCAGAGATATGAAGCCGGAACGATTGACAATACAAAGAAAATGGTGCTGGAAGGTCTTTCAGAAGCTCTCCATGTATCTGTGGAATGGCTCAGAGGGGAAACGGACGAATATGAAACCGACATTACAGATAAAAGAGAATTACAGATTCGTGATGCCATGACGGATATTCTCAAACAGTTACCTCTTGACCTTACGAAAACAGAAGATGCTTTTTCCAAAGACCTACTGCTGTTAATGTTGAAACAATATGAACTGTTTTTGGATTCGTTCCAGTTCGCCTGCAAGAATTACAAAGGCAATACCAAAGAAGCGGACATTGCAAAAGTAATGGGGTTTGAATCGAATGATGAATATAACGAGATCATGTTTCTCAGGGAGATCACCCATACTGTCAACGCATTGAATGACATGGCAGATATTGTAAGGCTCTATTCCAAGAAACCGGAAACAGCAGAACAACGGCTTGCAAATCTTTTATCCGAAGTTATGTACGAGGATTCTGAATCGGTATAGTAAGATAATCGGAGTTATGATATACTTACACGCAAGAAGCATTTCAGCAGTTCCGATTGTCTGATATCGAAAGGAGACATACGATTATGGCAAAAGGATCTGTTAGAAAGAAAGGAAAGAAATGGTACTACCGCTTCTATGTAGAGGACGCAAGCGGCAAAATGGTTCAGAAAGAATATGCCGGAACCGAAAGCAAAAGTGAGACAGAAAAACTTCTCCGCAAGGCACTGGAAGATTACGAAGATAAGAAATTTGTTGCAAAAGCAGATAACCTTACCGTAGGTGAACTTCTGGACATGTGGGCAGAAGAAGAACTGAAAACCGGAACACTCAGTAATGGCACAGTGGAAAATTATCTCAGTGCAATCCGTTGCACTAAGAAACACCCGATTGCAGACCGTAAACTGAAAACAGTTACTGCCGAACATTTACAGGCATTTCTTGATCTGCTTACATTCGGTGGCGAATTTCCAGACGGAAAAGTGAGAAAAGGATACAGTAAAGATTATATCCATTCTTTTTCCGCAGTGTTGCAGCAGTCATTCCGTTTTGCAGTATTTCCAAAACAGTTAATCAGTTTCAATCCGATGCAGTATATTAAGCTGAAAAAACAGGCAGAGGAAGTTGACCTCTTTTCCGATGATGAAGTCGAAGATGGCACACAGCCGATTTCACATGAGGATTATGAGCGACTTATCAAGTATCTGGAAAAGAAAAATCCACCTGCGATCCTGCCGATTCAGATTGCATATTATGCAGGACTTCGCATCGGTGAAACCTGTGGTCTTACATGGCAGGACATCAACCTTGAGGAACAATGCCTGACCATAAAACGCAGTATCCGCTACGACGGCATGAAACACAAAAATATTATCGGACCAACGAAACGGAAAAAAGTAAGGATTGTTGATTTTGGAGATACGCTGACTGAAATACTGAAAGCTGCCAGAAAAGAACAGCTCAAAAACCGGATGCAGTATGGCGAATTATATCACCGCAATTACTACAAAGAAGTGCATGTGAAAAACAGGGTATATTATGAATACTATCATCTTGACGGAACACAGGAAGTCCCGACAGATTACAAAGAAATCTCCTTTGTCTGCCTGCGACCAGATGGCTCTTTGGAACTGCCGAGTACACTCAGCATTGTATGCAGATCAGTGGCAAAGAAGCTGGAAGGATTTGAAGATTTCCATTTTCACCAGTTGCGTCACACTTATACCAGCAATCTGCTTTCCAATGGAGCTGCACCGAAAGATGTACAGGAACTGTTAGGACACTCTGATGTCAGTACCACAATGAATATTTACGCTCACTCAACAAGAAAAGCAAAACGGGATTCCGCAAGACTTCTTGATAAAGTAGCGAGCAATGCTTAACTAAAAATTTCCCTTATTTCCCTTGCGGATTCCGCATAAGGGCAAAAATAAGGGAAAATACATATCATTTCACTATTTAATGGGCTGAAAAGCCTGTAAAATAAGGAAAGTTCAGGAAATCTCTCCACAAATTCCGATTTGTATAACAGTAGTCTAACACACGTTGTTTAAAAATACTACAGCCAAGCCAATGTCTGTAATTTGCCCTAAAATTTCATTTTATGGAATTTGGACTACTTGATTTTCTAATTGCATACGCAATTCGTGAAACGTATCATTATACTGTTGATACATCAGACACACAAATGTAAATAGGGACTTTTGAAAAAGCAATTTTTCGAATAACTGTGACGAGGTAACTGTATCGGGAAGAGATACACAGCGGATAGTTTTGATGGCATTTCATATATGCAGAGAAAACACCTATATTTTATAAGGAGTTCACAAGTTTTTAATATTTTCACTTCTTGATTTATAGGCAATCTGCCACTATAATGGATAAGAGTACGCAGAAATTTGCGCGCTGACGGGGAAGAAAAGCGGGCATGAAGCCGGATGAGAAGCAGATGCGGCAGATTTATAGGGCTTTTGAGTAACCTGATGTGACAGATTCCTGATGTACAGTGACACAGAATGGAGAAAGTGTATGGATAATAAGGGAAACCAGAATAAAAATGGAAAAAATCCCCGCGGTCAGAATTATGCAGTGCTGATCATGACGATGCTGTTTACGCTTCTCTGCGTGGCGATGATGCACAACCTCTGGCAGGGCAGCCGCACGCACAAGATGCCGTACAGCGAGTTTAATCAGATGCTTAAGGATCACGAGGTAGAATCGGTTGTGATTGGCAATGGAAAGATTCAGATCACGCCGAAGGAAGATTCGAAGAAATATGGCGGCAGCCAGGGCAAATACGGAAATCTGGTAGGAATGGAGTACTACACGATTCCGATTAACGATCCAGATTTGGAGAAGAAGCTGGATGAAGCTGGTGTTACGACCTATGAACAGGCAGAAGTGGACGCGACAGGCAGTATTATCATGCTTCTGCTTGAGTGGGTGCTTCCGATTGCAGCGATGTTCGTCATTTTCAATATGATGATGAAGCGCATGGGCGGCGGAGGCGGCATAATGGGTGTCGGCAAGAGCAATGCCAAAGTATATGTACAGAAAGAGACCGGTGTTACATTCAAGGATGTGGCAGGCGAGGATGAGGCGAAGGAGTCTCTGACGGAGATTGTTGATTTCCTGCATAACCCGGGAAAATATACGAAGATTGGTGCGAAACTGCCGAAGGGTGCGTTGTTAGTCGGACCGCCAGGAACCGGTAAAACACTTCTTGCCAAGGCAGTAGCTGGAGAGGCGAAGGTTCCGTTTTTCTCTCTGTCCGGTTCAGATTTTGTGGAAATGTTTGTCGGCGTCGGCGCATCCCGTGTGCGTGACCTGTTCAAGCAGGCGCAGCAGTCGGCTCCGTGTATCATTTTCATCGATGAGGTGGATGCGATCGGTAAAAGCCGTGATTCCCGTCTGGGCGGCAACGATGAACGTGAGCAGACGTTAAACCAGCTCCTTTCGGAGATGGATGGATTTGATTCCTCCAAGGGTCTTTTAGTCATGGCGGCGACGAACCGTCCGGAGATTCTGGATCCGGCGCTGCTTCGCCCGGGACGTTTTGACCGCCGGATTATCGTGGATAAGCCGGATTTAAAGGGGCGTGTGCAGATTTTAAAGGTACATTCCAAGGATGTAAAACTGGATGAGACGGTTGATTTCGAGGAGATCGCGCTGGCGACATCTGGCGCTGTAGGTGCGGATCTTGCCAATATGATGAACGAGGCGGCGATCACAGCCGTTAAGAATGGCAGGAAAGCCGTTTCCCAGAAGGATTTATTTGAGGCAGTTGAGCTGGTTCTGGTTGGCAAAGAGAAGAAAGACCGCATCCTGAGCCAGGAAGAGCGCCAGATTGTTTCGTATCATGAGGTGGGTCATGCGCTGGTCAGCGCCCTGCAGAAGGACTCGGAGCCGGTACAGAAGATCACGATTGTGCCGCGTACCATGGGTGCGCTTGGCTATGTCATGCAGGTGCCTGAGGAAGAGAAGTACTTAAATACCGAGAAGGAAATCCGCGCGATGCTGGTCGGATTTTTAGGCGGACGTGCGGCTGAGGAGATCGTTTTTGATACGGTAACGACAGGTGCGTCAAATGATATTGAAAAAGCAACCCGGATCGCGCGTGCGATGGTAACCCAGTACGGTATGTCCAAGAAGTTCGGTCTGATGGGTCTGGAAAGCCAGGAAAATCAGTATCTGAACGGGAGAACTGTCCTGAATTGCAGTGATATGACGGCGGCAGAGATTGACAAGGAAGTCATGCATATTTTGAAGGTTTCTTATGAGGAGGCGAAACGCCTGCTGAGTGAAAACCGCGAGGCGCTTGATAAGATTGCGGCGTTCCTGATTGAGAAAGAGACGATCACCGGTAAAGAATTCATGAAGATTTTCCATGAGGTAAAGGGAATCCCGGAGCTGGAGGAAAAGAAACAGGAAGGCGAGAGCCGGATTGAGATGCCGGAGGCTGCGAAGACAGGCGATGAGGTTCAGCCGATAAAGACTGCGGAAGAAACGAACGCGGAAGACCCACAGAACCAGCAGAATCTGGAAGCAAAACTGGCGGATGAAGCACCGAAATCGGCAGAAGCTGTAGCAGCAGAGAGTCCAAATGAGGATGAGATGCGCGGTGGAAGCTCGTTCGACCGGAAATAAAAGTGATGTATAGCATAAAAGAAATATTTATACAGTAAATAGAACGGCTGTATTTCAGCAATGTGAATTCATATATTGAAAAATCGTAACTGTTCAGTAGGTCTGCGCGTGACTGTGAAGGCACTGAACAGTTACGAAAAATCTATGAGTTCTGTTTTGCTGAGATACAGCCGTTATTTATTTTGCCGTAGGAAACTTCGTTTTATGACAAAAAAGCGCTCCGCGGCACATTCTTTTTATATAGGATTATTCAATTATTGGTACAGGCGGTTATGCTCATATACCGGCTCGGAGGTCAGTTCAATGCCGAGACGTTTGAAGGTCTTGATATCAACCTCCGACAGCATGACGGAAGTGTGAACCTGGCAGCCACGCAGCTTTTCAAGCTGTTCCAGGGCGATCTGTGCGTGTTTGTTGGTAGCGGCGCACATGGACAGCGCGATCAGAACTTCATCGGTGTGGAGACGCGGGTTGCGGCTTCCGAGATACTCGACTTTCAGCTTCTGGATCGGCTCGATCGCGATCGGGGAGATCAGGTGCTCATCGTGCGGAATATTGCCGAGTACCTTGACAGCATTCAGAAGCAGGGCAGCGGAAGCACCGAGCAGGTTGGTTGTCTTTCCAGTGGCGATGATTCCGTCCGGAAGTTCGATGGCAGCAGCCGGAGCACCGGTTTCTTCGGCGCGTTTCAGGGCAGCCGGAACAACCTTACGCATATCGGTGGTCAGTTTTGCCTGCTTCATCAGAAGTTCGATCTTATAAACTTCCTCTTTGCCGGCATCCTCTTTGACAACGCGGTTTAATGCCTGATAGTAGCGGCGCAGGATTTCCTGACGGGATGCCTCGCAGCAGGCTTCGTCGTCAATGATGCAGTTTCCTGCCATGTTGACGCCCATATCAGTCGGGGATTTGTACGGATTCTCGCCGTAGATTCCCTCAAAAATAGCGCTCAGAACCGGGAAGATCTCAATATCACGGTTGTAGTTGACCGTTGTCACACCATAAGCCTCCAGATGGAACGGATCGATCATGTTGACATCGTTTAAGTCAGCGGTTGCTGCCTCGTATGCCAGGTTGACCGGGTGCTTTAACGGGATATTCCAGATCGGGAAGGTCTCAAATTTGGCATATCCAGCCTTGACGCCGCGTTTGTTCTCGTGGTAGAGCTGGGAAAGGCAGGTTGCCATTTTTCCGCTTCCCGGTCCCGGCGCGGTGACAACAACGAGTGGACGTTTGGTTTCAATGTAATCATTTTTACCATAACCTTCATCGCTGACGATCAGCGGAACATTGCCCGGATAACCGTCGATGGTGTAGTGGCGGTAAACCTTGATGCCCATGGATTCGAGCTTGTGTTTGAAGACATCCGCAGTGTTCTGCCCGGAATAGTGGGTGATTACAACGCTTCCAACATAGAGTCCCTTGTCGGTAAAGGACTGAATCAGACGGAGTACGTCTACGTCGTAAGTAATGCCGAGGTCGGAACGTACTTTGTTTTTCTCGATATCCGCAGCACTGATGACGATGACGATCTCCGCCTGATCCGCTAACTGCAGAAGCATCCGCAGCTTGCTGTCAGGTGCAAAGCCCGGAAGAACCCGGGATGCGTGGTAGTCATCGAACAGTTTTCCGCCAAATTCGAGGTAGAGCTTATCACCGAACTGGTTGATACGCTCACGGATATGTTCCGACTGCATTTTCAGGTATTTGTTGTTGTCAAAACCGATTTTCATCTAATCCTCCGTTCTTAGTTTCGTCCCGCACAGAATACCGGTATCGCGGTGGGGGCAGATGCCGGTTTCCATCTGGTGGGATGAAAATCATATGTTTGTATGGATGATTGCGCCGCCAGGTCACAGTCCATGTCCGGCACAGACTGCCATTCGCAGTTGTTTATGTCGATGCTCTTTGTGTGAAATGAACGCAGCACAGCAGACCGCAAAGAATCACAATTAATTCTATTATCCTACAAAAAAGTCTATTTGAGTAGAGGGAAAATAAAAAAAATTTAAAATCGGAAAAATGACGGATTTGGTTTTCGAAAATGTAATATTTTCTGGCGAAAATTTTTGTGTACAGGCGATGGGGATGGAGGAAAGAAAATCTGGATGTAAATTGATAAAAAACAGAAAAGGGCATACAAAATGTGATATAATGAGCGCAGAAGAAAAGAATGCGGCTGCGAAGCAGACATATTCTTTTCTTGCGCCATTAACGAACGAACAGCCATGCGAAGCAGGGCGGTGGAGCGCGATAGCGCGGGTTCGTGAGTGGACGGGTGAGAATACGTTCTTATGATATAATGTGAATACTTAGCGAGATGTTTTAAGGAGGTATCAGCATTCATGCGGGAAATTCCAAAGCCGGGCGAGCGGTACCGGCATTTTAAAAATAAAGAATATCAGATTCTGGCGGTGGCAACCCACTCGGAAACGGGGGAAAAGATGGTTGTCTATCAGGCGCTCTATGGAGAATATGGCGTCTGGGTTAGACCGCTTTCTATGTTTATGGAAGAGGTAGATCGGGTAAAATATCCGGAGGCGGCGCAGAGATACCGGTTTGAGCGGATTGCGGCGGGGCCGTGGGAAAATTCGAAACAGCAGGAAATAAGGACAACCAGAACGACTCATGTCGTAAATGAAGGTGTACGCCGTTCGAAAATGTCTGACGCAGCCACTCATTCCTGGGACATACCGCAGGAGGAACCGGAGCTACATCCGCTTGTGGCAGAATTTCTGGATCAGGAAACGACCGAGGGCAGGCTGGAAGTGCTCCAGAGAATGAGCGGCAAGGTGGACAAGCGGGATCTCGACAGTCTCTGCTTCTGTCTGGATATGAATCCGGTCGGTGGAAGCGTGGAGGAAGAGCTGGACGCGATCCGTCAGTGCATCCGGATGCAGCAGAGGTACGATGCACCGCGCCTGCGGTATGGAAAGTGAGCGGCTGTCTGGCAGAAGAGTCTGGGTAACTGTTCACGGGTAGGCACTTTTGGAACCGAAAGTGCCATAAGAAAACGTGGTGGCAGCAGGAATTTGCCGTATTTGAATGCGAAGCCACGGCAAATTCCGTTACTGGTCACGTATGCGTGAACAGTAACGAGTCTGGCGCTGGTGACACGGTTCGTGCCAGGCATGAACGGCAGCAGATTACAAAACAGGATGGTTTGAGATGTTTCAAATAGAAGAAGAACTGAAAAAACTGCCGGGGCAGCCGGGCGTTTATATTATGCACGATGCGAAGGACGCGATCATCTATGTCGGCAAGGCGATCAGCCTAAAAAACCGAGTCCGCCAATATTTCCAGAGCAGCCGGGATAAGACGGCGAAGATCAAGCAGATGGTCTCGAAGATAGCCCGCTTTGAGTATATCGTGACGGATTCGGAGCTGGAAGCGCTGGTGCTGGAGTGCAACCTGATCAAAGAGCACCGCCCACGCTACAATACGATGCTCAAGGATGACAAGACGTACCCGTACATCAAGGTGACGGCTTCGGAGGAGTACCCGCGGATCTTGTTTTCACGCCAGATGAAAAAGGATAAAAATAAGTATTTTGGTCCTTTTACGAGCGCGGGAGCAGTCAAAGACACAATCGAGCTGATTCGGAAGATATACCGGATCCGGGCGTGCAGCCGGAAGCTGCCGCAGGATATGGGAAAGGACCGTCCATGCCTCTATTACCATATTCACCAGTGCGACGCGCCATGTCAGGGGTATATTTCACAGGCAGATTATCAGAAATCGGTGAAGCAGGCGGTCGCGTTTTTAAATGGACAGTATGAGCCGGTCATGAAATATCTGGAAGAAAAGATGAGGACGGCGTCCGAGACGATGGAGTTTGAGAAGGCGATTGAGTACCGGGATCTGCTTGACAGTGTCAGAAAGGTGGCGCAGAAGCAGAAGATTACGAGCCAAAGCATGGAAGATCGGGATATTATCGCGATGGCGAAGGATGAGCGCGATGCGGTTGTGCAGGTGTTCTTCGTGCGCGATGGCAAGCTTATTGGGCGGGAACATTTCCATATGAATCTGACCGGCTCGGAGAGCAAGGCAGAAATCTTAAACAGCTTCGTCAAACAGTTTTACGCGGGAACGCCGTTTGTGCCGCATGAGATCTGGGTGCAGGAGGAGTTAGAGGACGCGGAGGTTATCGCCAGCTTCCTGACGGCGCGCCGGGGACAGAAGGTGCGCTTTGTCGTGCCAAAGATGGGCGAGAAAGAGCGGCTGGTCGAGCTGGCGGAGAAGAATGCGAAGATGGTGCTCTCCCAGGATAAGGAGAAGATCAAGCGCGAGGAGCTCCGGACGATCGGGGCGATGAATCAGATTGGATCGTGGATCGGGCTTTCGGGAATCAAGCGGGTAGAAGCATACGATATTTCCAATATCAGCGGTTTTGAGTCGGTCGGTTCGATGATTGTCTACGAAAATGGACGTCCGAAACGCAATGATTATCGCAAATTCCGTATCCGGACGGTTCAGGGACCGAACGACTACGCTTCGATGCGCGAGGTGCTGCTGCGGCGGTTTTCCCATGGCCTGGAGGAGACGAAGAAACTGCAAGCCGAGGGCGGCGATCTGGCGATGGGAAGTTTTACGCGTTTTCCAGATCTGCTGATGATGGATGGCGGACGCGGACAGGTTAATATCGCGCTGGAGGTATTAAGAGAGCTTCAGCTGGAAATCCCGGTCTGTGGCATGGTAAAGGATGATAACCACCGGACGAGGGGATTGTATTATCAGAATGTGGAAATTCCAATCGATCGCCATTCGGAAGGATTTCAGCTGATCACCCGGATTCAGGACGAGGCACACCGGTTTGCGATCGAGTACCACCGGAGTCTCCGGGGCAAGGAGCAGGTGCGCTCCGTGCTGGATGATATCAAGGGCATCGGACCAGCGCGCCGTAAGTCTCTGATGCGGACGTTCAAGACAATCGAAGCAGTCCGGGAGGCGAGTGTGGAGGAGCTGGAAGCTGCGCCACAGATGAACCGGGCAGCCGCTGAGGCAGTCTATATATTTTTCCGTGATGACAAGCAGGGGAAGATGTGATAGGATGTAGACAATAGTAAAAATAAAAGGAGACAAAAGTATGGGTGGAGTGACGATAACAGAACTGATCGATAAGATGGGGCTTCGCAATATGACGCCGGAGCTGGAGACGGACAATGTTATGCTGGTGCATGCGGATGTGAACCGTCCGGCATTGCAGCTGACTGGATTTTTCGACCATTTTGACAAGGACCGTGTGCAGATCATCGGTTATGTGGAAAATGCGTACATCTCGACCCTGACTCCGCAGCGCCGCCGGGAAATGTTTGACAAACTGCTGTCTTCGGGTATACCATGTCTGGTATATAGCCGCGGCATGGCACCGGAGGAGGAAGTACTGGAGCTGTGTAACCATTATGGGGTTCCGTGCATGGTATCGGAGAAGACGACTTCGGATCTGATGGCGGAGATCATCCGCTGGCTGAACGTCAAGATGGCGCCGATGATCAGCATTCACGGCGTACTGGTCGATGTATTTGGCGAGGGTGTCCTGATTATGGGCGAGAGCGGTATCGGCAAGAGTGAGGCAGCGCTGGAACTGATTAAGCGCGGTCATCGTCTCGTCAGCGATGATGTGGTCGAGATCCGCCGCGTCAGCGATGAAACCCTGATCGGTTCGGCACCGGATATTACCCGTCATTTCATCGAGCTTCGCGGTATCGGCATTATCGATGTCAAGACGCTGTTCGGTGTAGAGAGCGTAAAGGATACACAGTCGATTGACATGGTAATCAAGCTGGAAGAGTGGGATAAGGACAAGGAGTATGACCGCCTTGGTATGGAAGATCAGTATACCGAGTTCCTTGGCAACAAGATTGTATGCCATTCAATCCCGATCCGTCCGGGACGTAACCTGGCAATCATCGTAGAGTCGGCGGCAGTCAACTATCGTACCAAGAAGATGGGATATAATGCGGCGAAAGAACTGTACAAGCGGGTACAGGCGAACCTGGCAAGAAGAGATTAATGGAACGATTCACGCAGTCTGATTCGTGTGATTTAGTGCGGAAATCCCGACTTGCAAGGGATGGAGCCGTTATGAAATGAATAAAGGAAAATAGATATGTCTAATTTTTATCAGAAACTTTGTGATGCCATCGGCGCTGCTTCCGTGCGGGAGCAGGAGCCGATGAGCGCACATACGACCTTTCGGGCTGGTGGACCAGCCCGCTATTTTGTGACCCCGGAGGGCGAAAAAGAGCTGGCGGCAGTGCTGGCGGCGTGCCGGGAGGCAGAGAAAGCGTATTACATATTAGGAAATGGAAGCAATCTGCTTGTCAGTGATGCGGGCTATCCGGGCGTGATGATCCTTCTGGGAAGCCAGTTTACAGAGGTGGTCTGTCCGGAGGGCGAAGCGGGCGTCTATGAGCTGGGCGCCGGTGTGCTGCTTTCGCGTGCCGCCAGAGAGGCGCAGAAGGATGGAATGACCGGATTTGAGTTTGCAGCCGGGATTCCTGGAACCGTGGGCGGCGCGGCGGTCATGAATGCGGGCGCTTACGGCGGAGAATTAAAGGATGTGCTGGAATCTGTGCGCGTGATGACGCCGGACGGCGAGGTAAAAGAGCTTAAAACGGAAGAACTGGATCTGGGTTACCGCCACAGCTGCATCCCGGAGCGCGGATATATCGTTTTATCGGCGCGGATCCGTCTGGAGAAAGGTGATCCGGAAGCGATCCGGGTGCGGATGGATGAACTGGCAGCCAAACGGCGGGAAAAACAGCCGCTGGAATATCCGAGTGCCGGAAGCACCTTTAAGCGCCCTGAGGGCTATTTCGCCGGAAAATTGATCGAAGATGCCGGACTTCGCGGCTATCAGGAGGGCGGCGCACAGGTGTCGGAGAAACACTGTGGTTTCGTTATCAACCGCGACCATGCGACGGCTTCGGACATCGCGGGGCTGTGTGGGACGGTGCAGAAGCGCGTGTATGAGCAGTTTGGGGTGAAACTGGAGACGGAAGTAAAGATGCTGGGCTTTTAAGATATTAAGATATATAGAGTATGGAAAAGGGAGGAACAATATGCGGCTTGTGATCGTAACCGGTATGTCGGGAGCCGGAAAGACGGCGGCACTGAAAATGCTGGAGGACATGGGATTTTACTGTGTTGACAATCTCCCGATCCCGCTGGTAGGAAAATTTGCGGAGCTGGTGCAGAGCAGCAGCGGGGAGGTAAGCTGTGCAGCGTTGGGAATCGATGTCCGCAGCGGCGACGAGCTGGCACAGCTGGAGGGAACACTGAATGATTGGAATAACATCCAGTTTCCGTATGAGATCCTGTTTCTGGATGCCAGCGACGAGGTGCTGATCAAGCGATATAAGGAAACGCGCCGTTCCCATCCGCTGGCAGGAAAAGAGCGGCTGGACCGCGGTATTGCGAAAGAGCGCCTGAAACTCGATTTCCTGAAAAAGCGGGCGGACTATATTCTGGACACCAGCACGCTTCTGACGCGGGAGCTCAAGGCGGAACTGGAACGGATTTTCATGGGGCGCGAGCGCTTTTCCAGCCTCTTTGTGACGATCTTAAGCTTTGGCTTTAAATATGGGATTCCGTCGGACGCGGATCTCGTGTTTGACGTCCGTTTTCTGCCGAATCCTTATTATGATGAGAATTTAAGAAGTCATACCGGCAATGAGAAGGCGGTGCAGGACTTTGTGCGCCGCGGCGGGACGGCAGATGTATTTTTGGATAAACTCTATGACATGATTGACTTCCTGTTTCCGTACTATGTAAAAGAAGGAAAGAATCAGCTTGTCATAGCCGTCGGATGTACCGGTGGAAAGCATCGTTCAGTTACGGTGGCGAACCGGCTCTATGAGCGCCTCAAGGAGCACTCGGAAATAGGGCTTAAACTGGAACATCGGGACATAGAGATGGATAACCGGACAAAAGGGTAAACGGAGGTAGAGGACTTTGTCATTTTCAGCCCGGGTAAAGGAAGAGCTGTCGCATCAGCTGAGCAAGGCGAGGCACTGCCAGATTGCAGAGCTGGCGGCGATTTTGAGCCTTTGCGGTAAGATTCATATCGATGAAGAGGATCATTTCAGTATACGGATCCACACGGAAAACGTAGCGGTTGCACGAAAATACTTTACATTATTGAAAAATACATTTAATATTAAGGCGGACATTTCGATCCGGCGCAATGCATTTTTAAAAAAGAGCCGTTCTTATACGCTTCTGGTGCGCGATCACGAAAATGCACTCCGGGTGCTGGAGGCGGTCAAGATGGTGGATGCGCAGGGAAATGTCGGGGAAAACCTTTCGGTGGTGCGGAATCTGGTGATTCAGAATGCGTGCTGCAAGAAGGCATTTATCCGGGGCGCTTTTCTGGCAGCCGGATCCTTAAGCGATCCGGAGAAATTTTACCATTTTGAGATCGTATGCGCGTCGCTTGAAAAGGCGGTGCAGCTTCAGAATGTGATTCTGACATTCGACATCGATGCGAAAATAGTTGTCAGAAAGAAGTATTATGTGGTATATATAAAAGAAGGCAGTCAGATTGTGGAACTTCTGGGGCTGATGGAAGCGCATGTGGCATTGATGGAGCTGGAAAATATCCGGATCCTGAAAGAAATGCGAAACAGCGTCAACCGTCAGGTCAACTGCGAGACTGCCAATATCAATAAGACTGTTTCGGCGGCAGTCAAGCAGCTTGCGGATATCACATACATCCGTGATACGGTCGGGCTGGATTACTTGCCGGAGCTTCTTTCAGAGGTAGCACAGGTTCGTCTGGAGATGCCGGATGCAACCTTGAAGGAATTGGGGGAGAATCTGAGCCATCCAGTTGGAAAATCGGGAGTCAATCACAGGCTCAGAAAGATAAGTGCAGTAGCTGAAAGTCTCCGCGAAGAGCGGGGCGAGTAAAGTTAGGTTATTGTTCACAGGCAGGAATTTCCCGGATGGAAAATTCCGTGCGATACAGTAGTGGCAGCGGATTTTGCCGTTTTTTTCGAGCGGGGCTCGATGAGGAGGATATTATGACAAGTAAGGAAATCAGAATTGGTTTGAGTTCAGGTCTGGAGGCACGTCCGGCGGCGATGCTGGTGCAGGTGGCAAGCCAGTATGAGAGCAGCATCTATGTGGAAAGTGAAGAAAAACGCGTCAATGCAAAGAGCATCATGGGCATGATGACGCTGGGATTGGCAGAGGGCGCGCACGTAAAAGTAACGGCTGATGGCAGCGACGAGGAGAGTGCGATCGAGGGAATTGAGAAATATCTGAGCAATCAGTAGAAATCCAGATTTCTGACCGTTTTTCGGAAAGAGACAGGGGACGCAACAGTTAAACAAGAGCTTTGATAGACGAGGGGGTGTCGTTTCGCGGGAAATGGCAGTCCCTTAAAAGATCTGAATGGGAGGAAAAAGGTGGCATTTACACATCTGCATGTGCATACAGAGTACAGTCTGCTTGACGCATCGAGTAAAATAAAAGAACTGACCGCCCGGGCGAAGGAACTGGGGATGGACAGTCTGGCGATTACCGACCACGGCGTCATGTACGGCGTGATCGATTTTTACCGGGCAGCCAGAGAAAATGGGATCAAGCCGATCATCGGCTGTGAGATCTATGTGGCGCCCGGATCGCGTTTTGACCGGGAGGCGGGAAGCGGCGAGGATCGCTATTATCATATGATTCTGCTGGCGGAAAATAATACCGGCTATCAGAATCTGATGAAGATCGTCTCCAAGGGCTTTGTCGAGGGATTTTATTATAAACCGCGTGTGGATGACGAGGTGCTGAGAACCTACCATGAAGGCATTATTGCACTCAGCGCGTGTCTGGCGGGCGAGATCCCGAGGTATTTGTCGAGAGGCATGTATGAGGAAGCGTGCAAGTCGGCGCAGAAATACCGCGATATCTTTGGACCGGACAATTTCTTTCTGGAATTGCAGGATCATGGCATCCCGGCGCAGCGGACGGTCAACCAGGGCTTGATGCGGATGAGCCAGGAACTGCAGATTCCGCTGGTGGCGACGAACGACTGCCACTATATTTATAAAGAAGATGTGGAATCGCACGATATTTTGCTCTGTATCCAGACGGGCAAAAAAGTCACGGACGAGAACCGGATGCGCTATGAGGGCGGGCAGTTCTATGTCAAATCCGAGGAGGAGATGCGTGCGCTGTTTCCGTATGCCCAGGAAGCACTTGACAACACGCACAAGATCGCCGAGAGATGCAATGTCGAGATCGAGTTTGGCGTGACGAAGCTGCCGCAGTATGATGTCCCGGACGGATATACGTCCTGGGAATATCTGCAGAAGCTCTGCGGGGAGGGCTTTCACAAGCGCTACCCGAACGACGATGGGACGCTGCGGGAGCGCCTGAGGTATGAGCTGGACGTTATCCATTCGATGGGATATGTCGATTATTTCCTGATTGTATGGGATTTTATCCATTTTGCAAAATCAAACGGTATCATGGTCGGTCCGGGACGTGGTTCGGCGGCGGGCAGTATCGTCGCGTACAGTCTGGAGATCACGGACATCGACCCGATCCGCTATCAGCTGATTTTCGAGCGTTTCCTGAACCCGGAACGAGTTTCCATGCCCGATATCGACGTCGATTTCTGTTTCGAACGGCGTCAGGAGGTGATCGACTATGTCGTGCGGAAATACGGAAAAGACCGCGTCGTGCAGATTGTTACCTTCGGTACGCTGGCGGCAAAGGGTGTCGTCCGCGACGTGGGGCGCGCGCTCGATATGCCGTATGCACAGTGCGATGCGATCGCAAAAATGATTCCGGGTGATCTCGGCATGACGCTAGACAAGGCGCTCAAAGCCAGTCCGGATCTGCGTGAGGCGTATGAGTCGGATGATTCGGTCAAATATCTGATCGACATGAGTAAACGTCTGGAGGGGCTGCCGAGACATACCTCCATGCATGCGGCGGGCGTTGTCATCAGCCGTGCGGCGGTCGATGAGTATGTGCCGTTGTCCAGGGCATCTGACGGTTCGATCACGACCCAGTTTACGATGACGACGCTGGAAGAGCTGGGACTTCTGAAAATGGATTTCCTGGGTCTTAGAACCCTGACGGTTATTCAGAATGCGGTTCGCCTGGTGGAGAAAACGACCGGAAAACCGCTTGATATAGATAAGATCGATTACAACGATAAAAAGGTGCTGGATTCGATTGGAACCGGCAAAAATGACGGTGTGTTCCAGCTGGAGAGTTCCGGCATGAAAGGATTCATGAAAGAGCTAAAGCCGGAAAATCTGGAGGATCTGATCGCCGGTATTTCCCTGTATCGTCCGGGTCCGATGGATTTCATTCCACGTTATCTGAAAGGCAAAAATGACAAGGCTTCGATTGTCTATGAGTGCCCGCAGTTAGAACCGATTCTGGCGCCGACCTATGGCTGTATCGTCTATCAGGAGCAGGTTATGCAGATCGTGCGCGATCTGGCTGGCTATACCTGGGGACGAAGCGACCTGGTGCGCCGTGCGATGGCAAAGAAAAAAGCGGCAGTCATGGAGAAAGAACGCCAGAATTTCGTCTACGGCAATGCACAAGAGGGCGTAAAGGGCTGTATTGCGAATGGGATCGACGAGAAGACGGCGAACCATATTTACGATGAGATGATCGATTTTGCGAAATACGCCTTCAACAAGTCGCACGCGGCGGCGTATGCGGTTGTCTCCTACCAGACGGCATATCTGAAATATTACCATCCGGTCGAATTCATGGCGGCGCTGATGACCTCAGTCAAGGATAATGTTACGAAGGTATCGGAATATATCATGAGCTGCCGTCAGATGGGTATGAAGATCATGCCGCCGGATATCAATGAGGGCGAGGGCGGCTTCTCTGTTTCGGACGGCGCGATCCGCTATGGTTTATCGGCGATCAAGAGTATCGGTCAGTCGGTGGTGGATGAGATTGTGCGGGAACGGACCGAACATGGAAAATTCCGCTCGCTGGAAGATTTCATTGACCGGATGTCGGGCAGGGAGGTCAATAAGCGCACATTGGAAAGCTTTATCAAATCCGGTGCGATGGACGGGCTGCCGGGAACCCGCAAGCAGAAATGTATGGTCTGCGGCTCGATGGTCGATCAGAAGAATAAAGAGAAGAAAAATACGATGGAAGGGCAGATGTCGCTCTTTGATTTTGCAGCGGAAGAGGACAAGAAGAGTTTTCAGATCACATTTCCGAATGTCGGAGAGTATTCGAGGGAAGAATATCTGGCATACGAGAAAGAAATGCTGGGCGTCTACGTCAGCGGGCATCCGCTGGAGGAATATATCGGCACCTGGGAGAAAAATGTGACGGCGAAGAGCTCCGATTTTGTTGTGGATGAGGAGACCGGTTCGGCGGTGATTCACGACGGCGCGTATGTGACGATCGGCGGAATGATCACCGAGAAAACGGTTAAGACGACCCGGAATAACAAGATGATGGCGTTCCTGACGGTGGAAGATCTGGCGGGAAGTGTGGAAGTGCTGGTATTCCCGAAGGATTATGAAAAACGGCGCGATATGCTGATCAAGGATGAAAAAGTCTTTATCCGCGGGCGCGCATCGGTCGGCGATGAGCCGGTCGGAAAACTGATCTGCGAGCAGATTATCCCATTTTCGCAGGTGCCGCGCGAGCTGTGGATTCAGTATGCGGACAAGGACGCGTATCTGGCGGGAGAGAAAGAACTTCTCGACCTCCTGAAAACAAGTGATGGAAATGACACCGTGATCATTTACCTGGGACGTGAGCGCGCGAAAAAGGTTCTGCCGCGCAACTGGAATGTGCGGGCAGGCGAGGCGCTGGTGACGACGCTCAGCGAGATGCTGGGCGAGAAGAACGTCAAGGTGGTGGAGAAGCCGCTGGGGAAGATTTCTTCATAAGTGTTAAAATTTGCATTGGACATTGAAAGTTTTGGTAACTGGGCACGTATGTGTGAACAGTAACACGCTTTGGCGACATGTTAAAAAAATATCATAAAAAATCTTGAAATGACCTATAAAATGAATTACAATAAAATTGTTTGAAAATTGTGGTAGCACGCAGTGCAGAACAATTTGGTATCAGAAGGGTCAAAAGATTCGAAAATAAAACGGCTGGTTCACGGTTGGGGATGTGAAGCGGAAAGCCTTAGGACGGAGGAATAAGCGATGGCAAAAGAGGTTAAAACGATTGGTGTACTGACAAGCGGCGGCGATGCGCCGGGTATGAATGCAGCGATCCGTGCGGTGGTCCGGACGGCGATCAACAAGGGCATGAAGGTAAAAGGTATCATGCGTGGTTACGCTGGACTTTTGCAGGAAGAGATTGTGGACATGGACGGAACCAGCGTGGCAGATACGATTGGCCGTGGCGGTACGATCTTATACACAGCCCGCTGTCCGGAATTTATGACCGAGGAAGGTCAGAAGCGCGGCGCAGAAATCTGCCGCAAGCACAACATTGACGGTCTGGTCGTCATCGGCGGTGATGGTTCCTACCGCGGCGCCGGAAAGTTATCCGCGCTGGGAATCAATACGGTAGGTCTTCCGGGCACGATCGATCTGGATATTGCCTGCACCGATTATACGATCGGGTTTGATACCGCGATCAACACGGCGATGGAGGCGATCGATAAGGTAAGAGATACTTCCACCTCCCATGAGCGCTGCAGTATCATCGAGGTTATGGGACGCCACGCGGGATATATCGCCCTGTGGTGCGGTATCGCTAACGGCGCCGAGGATATTCTGCTTCCGGAGCGGTACGATGGCAATGAGCAGATGCTGATCAACCGCATCATCGATAACCGGAAACGTGGCAAGAGACATCATATTATCATTAATGCCGAGGGCATCGGACATTCCGCGTCGATGGCGAAGCGAATCGAGGCGGCAACCGGCATCGAGACACGTGCGACGATCCTTGGTTATATGCAGCGAGGCGGCGCGCCGACCTGTAAAGACCGCGTCTATGCGTCCATCATGGGCGCCAAGGCGGTGGAGCTGCTGGAAAAAGGAAAGACCAACCGCGTGGTAGCGTATAAGCACGGCGAGTTTCTGGATTTTGATATTCAGGAGGCGCTGAATATGAAGAAGGATATTCCGGAAGATCAGTATGAGATTAGTAAGCTGCTGATTCGTTAAGGAATTTGATGGCTGCTTGTGAGATGGGCTGGCATATGAACGGAGAACAGGCTTCTCAGGGATAAAGGGAGAGCCTGCTCTCCGTTCGTGCGTCAGCCCTGTTTGTGGGCAATGGAAAATGAAACAGATGGAGGTGCAAGAAAATGGCAGAAATGCAGAATCCCAATACAGATGGGGACTCCACCGTACTCTGCGGTGCGAATTCGTATGTGGAAAAATATTATCTGAATGAGCAGTTTTCGGGGCTGCCGGAGTCAATTAAGCAGGAATTGCAGATCATGTGTGTTATGTACACAGAGGACATCGGCGGTATTATTTTGCTGGAGTTTATGCCGGATGGCAGACTGCAGTTTAAGGTTGAGGCGGAGGAGAATGATTACCTCTTTGACGAGATCGGAAGCGCGCTTAAAATCAAGCAGTATCAGGCGGAGAAGCGTGAGCTGCTGGAATCGCTGGAGCTGTATTATAAGGTGAAGGTGCTGGGAATCCCGGCGGACGAACTGTTAGACGACGAGCAGATGGAACGGTATCAGGAAGATTAGAAATAAAATGAAGATTGGAAACGTAGAATTAAAAAATGCAATCGCCCTTGCGCCGATGGCAGGTGTGACGGATCTGCCGTTCCGTCTGCTCTGTAAGGAGCAGGGATGTGGTTTGATGTACACGGAGATGGTCAGCGCGAAGGCGCTTCTTTATAAGAACCGCAATACAAAGCCGTTATTAGAGACGCGGCCGGAAGAAGAGCCGGTTGCGGTGCAGCTGTTTGGCTCAGATCCGGAGATCATGAGCGAGATGGCGCTGCAGCTGGAGGAAGGACCGTATGCCATCATCGACGTCAACATGGGTTGTCCGGTGCCAAAGATTGTCAATAACGGCGAAGGTTCGGCACTGATGAAGGATCCGAAGCTGGCAGAGCAGATTTTGACGGCGATGGTAAAGAAACTTCATAAACCGGTTACGGTCAAATTCCGCAAGGGATTTAATGATTCGAATATCAATGCGGTTGAGTTTGCGAAGATGGCAGAGAGCTGCGGCGTGGCGGCGGTAGCCGTGCATGGACGGACGAGAGAGCAGTATTATTCCGGAAAGGCGGACTGGGACATTATCCGTCAGGTCAAAGAGGCGGTTTCAATCCCGGTCTGGGGAAACGGTGATGTATTTACACCGGAAGATGCCAAGAGAATGAAGGAAGAAACCGGCTGCGACGGCATCATGGTGGCGCGCGGCGCGAAAGGAAATCCATGGCTGTTTAAACGGATTCTCCACTATCTGAAAACCGGAGAACTTCTGCCGCCGCCGACTGCGGAGGAAGTAAAGAGGATGATTGTCCGCCATGGGACGCTTCAGACGGAATTTCGCGGCGAGGAGATCGCAATGCGGGAGATGCGTAAGCACGTGGCATGGTATACGGCAGGATTTCCACATTCGTCGGCGCTTCGCAATGATATAAACCAGGTGGAGACGCTGGAGGAGCTGGAACGGCTGGTGGATGAGAGAATTTAAGAGAAGGATGAATGTGTGGAATCAAAACGATGGTTGTGTTACATGGATGGACGAAATCGAAAGGCACAGAAAAAGCACGAAAATGCAGGATTTTCCCTTGTTTTTAAAGCCATTATGGCACTTTGTGATTCTTGACATTACACCAAGAATCATGTATAATAGTGCGATGCAATTATTAGGGGATTCAATGATGAATCGATAGAAGGAAGGATAGCTGTCATGGCAGAAAAGAAGAACATTTTAACTTACACAGGATTGAAAAAGTATGAAGATGAACTTCATGATCTGAAAGTAAATAAACGCCAGGAGATCGCACAGAAGATCAAAGAGGCGAGAGAGCAGGGCGACCTGTCTGAGAACGCTGAGTATGATGCAGCAAAAGATGAACAGAGAGACATCGAGGCAAGAATCGTAGACCTTGAGAAACTGTTGAAAAACGCAGAGGTTGTTGTTGAGGATGAGATCGATCTGGATAAGATCAGCATCGGATGCCAGGTAAAGGTACTGGACGTCGAAGAGGATGAAGAGATGGAATTTAAGATCGTAGGTTCCACCGAGGCAAACAGCTTAGATGGTAAGATCTCCAACGAGTCTCCGGTTGGTCGTGCCCTGCTTGGCAAGAAAGCTGGCGAGACCGTAGACGTAGAGACACAGGCGGGCGTTATCCAGTACAAGATCCTGGACATCCAGCGAGTATCATAAAGAGACGAAGGAGTGAAAGAGAAAGTGGCAGAGCAGAATCAGCAGAATAAGAACGAGGAGAAGGACTTAAATCAGTTATTAAAGGTGCGTCGCGAGAAACTGAAAGACCTTCAGGACAACGGAAAGGATCCGTTCCAGATTACAAAATTTGATGTAACTGCACACAGCAGCGAGATCAAGGATAACTTTGAGCAGATGGATGGCAAAGAGGTTACGATCGCAGGACGTATGATGTCCAAACGTGTGATGGGTAAGGCATCTTTCTGCAATGTGCAGGATTTAAAGGGCAATATCCAGTCTTATGTTGCCAGAGACAGCGTAGGCGAAGAGGCTTATAAAGATTTCAAGAAGATGGATATCGGTGATATTGTCGGAATCAAAGGTACCGTATTCCGCACCAAGATGGGAGAGATCTCCGTTCACGCAGAGTCCATCGTACTGCTGTCCAAGAGTCTGCAGATTCTGCCGGAGAAATTTCACGGACTGACCAACACGGATATCCGTTATCGTCAGAGATATGTGGATCTCATCATGAATCCGGAAGTAAAAGACACTTTTGTAAAACGTTCTCAGATCCTCAAGGAGATCCGCAATTTCCTGGATGGACGCGGATTTATGGAAGTGGAGACCCCGATGTTGGTAGCTAATGCCGGCGGTGCGGCTGCACGTCCGTTTGAGACCCATTATAATGCTCTGGATGAAGATGTAAAACTGCGTATTTCTCTGGAACTCTACTTAAAGAGACTGATCGTAGGCGGCTTAGAGCGTGTTTACGAGATTGGCCGTGTATTCCGTAACGAGGGTGTTGATACCCGTCACAACCCGGAATTTACCCTGATGGAGCTGTATCAGGCATACACCGACTACGAGGGCATGATGGAACTGACCGAGAGTATGTTCCGCTACCTGGCTGAGAAAGTCTGCGGAAGTTCTGTCATCAGCTATAACGGCACTGTGATTGATATGTCCAAGCCGTTCGAGCGCATCACCATGATCGATGCAGTTAAGAAATACTCCGGCGTTGATTTCAACACCGTTAAAACTGACGAGGAAGCAAAGGCAATCGCAAGAGAGCACAATGTTGTATTTGAGGAGCGCCATAAGAAGGGTGATATCATCAACCTGTTCTTCGAGGAGTTCTGCGAGGAGAAGATGATTCAGCCGACCTTCGTTATGGATCACCCGGTTGAGGTATCTCCGCTGACCAAAAGAAAACCGTCCAATCCGGAGCTGGTTGAGCGCTTCGAGATGTATATCTACGGCCGCGAGATGTGTAACGCATACTCTGAGTTAAATGATCCGATCGATCAGAGAGAACGTTTCAAAGCACAGGAAGAGGCTTTTGCTGCTGGCGATGAGGAAGCAAATCATACGGATGAAGACTTCCTGAACGCACTGGAGATCGGTATGCCGCCGACAGGTGGTATCGGATACGGTATCGACCGTCTGGTTATGCTGCTGACCGATTCCCAGGCAATCCGTGACGTACTGCTGTTCCCGACAATGAAGTCACTGGACGCTGATAAGAAAGCTTCCAAGACTTCCGAAGCAGCTCCAGCAGAGGCTGAAAAACCGGTTGAAAAGATTGATTTTTCTAAGGTAAAAGTCGAGCCATTGTTTGAAGAAATGGTTGACTTTGATACATTCAGCAAGTCAGATTTCCGTGCAGTAAAGGTTAAAGAGTGTGTTGCAGTACCGAAGTCAAAGAAACTGTTACAGTTTACTCTTGATGACGGAACAGGCACAGACAGAACCATTTTAAGCGGTATTCACGCTTATTATGAGCCAGAAGAGTTAGTTGGAAAGACACTGATTGCAATCACAAATCTGCCACCAAGAGCCATGATGGGAATTGATTCTTGTGGAATGTTACTTAGTGCAATCCATGAGGAAGAGGGCGAAGAAAAACTTCATCTTCTGATGGTTGATAACCATATTCCGGCAGGTGCAAAGCTCTATTAAGATGAGAAACTGAGCCTTGCGGCGGTGTGCGCTTGCGAACACCGACATAAGGCGAAAAACGCACGGAGACGCCAGTCGACGTGATGTAAAGATGTACCGTTTTACCGAATAGACGGGATGTACTTCATTTGATAAAAAACTAAAAAAACAGCGATTTACATCAAACTTACATCAATTGATGCAGAAATCGGTGCAAGCAAGAAAAAATCGCATAATTAGTGCAATGAGTGGGCAATTCCAATCGGAGTTGCCCATTTTTAAAACAAACAGAAATACAAATCGGAAGTTGGAGGATACACGCATGAAAATTGTAATCATTAATGGAAGTGCCAGAAAAGGAAATACGCTGGCAGCAATCAATGCATTTATAAAAGGAGCGTCAGAAAAGAATAAAATTGAAATCATTGAACCCGACAAACTCAACATTGCACCATGCAAGGGATGTGGTGTCTGTCAATGCTCTAAGGGATGCGTCGACAAGGATGATACAAATTCTACAATTGATAAAATTGCTGCCGCAGATATGATTCTTTTTGCTACACCAGTTTATTGGTGGGGAATGTCAGCACAATTGAAACTTATCATTGATAAGTGCTACTGCCGTGGATTGCAGTTAAAAAACAAAAAAGTTGGCACAATTGTTGTAGGTGGTTCTCCCGTAGGCAGTATCCAGTATGAGCTGATTGATAAGCAGTTTGACTGTATGGCAAAATATCTTTCATGGGATATGCTTTTCAAAAAATCATATTATGCAACAGCCAGAGATGAACTTGAAAAAAATAAGGATTCCATGAACGAACTTGAGTGGATCGGAAAAAATTTATAAAGCACACACCAAATTCCAGTTTGCCAACTTGCCCTTTGAGAGAGGAGAAATCCTTTTCTCAAAGGGTTTTTTCTATTTATACGGATATTCGCAAACTACAAGATAAAGCCAAAACTTCATATACTCTAAGCACAAGGAGGTTGAGGTTTGGCTATGAACAACAGTTTAGCAGAAGTACACCCGGAGCTTGTTTCGGAGTGGTCGGAGAAGAACTTACCGCTTACACCTGATGACATTACTTTCGGTTCAAATAAAAAAGTATGGTGGAGAGGTGCTTGCGGTCACGAATGGCAGACAAGCGTTAAGGCTCGTTCTAATGGAGAAAAATGCCCAATATGTTCCGGTGCGAGAGTGATTGCAGGTATTAACGATTTGGCGACATTAGAGCCATTACTGGTAAAACAGTGGTCGAAAAAGAATAAGATAAAACCGACAGAGGTTTCTATTGGTTCTCATAAGAAAGTGATTTGGAGATGTGAGAAAGGACACGAGTGGGAAGCTGCCGTTAAGAGCAGAACGATAAATAGGACAGGCTGCCCGTATTGTTCCCATAATAAAGTGTTGGCAGGATTTAATGACCTTGCAACGCTTCTGCCGGATATAGCTGCCGAGTGGTCGGACAGAAATTATCCTTTACTTCCGACTCAGGTTACGGTCTTTGCCAATCGTAAGGCTTGGTGGAAGTGTAAGGATTGCGGCAGAGAGTGAACACTCTTATGAGCCGGAACAGCTTGTTGGAAAGACATGCGTAGCGATCACAAATCTTCCTACCAGAATGATGATGGGAATCCCATCAGAAGGAATGTTGATTTCAGCAGTGTATGAGTATGACGGACACGAAGGATTGAATCTGCTTATGTTAGATGACGCAATTCCTGCTGGGGCTAAGCTGTATTAAGAAAGTAAATGCATGTATTTTACGACAGAGTTACGACAAATGATGAGCTATGATATAGTAAAAAATATTTCTAAACTTAAAAAACAGGTTGCTAAATTCAGAGAAACTGTATATACTAAAGATAGAAGTAAATGTTTGCCGCTTGCTGATGGTGCGGGGTATAAATAATTCAGTTCGTAAATGAAGCCACTTGCTATACAGGTGGGATAAAAATAGTATAGTTTGTAAATGTTCCCCATCAGTGAATGCTGATGGGGAATTTTATCACATAGGAAAGGTTATTTATGGAGATACAACAGGGATATTCGTATCATATCAAGGATGAATTTTTTGACTTGGTTCAGGATAAATATTTGATGAGTAATAAGGAACAGGGGAACTATCGTCCTCATTACTATGCAATTCAGGATAGAAAAAATCCAAAATTGTATTGGATGATACCAATTAGCTCACAAGCTGAGAAATACAAGGAAATCGTTGAAAAGAAAAAGAAACGATATGGTAAATGCAATACGATAGTGATTGGATTATTTGCAGGGAAAGAAAATGCTTTTTTGATACAGAATACATTTCCTGTTATTGAAAAATATTTTGACCATGTTCATACGATTCAGGAACAGCCTGTAACGATACATAAAAAGTTGGATAAGGTACTTGTTGAAAATCTGAATGAAGTATTGGCTATGTATAATCGTGGAATAAAATTGACTTTTACGGGTATTAAAGCGATTAGGAATATTATGGAAGAAGAACTTGGAAAATAGAGAGGACACCATTGCTTATGCAAATGTAAGTAATGGTGTCCTTTTGTATGAGCAATGTTTATAAACCCACTGTAATTCCAACAAGAAAGGATTCCTCACCAGGAACAAGATCGAGATCACCGCCATGGCTTTCAATGATTTTTCGGACAGAGGAAAGCCCGATTCCATGATCAGCAGATGTACCCTTTCGGGAGAGGAATGTTTTTCCCTCTTGCAAGGCCAGACCGTCGTAAGTGTTTTCAATCTTCAAAAAGTACATATTGCCTCTGGTTTCGCCTGCAATGAAAACGCGGCGCACCCCTTGCTTTTGGCGGCTGCACGCCTCAACGGCATTGTCCAAAAGATTGCCCAGCACCGTACACAGTTCCACATCGGTAAGCGGCATCTGCTCGGGAAGATCGAGCCGCACCTGAAATTCTGTCCCTTGTGTCTGCGCCATGCCGTAGTAGTATTCAATCAGTGCATTTACGACGGGATTTTTGCAGAACTGGGCAGGGGAGTGACCCGATGATGCCGCAACCTGTTCCTCTACCTGTAACAGGAAGGAGCAGATCTCCGTCTGCCCACGTTCAGAGGCCATGCGGTCTATGGTGCGCAGATGGTGTTTGATGTCGTGGATCAGCCTTCTGTTTTCTGCCGCTGCTTCAGAAACCTGACGGCTGTATTCGGTCTGCATAGAAAGCTGACGGATGACCTGCTTGCGTTCTTCCTGGAAAATCAGGCTGTTTCCATATCCTTCTATCACATCGCGCCAGAGGGAATAACCGATGGCTGCTGCTATGAAAAAGCTGCCCCATTCCAAAAACCAACCGCCGATAACCGGCTCATAAACCGGCAGAAGGCGATCCCATATAAAGGCGCAGGTTGCGGCTGCCGCAGCATAGAAGATCGGCCTGCTCCGTTTTTCTCCTCTGTGAATGGCAAGCACAGCGATGATAAGCAGATAGAGCGCAGATGCCGCCTTATAACAAAAGACCGATGCAGAGAAAAAGCGAATGGCTCCAAGGGAGAGATGGGAAGCCATCATGCCATACACAAACGCATATACCAGAAAAGCAGCGCCCACCCCATTACTGATGGCCGCAGGCAGGAAGCCCGGTCTGCATATCCGGTTTTGCAGAACTACGATCAGCCAGGTAACCAGATAGATACAGAACAGTTCAATCGTGTACCAGAGGAATACGGGAACCGCAGCCAGCATATGAAGCACAGGATAGGATGACAGGCCGCACATGGCAAGGCAGATCAGTCCGAACAGGAATGTATTTTTCTGTTTCATCCGGCGGCTGAAATAAAAGGACAGCAGCGCACAGACAAAGGTAACTGTACAGCTGAACAGGCAGAATGCAAACCGGATTCCTCTGGTTGTATTGACCGCCAGCATCGTTCCGAAAGCAGGCGGATAGACAATCCCTCCGTAAAAGTGGTCATAGTTGCTGACCGCTATGGTGAGTGTGACCGGTTTTCCGCCATGAAAAGTGACCATGCGGTTTTGAACCAATGGTGTCCCCTGTGACGGTTCCCCCATTTGCAGGATCAGGTCATGATCCAGATAAAGGTTGTAAGCAGAAAACACTTCCGGGATTTCCAGCGCATATGTTTCCTTCCGTTCCGGCAGAAAGAATGTCATCTGATAAGTCCCGCAGCCATAGGGAGAAGGGTTTGCAGGGCTGGAGAAATTGGTCTGCTCTCCGATGGAAAGGTAGCGCATATAATGGCTTTCATCCCGTATTTCTTCCGGGGTCAAAAGCGCGTCAGGATAAAATGCCCAGCCGGATACCAGAAAGCGCACCGGTGACTTTTGAAGTTCTTCCTCAGAAAGCGCCAGAATCCCATTTGCCGCCTGGATTGTGTTCTGGCTATATTTATTATTGAACTGATACAGGCCAAGAAAAAACAGGGATGAGCACAGGCAGACCATACATAAGGCCGCATATTTTTTTACCGCAGAAGATACCATCTTATTTTCGCCTCCTCCTTAGGAAAAACACACCGGCAGACAGAAGAAGCAGACAGGCCGGAATCAAAAGGAGTATGGGCGACCGGCTATGCTCTGTGTCGGCGGCCCGTGCCAGGGAAACGGCATCTTCCTTTCCAATAATGGTGTATGCCCCTGTATGGCTGATCTGAAAGGAAACGGCTTTTGCCGCATCGTCATAACCGGTCATGGGAATTTCCACGCCGCTTTCATCACAGAGGAACAATGTGCCGGCTGCCGGGTCATTTGGACAGGGCAGCATGACAGAAACATCCGGCAGGGAGCTGAGTGCAGTTCCATTGATGGAAAACGAAAAAGAAAAACCGCCGTCCGTATCCGTTTGGATGATGACTTCAATCTGATCTTCGTTTTGGATGCCCTCCGGCAAGGCGTCTTTTGGTATGCTGATGGTGATTCCCTGTTTGGAAAAGACGGCTCTTTGCTCCCCTGTTTGCAGCATCATCAAAAAGCGCGTGCCGGAAATCCGGTCGGTGGTTTCATCGGAGAACTCTGAAAACGCGGAGTTTTGGGAATCTGCGCCTTCCTGGGGAACGGTCATAGCGCTTTGCACTGAATCTTTCCTGTTTTTCGATTCCGGTATAGTCGGTTCATCGGAACCAGCGTCTGGTTCTAATGCTTCCTCTGCATCACCGTTTGTCTGTTTCGATGGGAATTCTTCTTTATCTATGGAATCATCCTTTCCAACCCAGGATGGCTCGGAAAGCTTGTGATCCGTAGGCTTATTTTCTCCGCTGACCGGTGGTGCTTTTTCAGAATCATCGGAATTCGTTCCACCGCCATTTGTTGCAGGCGGTTTTGGAGGCTTTGTGGAGGGCCTGTCTGCGAAACCGTCATCCTGATCGTCGGTATCTTCAGGAGGCGATTGAATGATGGTATCGGGTGGATTCCCGCCTGCATCCCCTCCATCCCGGTCGCCTTCATGATACCCTTCAAGGACAATTTCATCTGCGTAGGTAAAGGACAGGATGCCGGTCTGTCCGCCGTCATAATCAACCTGAAGGCGGTAGCTGCTGCCCGGTGCCAGCAGACGGGTGGCAATCGAGAGCATTTCCTGACCCACATAAACGCCACTTTCCAGACGGTTCCATGAACCGTTGTTTTCGGACAGCCATATACTGACCTTGTCCAGATTCCCCGGAGGTGTAACCCAGGGAAAATAAAGGCTTCCTCTGCGAACCAGGAAGCAGTTGATGTCTGGGCTGCCCGGAGCCTGAACAGAAACAGGAATTGAAATTTCAGGGAAATCGACACGATCCGCAAATATGGTATTTTCCGGTGCAGTCAGCCTTCCTGCTGCATGGTACAGTCCCACAGTATTCAAATCAATACCAGAAAAATCCCATTCCACCACAGCGGTGTAGCTGGTTCCATTTTCCGCATAGCATTCCAGATAGTAAGGGGAAAAGGCAAACAAATTTTCCAGCGTTTCGGTTTCGCTGCCCTCTTGAACCGCAAACGCGTCCGTATAAGGATACCATTGCTCTATGGAGGTGATGACAGCAGGCGGCATTTCTTTCACCCGGACGGAAATCTGAAGCTCCTGCAAGACAGCTTCACCAAAGGCATACCCCTCCGGCAGTTCAATCCGGCCTGCTGCGGTATATTTGCCTGGAGTGGTCTGGTCAATGTCCGAAAAATCCCATGCGACAGAAAATGTTTCCTGCCGGATTTCTTCACCTGCTGTTACCGTGGCGCAGACGGTTTGATACCGAAGGGCCAGCTGATAAATTTCCTCCAGGTCATCATCAGACGATGTGGTTCTAAGGGGCAGGGTGAAATCTGGCAGGAAGAGCAGTTCGTCTTCCTTTTGTATTTCTGTGACAAGGACGAGGGATACTTCTTCCGATGCTTCCGGGGTTTTGCTCTCCAGTGTCCCTGGAGTCTCGCTTTCTAAATCCGGCAAAATCTCCCTTCTTTCATCGGCATTGGATGGGGTTGCAGTTTCGGCGGCAAATGCTGGGATACTGCAGGTGAAGCAGAGGAGACAGGCCAGACAGCCCTCCAGAATACGCCTGTGCATTTGCTTCATTCTCATACGATACCCCCCATTCCAGAGAAAACATATTGACGGTAGGTTTCCCGCAGCTGTTTTCCATTGCGGAGGGCAATCGGAAGTTCCTCCCCGTTTATCAAACGGAAGGTCTGACTGTCAACCTGGCTGATGTAATCCATGTTGATTAAAATGCCCCGGTAGCAGGGCAAAAAACGCTTGTCCTTCTGCAATGCGGCAGTAACCTCCTGAAAGCCTCCGCTTACCGGTATCACGCGTTCTGCCGTATGAATCCGTGTCATACGGTTTTGATAATCTATGTATAGAATCTTCTCTGTGGGAAGTTCCAGCTTTTGACGGTCAGCCATAACCGAAAGTGTCATCACTTCATAGGGCGGTTTTAGCTGGCACAGCTCCATCGCTTCTTCAAAATCTGCCTGATGGAGCGAAAGCGGCTTCAGCAGATAATAGCTGGCGGACAGGCTGTACCCCATCCGGGCATAATCTTCTGTAATGGTCAGAAAAACAATCTTACAAAGCCTGTTTTTCTGGCGCAGCCTTCTGGCGGCCTCTATTCCATCCATGTTCTCCATATAGATGTCCATAAAGACAAGCTGAAAATTGACCTGGGCGGCAGCTTTCAGAAAATTCTCTCCGTCCTCAAATTCTGTCAGCGTATAGTCCAGCTGATGCTTTTTCATATAATTTTCCAGGCAGGCAGACAGTTCTGCTCTGTCCTCTGCTCTGTCATCCACAATCGCAATCTGCATCGTGCCATCTCCTTTGCACAATAATCCAATATTAGTATAACATAAAACCGCAGGAAAAAACTTGCGTCTTAAACAGGAAACCTGCGTCTTAAACAAAGTCGGTTGCATTTCTCTTGGCAAGATGCTACTCTAATTATATTACCAGACTTTCCGATGAGAAGGTCTGGTTTTTTTATTTTTCTTTTCAGGAAAGGAGGCTCAGCATGAAAATCGCACTTTGTACGGAATTAAGGAATGCAGAATGGTTTGAGAGCAGGCTGCGCTCCCTTTTTGCTGGGGACGGACAGCTTGTCATCGACGAGCTATGGAATGAGAAGCAGCTATCTCAGGCACTGCGGCGGAGCCGCTACCATGCGGTTGTCATCGCCATGACCGGGGCAAGGGGATTGGAGGCTGCCATTCAGGCAAAGCAGCTGGCACCGGAAACACCGCTTGTCTGGTGGAGCGATGATAAAAACTTCGCCCTGATCGCGTATCACCTGCGTATCCCTGTGTTTCTTCCGGCAGACTGCTCCGATCAGGAGCTATATGAGGCGATAAAACCCATCATGAAATGGAGGTGCGAAAATGCGAATTGCGCTATGCAGTTATAGCCAGAAAGAAAAAGAAACCGCTTTGCTGATGAAGCTGGGCAAAGTAGACCGCTTTGATAACGGCGTGTTTTGTACCTATGCCATGCAGCGGGATGGGCCTTATGATGCTGTGGTGGTCATGGAGGACGGAGCCAGGGGGATGAATTTCTGCATGAGCATACGAGGGTACAGCAGGGATGTCCCTCTCCTGTGGATTAGCGACCAGGCAGAGTTTGAACCCCAAAGCCGCAGGCTGCAGGTGGACACCTTTTTGGTGAAGCCTGTGACGGAATATCAGCTGCGGGAGGCGGTATCCCAGCTGCTTCAGAAAACAACGAGAAGGAACGAACCGCGTGAGGAGGATGAATAAATGATATGGAAATGGAAACGGCCGGCCGCATTTTTACTGGCGGCGGCAATGATTTTTACGATGCCGGGAGTTCCGGCATCTGCGGTGGAAGCGGGTGCGTCCGCCGTCCATACGGGCTTGTGTGAGCATCACCCGAAACATACAGAGGACTGCGGATATACGGAAGGAACCGAAGGGGCAGCCTGTGAACATGAACATACTGAGGATTGCTACACCCTTGTGGAGAAGTGTATCCATAAACATGACGAAAGCTGTTACCCTGTTTTGGAAGGCAGCGTATCAGAAAATACGGCGACCCCATCTGAAGCAGAGGAGGCCCAGCCGATTGCGTGTACCCATAAATGCAGTGAGGAAAGCGGCTGTATCACAAAAGAATTAAGCTGCCCTCATGAACATGACGATACCTGCGGCTACATTCCGGCCACAGAGGGGACGCCCTGCAGGTATACCTGCGAGCAGTGCAATTCTCAGGACAGCGGGCTTGTTCCCGGCGTGTCCGGGAATGCTCCGGTGGAGTGCATCTGCGAAACCCGCTGTGAGAAAGAGGAGGTCAATTCCGACTGTCCGGTCTGCTCTGCGGAAGATGCAGACCTCTCCGCCTGCAAAGGCACAGCGGAAGCCGCCTGCATCTGTGAGAAATTATGCGGCGCTGATGCTGTGAACCCTGAATGCACCGTCTGCTCTGCTAAGGGTGCAGACCTCTCCGCCTGCCTTGGAAAAGAGGAGGCGGTGCTGGCTGTGCAGGCACTCATTGACGCCCTGCCTGAAACAGTCACGGAGGACAATGCGACCGAAATTGAGGAGCAGCTGAAGACTATTGATGCAGAAATAAAGGCCCTCACCGATGAGCAGGCCGCCAAGCTGGACATGACGCGCTATAACGCCGTTTGTGCGGCGCTGGCTGCGTTTGCGCTGCCGCAGGCCGATCATACCCACTGCGTCTGCGGCGGGAATGGAGATGTCAACGGGCACGAACATGACACTGCTGGCACAGAGTGGACAACTACCGATTCCCTGCCTGATTCTGTTGGCAACTATTATCTGACGAAGTCCGTGTCGGAGAACTGGACTGTGCCAACGGACGGCGAGGTCAACCTCTGCCTGAACGGGCAGACGATCAACGGTAAAATCACCGTCGGCAGCGGCGCGACGCTGACGCTGACTGACTGCTCCGACAGCGGCAGGGTTCAAGGCGAAGTGCTCGTCAATGGCGGCAAATTGGAACTGTACAGCGGCACGATCACCGGCGGCGTGCAGGTCGGTAAAAAGGGCGCCGACTATCAGACCGGCTCGTCCTTTACCATGTATGGTGGAGCGATTACCGGTAATGAAGACTACGGCGGTGTGTTCCTTGTCGGCACGACGAATCATATCGACCCGCCGAGCTTCACCATGCACGGCGGCACCATTTCCGATAACACTGCGGGTGCGTCTGACGGCGGTGGCGGCGGCGTATATGTGGGTGAGAAGTGCAGCTTCACCATGGACGGCGGCACCATCACCGGCAACACGGCAACCGCCGGCAACGGCGGCGGCATCTATATCCACTTTAACGCCGGCAATGTTTCGATCTCCAACGCCACGATCACCGGCAACAAGGCGTCCGCCACGGGGGATACAAGGTATGGCCACGGGGGCGGCATTTATTCGGAGAGAGGGGTAACCGTCAAGAATGTGACGATCACCGGAAACAACAGCACCTTTGCGGGCGGCGGCATCTATGGAAAGGGCGCTATTACCCTCACCGATGCTACCGTTACCGACAACAATCAATATGACGTTTACTACGACGGAACAGAAAGCACAAACCCTAAACTTACCGTTTCCGGCTCGGTGAAGGCCGGCTATTACGCCAATTATGATTGGAAGCTGCCCATTCTTGTATCAGGCGCATTGAGTGAGGATTCGGTCATCCGTGTGGGCGTGCGTGAAGGCATAAATCCTGGGGCCATCGCCGAACCGGCAAGCGGCGTGACGCTCAGCGCTGAGAACTTCAAGGCGGACGCCGCCGACAGCGTGACCAGCCTGGGCAATGACGGCAAGGTCTATCTTGTGCCCTGCACGCACGAGATGGACGATACCGGCTACACCTGCAAGAAGTGCAAAACGCAATTCGACGCGCGCGTGGGCGATAGCGCCTATTATAAGACGCTGACGGATGCGTTTAATGCAGCCAGAGGCAGCACCGTGACGCTGCTGCGGAATGTGACGCTCACAGGAAATTGCTCTTCTGAGAACTACTCAGCGACGCTGGATCTGAATGGCAAAACTGTCAGCACCGAGAATAAATACATTCATGTCGGAGGCGGGAACAAGTCCAATACTCTGACGGTCAAGGATTCTAGCAAGGGCGGCGGGACGCAGGCGCTCAATGTCAAGTTTTCGGTTGGGTCCAACGGAACGCTGGCGGTTGACGACTCCTACACCGGCGAGATTTCGCGCGTGGAGCTGCAGGCCGGCGGCGCATTGGAGCGCTTTGGCGGCAAAATCGGCGAGTTGGTTTTAAGCAATGCTGCGTATGGCTCCACAAGTACGGGCTATGTCCTGAAGCTGTGGAAGGGCAATACAAACGCCTGCACCATCGGCAAGATCACGGATAACACGAAGAGCAAGAGCCTCACCGTTAACGACCTGCTGGGAACCGACTACGCGAAGTGCGAGCTGTACGGCGAAAAGGACGGCGCTTGGAGCATCGTTCCCAAGACGGAGAAAATCTCCGAACTGACCGGCTATACAGCGTACAAGGTGCAGTTCACGGAGTGCGTCCATCAGTGCGCCGATGACAGCAACCCTGTGTGCTCTGTGTGCCACAAGGACCTGTATACGAAGATCACCGCCAAGGCCGCTGACGGCACGACCAAGACTGCCTACTTCACGGAAGACAGTGCGCTGGAAAACGGCTATGTAGAGGCCATCCAGACCTTGAACGGCTGGAGCAATGAGGGCTGCACCGAGCCGACGCTGACCCTGCTGCGGGATATGCCTTACGGCACCTCCATAACGCTGACCGGCATGCTGACGCTGGAGGGCGGAACGCACACCGCCAGCAATGTGACGGTCGCTGAAAACGCGAATGTGACCTTTGCCAGCGGCAGCTATAAAGGTGCGACCATCAACGGCACGGCGACGGTGGAGGCGGGCGTCACATTCACCACCGCCTCCGTCACGGTGAACGGTACGCTGAATGCCAAGGGCGGTACCTTCAATGGTCCTGTCAAATTCAACGGCAGCAGCATCGCGAACATCAGCGGCGGCAGCTTTAATAATGAAAAGAAATATGGCGGCGTTGAGTTTGACTACAATGTCACGGGGACGATCTCCGGCGGCACGTTTGTCTTCGCGGATTTTTACACCACCAAAGTCAAGCTTTCCGGCGGCACATTTACGATGATCAAAACCAACGGCGACCGCAAACTCGCCGACCTGCTGGCGGAGGGCGCGGCGTATTACGGAGCAAGTGATAATCAGGCTGTGACCAATGATAGCGTGAATACGCTGGAAAATGTCAAGGTCGTGTCGCATACGCACGACGGCGGCAAGGACGGCAAGGGCACTTGCAGCATCTGCGGCAAGCAGATGGCGGCGTCGCTGACCGTCGGCGACAAGACGAGCTGGTACACGGCCTTTGCCTCGGCCATTGAGGCGGCGAACGCGGCGGACGGCGAAAAGACCATCACGCTGTATCAGGATGTGAATGGCTATGCCGGCGGGCAGTCGACCACCTATGAGCTGACCAACGGGCCGGTGACGCTGGCGACCGGCGGGAAAAGTGTCACAAGAGCAAACCTCACCGCCAAGGGCATTTCTCTGACGGTCACGGGCAGCAACGGAGGCTTCAATGTGTCGGTGGACGGCAAAGACGCGGAATTGACCGTCAACGACAAGGATACGAGGCTCGCCATTGTCACGGCGCAGAACGGCGGAAAGCTTTCGCTGAGCAACGGCACCTTCAGCCGTGTGGCTGTAAAGGACGGCAGCAGCGCCAGCCTCAGCGGCGGCAGCTACGGCGAGATTACGAGCGATGCCGGCTATGTCAAGCCCTACGCGCTGCTGGCGAAGGGGTACGCTTACAAAAAAACAAAGGATAACCAATGGCTCCCCAACGCCAATTCAATCCCGTCAGAAGTCACCGTTGAAAAAGCGCCCTTCGCGGTCGAAAAGATTTATCCGAATAACGATACGAACTACACCGAAAACTCGGCGTTTACGACGGACGGCAATATCACGCTGACTGCGGTAATCGCGCCCGAAACGGAGGGCGTCACCTACTACTACTGGTGGGAGCGGTTTGACGAATCAAGCAAAGACTGGACCACGAAATTAAACGATGTTAATACTGCGACGCATACCGGCGGGCAGAGCAAGACGCTCACGATTTCCGGGCTGCCCGTAGACAAGAGCTATCAGTACCACATTTACGTCCAGTGCAGCAATGGCTACAATTGCTACAGCGAGCCGTTCACCGTGACCCGGCATCAGCATAGCTGGACGTACACGGCAAGCGACGCGACCATCACTGCCAAGTGCAGCCAGGACGACGCCAGCGGCGGCAGCGTGACCATTGCGGCCCCCGCCGAGCTGACCTACAACGGCAGCGGCAAACCCGCCACGGTGACTGCAAGCAGAGATTGGCAGGGTCCGGCGGTGGATAAGATTACCATCAGCTACACGAAGACGGGCAAGTATGGTCCAGAGAAATTGGAAAACGACGCGCTCCCCACGAATGCCGGCACCTACACCGCCAGCATCACCATGGGCAGCGCCACCGCCAGCGTGACCTATACCATTGGCAAAGCTACCCCCAAGGCGGAGGACTTCACCTTCACCGCCCCGACAAGCCTGACCTATGACGGCAATGTCAAGAGCGCGACAGTTTCTCCCGCAAAGGCCGGTACGGGCGAGGTCATCGTAAAATACTACGATAAAGACGGTCAGGAAGCCACGCCTAAGAACGCGGGCGAATACACCGTCAAGATCGATGTAACCGAGAGCACGAACTATGCTGCGGCCAACGGCCTGACGGCGGATAGCTGGAAGTTTAGCATCACCAAGGCGGCCGCGCCCACGATGCAGCCCATAGAGCTGACCGTTATCAACGGGCTGGCAAAGACTTACTTGGTCAATCTTCCCGCGTTGCCGATGCTGGGCGATAATTGTAAGTACGGCTCCATCAAATATGAGGCCTGCAACTTCAATCTGATTGGAGAGGGCGGCTACGCAAATTCGACGGCAATGATCACATCAAACGATGAGTTCCAGTTGACTGTCCCGGCTGTCGAATCTCAGACCGAAGGTTCCGTCGGAACCGTAGGCGTCAAGATCACCACGGACAACTATCAGGACATGCTCCTGACCGTTAAAGTCATCGCGAAGAACAAGATCGTTCCCGTGCTGGACGGCGAGATCACCGCAACGCCAATCACCTTTGGCCAGATCCTGCGCGTCAGCACCATTACTGGCACGATGAAAGACGACGGCAAGACGGTCGAAGGCACCTTCGAGTGGACGAATCCTAGTACCAAGCCCGACAAAGCCGGCGACTATCAGGCTGAGTGGATATTCACCCCGGCGGAGGGCTATGAGGAATACGCGACCGCGACCGGAACTGTGACCATCAAGGTGAACAAGGCTACCCCCACCTTCAACGCTCCCACGGCGCAGGAAAATCTGACCTATACCGGACAGGAGCAGGCGCTGATTACTGCGGGCAGTGTGACCAGCGGTGGCACCATGCAGTACAGCCTGACCGAGAACGGCACATACAGCCCGGACATCCCTACCGGCACCGATGCCGGAGCATATACCGTGTGGTATCGGGTGATTGGCGATGCAAACCACAAAGATACCGCACCCGCCAGCGTGGAGGTCAGCATTGGAAAGAAACCGCTGACGATCGCCGGGGTAACGGCTGCGTCCAAGCCCTATGATGGCACGACAAACGCGGACATCTCCAGCGTGACCTTCGACAACGTGACCTTGAACCGAGGCACAGACTACACCGTCACCGCCAACTTTGACGATGCCGGTGTGGGCAACGGCAAGAACATCACTGCCACAGTGACCCTGATGGGGCAGGCCGCGAAGAATTACGCCCTGGAGCAGAGCAGCTTCACCACGACTGGCAACATCATCAAGGCCGCTGCGCCTGACTTCGCCAAGGAAACTGGGCTCGTCATTGTAAACGGCCACGAAAAGACCTACACTGTGACGCTCCCCGCCCTGCCCACGCTGGAAACGCCCAAAGAGTACGGTGCGCTCACCTATGAGATCGGCGGAATCACACTGGATGGCAGCTACTACACCGACGGTGCGAAGGTGGAAAACGGCAAGCTGACCCTACCGATTCAGAAAAATGACGTGGAAACCACCGGCTCTGTGGGCACAGTGACCGTGGTAATCAAGAGCACAAACTATGAGGACATCACGCTGACCGTCAATGTCAATGCGACCAACAAGCTTGTCCCCACTGTTACGGCACCTACGGTCAATACACTGACCTACAATGGTGCAGAACAGGCTCTGGTTACAGCGGGCAAGACCACTGGCGGCACAATGCTCTACCGGCTTGGCGATTCTGAGTGGAGTGAGCAGATCCCCACAGCGAAAAACGCCGGGGAATACACTGTTTGGTATAAGGTTCAGGGAAACGCAGAGTACGCAGATGTGCCAGAACAGAACGTGACTGTGACCGTAGCGAAGAAAGTGATCACCGTTACGGCGCTTGATCAGAGCGCCTACACCGGCAGCACCGCGCCCGATCTGAGCAGCCCGGAAGCAGATAAGGATTACAAGATGGAAGGTCTGGTTGGTGCAGATACCCTGAGCGGCACGGTAACGCTGGACTACGCACAGACACCGGATATGAGTAAAACCGGAGAAACCGCAATCAACATCACTGGTACGCTGTCAAATGACAACTATGAGATCACCTATGTTTCTGGAACGTTGACTGTTTCCAAGCAATCTTCCAGCGACGGCGGTTCCTCCTCTGGTGGTTCGGGCAGCGGTGGAGGCTCATCCTCCGGCGGTTCTAACGGTTCCGGAAGCAATGATAACACCAACCAGCCGGAAGCCCCTGTCACCGGTGAAACCAAACCCATACAGCCGGATAAAAACGGCAATGCGGCAGTGGACAACAGCTCTGTCCAGTCCGCCATCGACAAGGCCAAACAGGATGCGAAAAAGAATGGTACAGCCGAAAACAGGATTGCCGTTACCGTTCCCATCACCTCGGCGGCACGCCAGACCTCTTTTAACGTGACCATCAAGGCGCAGACACTGGATCTGCTGGTTAAAGAAAACGTCCGGCAGTTTACCGTAGCAACAGACCATCTGGTTTCGGTTACTATCGGCCTGGATACTCTGAAGCAGTTGGATACCGCCTCCGCTGGCGGAGACATCATTCTCCGGGCAGATAAGGTGGATGCACTGCGTTCCACCGAGGCCAAAGCCACCATCGGCACAAGACCGGTCTATGACCTGTCACTGGTCTACCTCTCCGGCGGCAAAGAAACACCGATTGCCAACTTAAATGGTCACACTATATCGGTGCGTTTGCCCTACACACCGGCAAAGGGTGAGCAGACAGGTAATCTCTATGCAGTCTATGTAGATGACGCTGGCAAGGTGGAATGGATCACCAAATCCAGCTACAATGCCAGCCTGAAAGCGGTGGTTTTTGAAACCGGTCATTTCAGCGTTTACGGCGTGGGCTACAAGAACCCTGCCCCGGCCTTTACCGATATTACCGGCCACTGGGCAGCAGATAACATCCTCTTTGCAGCCAGCCGGGGACTGCTCTCCGGCACCAGCGACACCACCTTTAGCCCGGACACCGGCATGACCAGAGGAATGTTTGTGACAGCTCTGGGGCGGTTGGCGGGCATCAACCCGGACAGTTACCAGACCGGGAAATTCACCGATGTGAAAGCCGACGCTTACTATGCCCCCTATGTGAACTGGGCGGCGCAGACCGGTATTGTGGAAGGCGTTACTGACACCACCTTTGCACCGGACACCAACATCAACCGGGAACAGATGGCGGTGATTATGAAAAATTATGCTGCAAAGCTGGGCTATGACCTGCCCCAGACCTTGAAGGCTGTGACCTTTGCGGACAACACACAGATCAGCAGCTGGGCGAAGGATGCGGTCAAGTCCATGCAGCAGGCGGGCATCCTGGCCGGGAAGGTAAACAACCGCTTTGATCCCAAGGGAACCGCCACCCGCGCCGAGGTCGCCACGGTTCTGCGGCGGTTTGTGGAAATCGTCATTGACCCGCAGGCCGCAAACGGCTGGCAGCAGAATGACAGCGGCCAGTGGAACTATTACAGAAACGGGGAGTCAGTGAAGGGCTGGCTCTCCGAGGATCAGAAGTGGTACTGGCTGGACAAGGTCACCGGAATAATGTTTGCCGGAGACTGGAAGCAGATTGATGGTAAGTGGTACTACTTCTATGCAGACGGGACGATGGCGGTGAATACCGCATCCGACAGATGAAAAATGAACCCGTAATGTAATGCAAAAATAATATCAATAAAGAGGGATGTGAACAATATAGGCAAGTTTCTGGTACTGTCGCATACCGACCATGAAGAATATATACTCAGTAGAATTATGGAGATTATTGCGGTCGAGCCAGGATTTGACCATATTGTGACATCCCACCCTTGTAACACTCTTGTTTTTCCGGGCTTGGAGCTTCGGCTGAAGGAGAGAACAGCATACCGGAACGGTGAGTTGATTTCTATGACTCGTCGGGAATTTGCAACATTGGTATACTTGGCAAAACATCCATCCTGGGTATTTTCTGCCGGACAGATCTATGAAGAAGTATGGGGAGGATGGTGAAAATTGCGGAACGGCTGTTGCCTTCGTACCGAAAATCAATGCGAATCCGGTGTATAACGGAGGGTGAAGCCTGCTATATGTATGTATCAATCATTATGATAACATAAAAGGCACGGCATAAAGAAATCTGATGTAAAATCTATCAGAATAATTTATGCCGTGTCTCTTTTTACAGGATTGAGTTGTTCTAACCATGCATAAAAGCTTTCCCATACCGGCACTTCTGTTTCCAGACGTCTGTCTTTTCGCTCTTCCGGAGTAAGGTCACGGAACAGCTTTTCCAAAAAGAAAAGCTTGTTGCAGTATGCCAGACCAACTTCAGCCGGAATCATGCGGGGGATTTCTTCTTTCTTAGGAAGAAGCGGCTCTTTGATTTCTTCCTCGGAATTTCCGTTACTGGGCACGTATGCGTGAACAGTAACAGTACTCAATTTTGGGGATTGCCTATAAGCAGGAGAAAACGGTATAATTGAGGAAGGCAGTTGGATATAAGAGGGACAAGTGGTGGAGATGAAAAATATTGTGAAGACGGAAAGAGGGGCGGTTGTCTGGGATATGGGATGATGCGGATGATCGATGCGGTGAATCGCCGTTTACATAAATAGATAGAGGAAATACGATGGAACTGAATTTAAGCGAACCGGGACAGAGCCGGTATCTGAGAGTATATGAATATTACAAAGAATTGATCGTGTCCGGGCAGATGAAGCCGGGAGCGAAGCTGCCGTCGATCCGCAAATGTTCCCTGCAGCTGCAGCTTTCACGGACGACGGTGGAGACGGCGTATATGCTGCTGGCGGCGGATGGCTATATCATTTCGCGTCCGCAGAGCGGCTTTTATGTAACGGATGCGGTGCTGGCGGCTGCAAACCGGGAGGAAATAGAGCACGGTGTGCCGCATCAGGAGGAACGCCCGGAAATCCGGTATGATTTTGCGTCTTCGAATGTGGATCGGGAGAGCTTCCAGTTTGATTTATGGCGGCGCTATGTCAAGAGCGCCCTGCGCCAGGATGAGCGGCTGCTTTCTTATGGCGAACCGCAGGGAGAGCGGGAATTCCGGGAGGCGCTCTGCGCGTATCTGGGGCGCCACCGCAATGTGATCTGTACGCCGGACAGTATCGTAGTAGGGGCGGGTGTGCAGAGTCTCTTGCATATTTTGTGCCCGATGCTGCGGGAGCGGGACAGCGCATGGTTTTTTAATCCGTCGTTCCGGCAGGGACGCCAGATTTTTGAGGATTATGGGTTTCGGACCGGAGATATAAGAGAATATTGGGAAAGTAATGATAGGAGGATTGAGTCCTCAAAAAAGGATTTGTGCGGAATAGAAAAGCCAGATGTATGTGCAAGAGAGATGAAAACAGGGTTATCCGAACAGATGTCAGAGGCGATGAGACATACAGGGAGAAGTGTTTGCTATCTGACCCCATCGCAGATGACAGTCTGGGGCGAGGTCATGCCGGTGGGCGACCGGATGAAGCTTTTAAAGGATGCGGCGCGCGAGGATATGCTGATTATTGAGGACGATTACAACAGTGAGTTCCGCTATTATAACCGCCCGACACCGTCCCTGCAGGGGCTTTCCGGCGGGCGGGGCGTCGTGTATCTGGGGACATTTTCAAGGCTGCTTCTTCCCTCGATCCGCATGAGCTACATGGTCCTGCCGCCGGATCTGCTGAAACGGTATCAGGAGCGGGGGCGTTTTTATAACCAGACGGCGTCCAAGGCAGAGCAGATTGCCCTCTGCCAGTTTATCCGGGACGGACATCTGGAAAGCCAGATCCGAAAGTCCAAGAAATTGTACGCGGCAAAGGCAAAGTGTCTGTGTGATGCGGTGCGGCGCATTTTTGGAGAAAAAGCGCGAACGCATCTGGGCGATGCCGGTTTTCTGGTTCTCATGGAGCTTGACAGCCCGCTTACATCGGCGGAAATTGCCGGGCGTGCGGCACAGGCAGGCGTCGCCGTCCGCCCGGTGGAGTCGGTCGGGAGTCTTTTGGAAAAACAGGAGCATCATTTTCAAGAGGGATATCCGAAGCTCCTGTTGTCCTGTGCCTCGATGGGGGCAGAGCGGTATGAGGAGGCGCTGGAGGTGCTGAAAGAGGTAGTGTATAAGAAAGAAAAATAGAAGATAGATATAGAAGTTAAAATGTCCGCATAAACCACAGCCAGTATCCGGAACCATCCGGGCAGTTGTGGGTATGCGGACATTTTATGCGACATTCTTACCCGTTTTTCTCCTCATGCGGCAGCCGGTTCCGGAGCAGCCGCTTTTTTAATTCACTCCAGTGAAATGGAATTAGCGGGTAAATATAACTTTTTCCGGCGATTGTCCGGTTAAAGACAAGGCAGCCGACGGCAATGAGTGTTCCTGCGATGAAGCCCCAGAGATTGAGGAAAAAGGTCAGAATCAGGAGCAGGACGCGCATGAATTTGAGTGCGTAGCCGAGTTCGAAGCTCGTCATCGAGTAGTTGGCGATCGTGACGAACGCCATATAGAGCATCGTCTCGCTGTTGAACCAGCCGGATTTGACCGAGTATTCTCCAAGCACGATACCGGCGATGACACTGAGCGGTGTCGTCAGCATGCTGGGGGTGTTGACTGCCGCGAGCCGCAGACCATCGATGGCAAATTCCAGGATCAGGAGCTGATAGATCAGCGCCACATGGATCTCGTCGGTGACACGGATAAAAGCGAGCCATTCCGGGATCCAGCCGGGATTCTGCATAAAAAGCAGCCACAGCGGTGTCAGAAATAAGGTCAGGAAAAAGATGACCGTCCGCGACAGGCGCAGATAGGTGCCGGTCAGCGGTGGAAAATAGTAGTCGTCGGCTTCCTCGATGATATCGAAAACAGAGGATGGCAGAATCATTGCGGATGGCGAATTGTCCACCAGAATGATGATATTTCCTTCCAGAATCGAGGCAGCGGAGGTATCCGGACGCTCTGAAAAACGAAATTTTGGGAACGGATTGAACCATTTGTGCGGATAAATACATTCGGCAAGGCTTTCCTGGTTCATCGAGAGGGCATCGACATGCACTTTTTGAATCCGGGTGCGGATGCGGTTTAAAAGTTCGGTGTCCACCCGGTTTTCCATGTAGCAGATGGCGATATCGGTGTGCGAACTTTCCCCAATATTCATGATTTCCATCCGCAGCTTCGGATCGCGGATGCGCCGCCGGATCAGAGCCGTATTGAACACAAGCGTTTCGACAAAACCATCGCGCGAGCCGCGCAATACCTTATCCTTTTCAGGTTCGCTGACTCCGCGGGCGGGATAGGTGCGGCAGTCTATTGTGAGTGCCTGTGCATACCCGTCGATCAGAAGAAAAGGAACACCGGAGAGAAGCTGGATAATCAGCGCGTCCGAATCCGTTTCCAGCCCGATTTCGCCGTAGGCGAGGTAGAGGGCGGCAAAATCGTTTGCATTGTCAGGCATCTGGGCGGTTTCAATGCTGCTCATCGCCTGCAGCACTTTTAAAAGCGTATCGTCCTTGGTAAAACCATCAATACAGTAGAGGCAGGCATCGCGCCCGCCGATCATCAGGTTCCGATCTACGACATCAAAACTGATGTCCGGTCGGAGCTTTTTTTGAAAAAAAGTCCGGTTATTTTCAATGGATGAAGAAATCTGCATCGTGTAAATCTCCTATCAGAGAAGCCAATATCAGTGACCGCGAAGGGACTGGAATGGGACAAAATGTTTACAGATGGAGTATGTGCGAAAAGGATAAAAATATACGAAATGAAGCAAATGGATAAAAATTCTCAAAATATGTTTTTTAAAAATTCATGGCAAGCGAGGCAATATCAGGGAAAAAGGCGGAAAAATCGCTGCAAAATGAGACTTAACATGTGCTGAATGGAAAAAGAAATTTGCATGTTAGTTTTAGCAACTAAAAAACCAATGCTTTATTGAGAATAAAATTCGATTAAAAAATAGATAAAAATTCTCATTTTTAAACAGATTTAAATAATTGACAGATTTTATTGGATTAGTATATACTAACCTCCTCGGCCGCCTGAGTTATGGATGCCTAATCCGGTGCGGAGAGTAAGATATTACAAAAGATTATATGGAGGAATATGTATGAAAGGTAAGGGAAGATCCCGGCAGGCAATTCTGGCAGCGGTGACCGTGTTAGCGGCGGCGCAGGCAGGTACTGCTTATGCTTCAACCGGACCGGCATCGGAGTCCGGAGTACAGACCGGCGCCTGGATTCAGGAAGGACAGGACTGGAAATATCAGGGAACGGACGGAACGCTTAAGACTGGATGGGTCAAGACCGAGAGCGGCTGGTATTATCTGGATCCGCAGACCGGACGGATGATGACTGGATGGATCACCGTCGATGGACGCCGGTACTATATGAACACAACAGCCGATGGCGTGGAAGGACAGATGCGCCGCGGCTGGTGGAAGGACAATGCAGGAAAATGGTATTTCTTCAGCACTGCATCCGATGGAACGGAAGGTATGACCGTGACCGGATGGCAGTGGATTGATGGAAAATGCTATTATTTTGATAACTCGAGTGCAGAAAACTTTGGTCAGATGCACACCGAAGGCCGGACACCGGACGGCTACAGCGTCAATGCAGATGGACAGTGGGTCAATGAAAACGGAGAGGTCCAGACCCGTGCGGATAGAGGTTACGTGAGCAACCCGGCAGCAGCCGGCACCGGAAGCAGCGTATCAGGAGGCGGTTCAGGGAATTCCGGCAGTTCCGGCGGCAGCCATTCGGGGGGCTCTGGAAGCAACAGTAATTCTGGAAATAACAGTAATTCCGGAAATAACAGTAATTCTGGAAATAACGGTAATTCCGGGAATGACGGAAATCAGAATGGCGGAAATGCCGGAGATAACGGAAACACTGAAAATCCAGACAAGCCGCAGATGGTTTCGCTGGTAGATGAGACGAAGACAAAGCTTACCGAGGTAAATTCCCTGGGCTGGTGGCTTCCGATCGCATTTGATGAAGGATACAATGCAGACAATACGGTTGTTAAGGTCGATGGAAAAGATGTAACCAATCTTTTAACTCCGATCACAGATGACGGACGTATGGCAAAACTGGCGCTTATTGGCACACCGGGCAAAGTAACCGTCAGCAGCAAGGAAGATGCGGCAAAGGAAGAGACGGTGGTTCTGAGCAATGAGAGTCAGGAGGATGCTGTATATGAGAAAAACAACGGCTATCTGCCTGAGAAGATTCTGACGCATGAGCCGGTTGCTCACTGGGACTATTATCTGACCAATTACGATGAAGACGGAAATGCCCGCATTTCTCCGAAAAAGACTACATATAACTTGAATGAGGAAAAACAGACTCATCCGAGCTATTCACCGGATGCAGTTCTTCAAAAAAATGGAAAAGCAACCGTTACCATTCTGTTTAACTATAATACAGACGAAGAAAAAAAGTGGTTTGACGGCATCCGCAAGCTGGAACTGGTTGAATATAATGAGCAGAAGAACACAATCAATCCGGGTCTCGCATTTGACAGTGAAAAGAATGTAGCGCACGGACAGGGATGCGTTGGACAGCTGACCATCCAGACAGGACAGAGCAATTTCTTCAATAATGGACGTTATTATGTGCGGGTTGTATCGTCGGCGGGCGGTTCCGCGCTCGTTCCGATTCATGTCGTCAATGAGACAGTACCGACGCTGGAGCTTAAGGAAACACCACAGTCCGGAAAGAACCTCCATTTTGCAGTCAGCGATCTGGTATACGGAATTGAGACACCGATCGAGCGTGTGACACTGGAAGATCCGAACGGAACAGTAAGCGACCTTAAGATGATCGATGACTGGTATCTCTACAGCCAGGATTTATTTGTTCTGTACAATGATAATACAGACCATCTGCCATACAAGGGCAACTACAAGATCACTGTATATGCAAATGGTTTCCGGTCATTCTCCAAGAGCTTCAAGGTGACAACGGGCGCAGAGCCGGTAAAAGAGAAGGAACAGACCAATGGCCAGAAAATGGCGGCATACGGATTCGACGGTATCAGCACCGCATCGACTGGTTCCAGCGGAAGTGGAAGCTCCAGCGGCAGCAGCTCAGGAAGCTCTGCAATCTCTGCAAACCTGATTTTTGATTCAGATCTGCTTGTAAATGCATATCTCCTTGAACAGACCAAGATGGAAAATGATGCGTCCAAGGCAGTGATGGAGTGGTGGGACAATGCGATTCCGGATGCAGTCTATGATACTGGAGATGATGATTTCTTCAGATGGACAGACTACGTAAATAAGAGCGAGAATCAGAAATACGAAGAGAACAGAATGCTTCCATTTGCAGATTACCGTGAAAATGGAGCATTGGATCCGAACCATCCGGCAACGGCAAAAGAGGTTCTCGAAGATGGTCTGCTCGGCGATATCCAGTACAATGGAAACTTCTCCCGTCAGGATGCACCGGCGATTACAGTTGTACAGAACAAAGAGGGCGAGCCGGTAGTCCTGCGGACAGAGGATACAGAGTATATCGAGGCGGTTCAGAGTATCGTTGTCAACGGAAACTGGCAGGCACTCAGCAAGACCAAATATTTCATCGATAAAGAAGCGAGCACCATTACCATTGATGCGGATGTATTCAAGGCTGGTGAGGAGTATAAGCTGACTGTCGATGCAACGGGATATAAGAGCCAGAGTATCGCATTTACATACGATAAGGTGCTGGAAAACGATTTATCGCTGACCGTTGATTATGCGGAAGATAAAGAGGCGTTTGCAGCTGAGAAAAAAGAAGATTCTAATAAGACTTACTATTTTGCAGATGCTGAATTTACCGTTAATGGCAGCAAGGGAGATTTCCTGAAGAACCTGAAATCTGTTACCCTGCTTTCTGACGAGGAAGATGCGGTTGAGAGAAATATCTACACGAAGGGCGTGTCCAGCAGCAACGATGTTTACTATGAAGTATCCGGGGATGGCAAGAAGCTGATTCTCCATCAGGTTCAGCCGGGAAGCTATAAGCTGACTCTTCGTTCGAATTACTACACAGAGGCGCTGAGATGTGAATTTGTGGTTGAGAAGGAAGAGGAAGAAATCCCAGATGAGCAGGAGATTGAGATTGGTGCTTCGGAAATCAGAAAGGCAAATGGATATGGTGAAAAGGGATATGTAATACAGTTTACCTATTCTGATGGAACTGGTATGAAACCTTCTGATTTTGCCTACAAAAAAGCATTAGAAGAATATGTAAAGAGCATCAATTCAGTAGTGGTAGGAACAACTAAGTATTCTCCACAGTCAAGCTGGACATTAGGAGATAAGGAATATGCGCCAGATATTTATGATGATGCACATAACAATTACAAAGATAGCCTGCTTGTTTCTGACAGTGCATTTAATACGGATGGGGATACCACAATTACGATTAATGCAGATGGAGATTATCCAGAAGTAACGATTGTAGTTGATAAAAATGGAAATCTCAAACAGGATGACGAGGAACTTCTTGATGCACCGACGCTGACTGGACCGGAAAAGATTTCCGAGGGAGGTAATTTAACCCTGACTGGAAAAGATAATGCGGATGAGCTTGCGAAATACCTGAAAGCAATCAAGGTGATAACATCAGATGATGAAGAACTTGGATTTAATGTTCAGGATAATAAACTGATTATCACAACCAGTGATTTAACCGCAGGACCAGATGGAAGTGCGATTGAGATTGTGATTGAGGCAGAAGGTTACAAGAATCAGTCGATCACGGTTACAGTTGAGAGCCAGAAAGCAGATACAGAAATTGAGGTTTCCAGTGTTGTAAAAGAGAGTGGTTGGACAGGAGATTATTTACTGATTCGCTTCAATGGAGTTGAGGGAGAAAAGTTAAAAACCTTCTTAAAGGAGATTGATTCGGTTGCGGTAAATGGAACAGAGTATAGCAAGGCATCCGTTTCCTCGTTCCTTGGAAGTGGGGAGTTTGCACCGCATGCAACGGATACATCTTATAGCAATGATAATTATGATTGTTTAAAGGTTTCAGTGTCCGGATTGAGTAAAGAAGAGAATAATGAAATTCTTATCGACACTAAGAATAACGGAACGATTGAGTGCAAACTTGATAAAAACTGGAAATTAATCAAGGAATCCAAAACGCTTCTTGCCGACGAAGTCCTCCCAAGCGAGATCGTCACCACCCCAACCGAGGGAGTAACCACACCGGAGCAAACACCGGCAGAGGACGCGACACCGGAAGAGCCGAAGACGAATGACGAAAACAAGGCAGATGTACCAGATGGCGATAAGAAGAACGAGACAGACGATGCGAACAAGGCACCGGAAGTAGACGAGGACAAGAAAGCGGATTCGGACGAGTCCAAGGATACTTCGGATGAGAAGAAAGACGAAACTTCAGATAAAGGCGATGCTGACAAGGATGATTCGAAAGATGAATCCGGCGAAACTGGTGACGATTCCAAAAAGAATGAAACGGACGAATCTAAGGACAATGATTCCAAGAAGGATGAGACCGGTGACGTAAAAGATGATACTTCTGATAAGGAAGAATCCGACGGAGATAAAGGCGATGCTTCTGAGAAAGAAGAGTCTGTTTCTGAAGAAGAGTAGTTGTATTTAAAGGAGTAAAAATTGAAACAGAAGTGGTGGATTTTATTAACCCTGCTGCTGTGTGGCTGCGGTGCTTCATCGCAGCCGGATCAAACGGGGGCGGTCCAGAATGACCGTCCTCGTTTATCTGCGTCTACGGAAGAGACGGCAGAAAATGTGGCAGCAGTAGAAAAAAACGAAAATTTAGAGAAAAATCCCTCAAATTCGAACCAGAATCCGGGAGAAGGGCAGAACTGGACGGTGTTTGCGATGGATACTGTGATGCAGTTTGATGCCTACGGTGGAAGTGCAAATTTGCAGGAAAAAGTGAAACGGCGGGTGGAAGAGCTGGAAGGGGAGTTTTCGACAACGCAGGAAAACAGCGATATTTTCTATCTAAATCAGGAGAAAACAGCGAAACTTTCCGATGATACGCGTTATCTGATGCAGGAGGCGCTGGCGCTGGGAGCGGAAACAGATGGTGCGCTCGATATTTCGATTTATCCGGTTGTGCAAAGCTGGGGATTTACAACGGGAAATTACCGGGTCCCCAGTGAGAGCGAGCGGGAAAGCCTGCTTAAATCGGTCGATTATCGTCTGGTCGGTTTAGAAGCAGATACGGCATCGATCGAGCCAGGAATGATGGTGGATCTAGGCGGTGTCGGAAAGGGATTTACCGGAGATGAGGTGGTAAAGACTATGAAGGAGGACGGCGTGACGAGCGCACTGTTCAGTCTTGGAGGCAATATCCAGACGATCGGAACAAAACCGGATGGCGAGAAATGGTATGTCGGTATCAAGGATCCGGAGAGCGACGGCTATCTGGGCGGAGTCAGGGTGCAGGATGAGGCGGTCATTACCTCCGGCGGCTATGAGCGCTATTTCACGGATGATGACGGAACAATTTACTGGCATATCATGGATCCGTCCACTGGGACGCCGGCGCAGAGCGGGCTGATTTCTGTGACAATCATCGGACCGTGCGGACTGCGCTGCGATGGGCTTTCGACCGCCCTGTTTGTCATGGGACGGGAAAAGGCAGCAGCACATTGGGCGGCGCATCAGGACTATGAGGCAGTCCTGGTTGACGAGAGCGGCACGATCTGGCTGACGCCGGGCTTAAAAGACCGATTTATTCCGGTGGATCAGGGGGAGACGCGGGAGATTCGGATATTGTGATTCTGGAACAGAACTAGTATAATGAGCAGAGAAAAGTGCATGCGAGTCAGATTTACAATTTATAACGAAGAGGTCGAAAATACCGTGAATGATAGATTGAAAAAGAAGCTTCTTTGCTTTGAGCGCGCTCTCTCCACATTGGAAGGATACGAGGGATGGATGATAGGTACAACTACACTTCATCTGGACTGGCAGCCCAAACAGGGGGAGAATGAGTTTTGCCATACCAAATTAACTCCAGAAATCATCAAAAAAGGCCGCTCGGCAATCCGGGTCCGCATAGCGGCAGCGGAGGAGGAAAAGGAACGGGAAAATGAGGAGATGGAAGTGCTGCTGGTAAAACCGCGCCAGAGCGTCCTTGTCCCGGAAAAAGAGAAAATGCCGCTCATGAAAGCAATTACGGAACTGGGCAGTGAGGATGATAATACGCTGGTATTTAGCCGCAGCCAGATGGAAGAATATCTCCGGGAGGCGGCAGATACCAATCCGATCCATCAGGGAGAAGCGGCAGTTCTGCCGGGGTTTCTTGTTATGAATGCCTGCCTGCTTCGTCTGTGGAAGAAGGGCTGGATGAAGGGACAGACCGCTCTGGAAGTACGTTTTCTTGCCCCACTTCGTCCTGATGAGGAGGTATATCTGTCGGATTCGGGGCAGGAGGGAAGAAACGCGGTGTATCTGAGAACGAAGCAAGAGGGAAAGGAAATTCTTTCGATTACAGAAAAATAGGGATGCCGATGATAAAGTGGGTGCAGAGGAGCTATGGGTGCATATGTAAACCATTTATAAAAACAAGGTTGACAATCTTCTGAAATTCCGATATACTCTTTTCTAGCAAAGATTCTCTGTGTGTGATTCATAGGAAAATGCATTACACGGCTTAGAATTTTATCACTGAGGAGGTATATATAATGAGTTCAGAGACAAGTGCAGTGAACGTACACGGCGCATGGAGCGCGAAGCGGCTTACACTTTTGGCGATGATGCTGGCTCTTATCAGTGTGTCTTCGTATATTGCGATTCCGCTTCCGTTTTCGGATGCAAAGATCACAGCGCAGACGATGATTGTCAACCTGATCGGTCTGCTGATTGCACCACAGGATACCATTTTAGTTATGGCGAGCTGGCTGCTGTTAGGCTTATGCGGCGTGCCGGTATTCAGCGGCGGAAGCGCAGGACCGGGAAAACTGCTTGGACCGAGCGGCGGTTACTATATCGGATTTCTGGTTGTAGCGTTCCTGATTTCCCTGTTTTGCCGGAAATGGAAAAATGTTGCATTCCAGACAGCGTTCCTGATTGTAGTTGGTATTCCGGTGATTTACGCATTCGGTGCAGGCTGGATGAAACACGTGACCGGACAGCCGTGGGGTGCAGTTATCGTGCAGTCGATAATTCCGTTTATTCCGCTGGACATCGTTAAGTGTGTGGCAGCGGTAGCACTTGGAAAGGCGCTGAAGCGGACGGGCTTATTTGGAAATTAGATAGAAAATAAAGATGGGATGTGGTAGTGAACAGAATCAGCCTTTTAGTGCAGAAATGCAGCCAGGAGGCATGAGGAGTCCGTTGCCGCATCCCTTTAATTTTAATTAGGAATAGAAGAAAAACAGGAGAAAAGTATGAATCACGTATATATTCTGGGCGGTTTGCGCAGTTACATCGGGGTGAAAGATGGAATGTACCGTCATATCCCGGCGGAAAAGCTGGGGGCGGAGGTGCTGCGGGAGGTGGTTTCGCGATTTGAGCTTCCAACCGATGCGATCGACTATATAATAGGAGGAAATGCGGTCGGGGGAGGCGGCAATATCACGCGTCTGGCGGCACTTTCGGCAGGGTTTCCAGAGCGGATTCCGGCGGTTACTTTGGATCTGCAGTGCGGGTCGGCGCTGGAGGCGATCAGCGCGGCAGCAGCCAAGATTGAGAGCGGGATGGCGGATCTGGTCATTGCCGGGGGAATGGAGAGTTCTTCGGTACAGCCGTACCGCATGATGTCCCCGAACCATCCAGAGTATGACGGTGGAAAGGTGTATACGGTTGCACAGTTTGTGCCGGGAAAGCGCGGCGAGCAGGTTATGTTAGAGGGCGCGGAGGAGACTGCGATCCGGGAAAATATCTCTAAGGAAGAGATGGACACCTGGGTGCTCCGGAGCCATAAGAGGGCGGCGCAGGCGCGCAAAGAGGGAATATTGGAGGATATAACGGTTTCCATCGACGGCAGCAGCCGGGATGAGGGAATCCGTCCGACAATGAGCCAGCGTCTGATCGACCGCCTGCCGTATCTGCTTCCAAATGGCACGAAAATCACGGCGGCAAATGCGTGTCTGATGCACGATGGCGCGGCATTTGTGGTACTTTGTTCGGAACGGTTTTTGCGGGAACAGGGACGGAAAGCAGAATGCCGTTTCTGGTTTGGTACAGCGATCGGGGATGATCCGATGATGAGCCCAAAATCAGCCGTCAGCGCTGCTAAGGCGATACTTGCAAAAACGGGGCATTCTTATCAGGAGATCGATGCTTTTGAGGTCAATGAAGCGTTTGCCGTTATTGATGTTCTATTTGAACGTGCATTTCCGGGGATTGAAGACCGTTATAATATCTGGGGCGGGGCACTTGCCTATGGGCATCCATATGGAGTCTCCGGCGCAATGATTCTGCTGCATCTGATGAAAGCACTGGAACATAAAAATGGGCATTTGGGAATGTGCTGCGTGGCAGCCGCCGGAGGGATCGGAAGCAGTATTCTGGTGGAGAAAGTAATGAAGTAGATGAAGACAGTGCTTGAATAATATAAAAAGTAAATGTGGTAAATTTAAAAGCTCAAATTGGTAAAAAGTTCTATATAAAAATAAGTAAAAGACAGGAATTAATCATGAAAGAAATACAGACACAACGTATAAATACATATCTGGATGCGCTCCGGGCACACCCGCCAGAGTGGGAAGCCCTGATCACGGAGAAAGAGCGCTATACGTTCGGGGAGCTCATCGAGGCGGCAGAACGTGTAAGGAAACATCCGAAAGAGATAGAAGAAAAACAGGGAAAACGTCACATCCACTGGATCCAGGAACCGACGATCGCGCATCAGCTTATTCAGTTTCTGGCATATGGAGACGGAAATACGGTTCCGGTGATTGCACCGTCCGATGTAAAAATTTCCGATGAATTGCGTGACGTGACACCTCCGGAAGGGGCATATATGGGTGTGATGACGTCGGGAACCTCCGGTCGTCAGAAAGTATTGTTCCGCTCCTTTGAAAGCTGGCACGATTTTTTTAAGCTTCAGAATAAAATTTTCAAAATGGGAGAGGGAAGCATTACGTTTATGCAGGGGAGCCTGGCGTTTACGGGCAACCTGAACCTTTATATGGCGCAGCTTGCGTCCGGCGGAAGCGTCGTTGCGGCGGATTCCTTTGATCCGCGCCTCTGGAAGCGGATGATCGAGGCAGAACAGGCGACCTGCGTCTATCTGATTCCGGTCAAGCTGCGGGCGCTGCGGCGTATCTATGAGCGGGAACAGGCGGTCAATTACCGGATTATTTCTTTTGTCAGCGGCTCCCAGAGTATGGGCGGTGCGGAGGCAGTGCAGTTTAAAAAGGCATTTCCCGAAGCGGAGATTACATTGTATTATGGCGCCAGCGAGCTGAACTATATTACCTATATCCATGGAAGTGAGATGAAAGAAGATACGACGCTGGTTGGTCGTGCATTTCCAGAGGTGGATGTCTGGATTGAAAACGACCATTTTCATGTAAAAACGCGGTATGGAATCCTTGGAATTGGAAATGACGCGGTGATTGGGGATTGCGGTCACACAGATGCAGAGGGACTCTTCTATTTTGATGGGCGGGATGATGATATCTGCAACATAAATGGGAGAAAAGTGTCATCCCTCCGGGTCGAAGAAGTGGTGCGGACATTTCCGGGAGTGGCAGAGACGGCAGTGAAGGCAGTCCATGAGCATGGGCGCGATTATCTGAAAGTGTGGATTGTGTGGGAGAAAGAAGCTGAAAGGGAAGAAATTGCCGGAAGTGACAGCGGAAAATGTGGTTGTACCAATATGGCAATTCGGGAATTTTTGGCAGAAAGACTGGCAGATTATGAGATTCCACGCGAATTTGTCTTTCTAAAGGAGTTTCCAAAGACTGAAAGCGGAAAGATTCGTAAAAAAGAACTGTGAAAAATGCTTTTTCTTGTCAAAAAAGAAAATTGCTTATTGTGCAAAATGACAAAAGTGACGTTGACAAAATTGGAAAAGGGTGGTATATTCCCGTCTTTGACAGTAATGTTTGGAAAAACACCGCAGAAAGGCTTATTCTATATAGCTTTTCCGGCGGTGCTTTTTCGTTTTGTGATAAATTCATAGTCTGTTTCAATCCGGGCCTGTTCTTTTGCCCAAGCCATAACGTCATCTCTTGTAGGACCGTGTTCAACCAGCAATTCTTTTAAGGTGCCAAGTTTTCGAATAGTCCTGGAAGTAGATTTTCCATTGGCATCAATGTAGGATTGCTTTTTATTTAGATATAGTTTATATTGTTATATAAAGAGTTATATCATTCATGTTATTAGGAACAGGGAGAAAGAAAATGTTAAATAGTAGTGCCGCAGTGCCGCTGTATGTCCAATTAAAAGAAAAAATTGAGCAAAAAATAAGTAATGGTGAATATAAACCAGGAGAAAAGCTGCAAACGGAAGGTGAAATGGCAAAATCGTTTGGAGTCAGTATCATTACAGTTCGAAAAGCAGTCAGCGAATTGGTGGAAAAAGGACTTGTAGAAAAAAAGCAAGGAAAAGGAACATTTGTCTGCCAGCGCAAAGTAACTAAGGATATGAAAAAATTGCAGAGTTTTTCGGAAATGTGTGCTCATATGGGAATGAAGGCCGGAGGACGTATGCTTGAAAACAGGCTGGAACCGGCGAGTGAAAAGATAGCCCGGCTTTTGAATGTGGAAAAAGGCAGCCAGGTTATCTATATATCCAGAGTCCGCTATGCGGATGGTATGCCGATGGCGATTGAGCGTAACTATTTTCCACTTAAATATGCATTTCTTCTGGAAGAACGATTTGATGACAATTCATTGTTTACATTTTTGAAGGAACACTCTCATACAGCAGTGGCAATTTCAGAAAAATGGATTGAACTTTGCAAGGCGACAGCAGCGGAAGCAGAGCTTTTGCAGATGGCGAAAGGAACTTCGATGCTTTTTATCAAAAGTGTGGCATATACGGCTGAGAAGGAACCCATTTATGTAGGGCATCAGGTGTTTAATGGAGAAAAATGCTCATTTTATGTCTGTGAATCTACAATAGGAATCGAGTAAATTAATTGAAAAGAAAAGGCTGATTCAGGTTAGGAAGCAAGAAAAATTTGCGCTAACAGGAGTCAGCCTTTTCTTTTTATCAGGAACACGGAAACGGAGATGATAGAAATTCCATTACCGGCACGTATGCGTGAACAGTACCTAGAAAAAAGTGATGTAAAAAAATGCAGAAATCACTTGACAAAATACATACATAAGTATAATATGATATCATAACATTATATAATGATATATAATCAATCCAAAGGAGATGAAAAAATGCGGGTCATTGGAATTGGGGACAATGTGTGCGACAAATATGAACATCTCAGGCTTATGTTTCCGGGAGGTCAGGCTGCAAACTTTGCGGTTTATGCAGGGATGCTGGGGGCAGAGTCAGCTTATATGGGAGTGTTCGGACGGGATGAGGTTGCAGAACATGTGATAGCAACACTCGATGAGCTGCAGGTAGAACACAGCCGGTGCCGTCAGTATGAAGGAGAAAATGGTTATGCGAGGGTTACGCTGGTAGACGGAGACCGTGTCTTTCTCGGAAGCAACAAAGGCGGCGTATTAAAAGAAAATCCGTTAAATCTGGACGTGGAAGATCTGGAGTATATTAAAACATTTGATCATGTGCACACGACCAATAATAGCTATTTTGATGAACAGCTTCCTAAATTGGCAGAACAGGGAATCTCTGTATCGTATGATTTTTCGGGTCAGTGGATCGATGAAGAACGAGTAAAAAAGGTTGCTCCGTATATTACGTATGCGTTTCTTTCATGTGGTTCCGTTTCGAGAGAGGATGCGGAAGAAATTTGTAAGAAAATGTTTCGTGCTGGATGCCCAATGGTAATTGCAACAAGAGGAAGCTATGGAGCAGTTCTATTTGATGGAACGCAGTTTTATGAGCAGCCGCCGCATCTGGTTGAAGCAGTAGATACGCTGGGAGCAGGGGATTCATTTGCAACGGCATTTCTGCTTTCGTTTCTGGAGAGCCGGAAAAAGTATGGCATACAGATGAAAGAAAGCATTTATGAAAAAGAGATAAGGAAAGCACTGGAAGCAGGGGCAGAGTTTTCTTCGAAAACCTGTATGGTTCAGGGGGCTTTTGGACATGGAAAGTCATTTTGACAAATAATTGATACAAAAAAAGAAAAGGAGATCAGAAAGATGGAAAAATCAGTAAAAGAAATTGTAGCAGAGATCAAAGAAAAGATGGACAAACTGGGTGGATTAAAGCATGTGTATTTTGTAGCTTGCGGCGGATCTAAGGCAGCTATTTTCCCAGGGCTGTACCTTCTTCAGAGTGAGGCAAAAACTTTTAGCGCTACTACATATACAAGCAATGAGTTTGTTCATGCAACCCCAAAAGAACTGGATGAGCGATGCGTCGCAGTTATTTGTTCATTAAAGGCAACGCCTGAGACCGTGGAGGCAGTAAAAACAGCCAATGCTGCAGGTGCAGTGACAATCGCTATGACAGGAAATATGCAGACAGGTATGGCAAAAGTTGGACAGTATATTGTGACATATTCAAATGGAGATGATCAGGTATATAGTGATTCTAACCAGGCGAACTCCCTTCGGATTGGTTTTGAGCTGTTAAAACAGTTTGAAAACTGGGAGAATTATGACAAGGCGATGGAAGCATACCGTTACATTGATGAAATTATAGAAGAAGGCAAGAAAAATGTTTTGGCGGATGCAAAAGCCTGGGCAGAAAAATATAAAGATGAACCTGTATTTTACGTGCTGGCATCTGGCTCAAACTATGGAGTTGCATATTCCATGTGCTGCTGTCATTTCATGGAGATGCAGTGGAAGCATGCTGTGTGCCTGCACACGGGTGAGTACTTCCATGGTCCATTTGAAACAACGGATAAGAAGCTTCCGATGATCCTTCTGATGAGTGAGGGAAGAACCCGCGCATTGGATGAACGCTGCTTAAAATTCCTGCGTACTTATGCGGAAAATTATATTGTAATTGATTTTGAAAAATTAAATGGCGGTAAAATCGATAAGAGCGTCGTAGAATTCTTTAATCCGGTTGTTATGATTCCGATTGAGAGATACTATGTTTCCCAGATGGCGGAAGTGCGTGGCCATTCTATGGATGAAAGACGTTATATGTGGAAAGTGGAATACTAAAGATCCTCCAATTAAATATTTTCTTAGACAGACAGCGAGGCCTGACCGTATGGAGCAGACCTCGCTGTTTTGTCTATACGGGCAAGTTAATTTAGAGTGAGTATAGTGTAAGTAAAAAATCAGAACGTTTGGCATCAAAGAATTGCTGAAAAAGATAACAGACAAGTGAAAAAAATTGTGAAAATTGATATGGATGTGTGTGGTGAAAAAGAAAACGTAATAAAAATATGATAGGAAGAGAGGCTGACCCCCTAAAAAAAAATATGTAAAATGACAAATTAGCATTGACAACATAATGATATATGATGTATTATAATGACATGATATGAAATGATTCGCTTGAAACCTGCAGGAACGAGAAGAATTTGAAAAGAAGGTAGGAGGAAATGTCATGAAAGCAGATGTGTTTGAGTATGAAGGGGAAGGTATTCAGTGTGTATATGACAATAAAAAATGGGTCGTATGTATTAAAAACTGGAAGCCTAATAATGATATTGAGAAGATTCAGTATCTGGAAGTGCATCACGCAACCGATGAGCAGTTTATTCTGGTTCAGGGAAAAGCAGTTCTTTTGACAGCGTCCCGCGAGAATGATGCATTTAAGATTGATGTAATTCCGATGGAGCCAAATAAAGTTTACAATGTTTTGCAGGGAACATGGTTTAATACGATCACACAGAAGGATACAAAGCTGATATATGTGCAGGATGCGGGGACGACAACAGAAAACAGCGAATACTGTGATATGACAGAAGTGGAATTGAGTATGGTTAGGGAAAAAGCAAAAAAAGCATTGCAGTAGCATCATAAAAAAGAAATGAGGAGGACAAAAGATGGAGTTTAATGCGTATTCCATGTTGGTGGATTTCATGTGGGCAGGTATTTTCCTGTTTGTGGCGAAAATGCTGAGGGAAAAAATCAAGATTCTGCAGAGCCTGTTTGTTCCGGTCAGTCTGCTGGCTGGATTTATCGGGCTTGCGTTAGGACAGAATGGTTTTGGAATTATCAGTTTTTCTTCACAGTTTGGTTCTTATGCAGGTCTGCTGATTATCGCAGTATTTGTATCAATTGGGCTGAGAGGCTTTAATTTTTCAGCTGGTGGCTGGAAAACAAATTTCGATCGGATTGGCAGCTACTACTGCTTCCGCAATATTGGCTGGGCATTTCAGTATGCAATGCCGATTATTTTTGCAATGGTAGTCCTGAAAATGTTTGCTCCTGATTTAAATCCGGCATTTGGAATGTTGATTCCTGCAGGCTTTCAGGGAGGTCATGGTACAGCAGCAGCACTTGGCGCGACACTCGGCACACTTGGATGGGAAGATGCAACAGATCTGGCGATGACAAGTGCAACCGTAGGTATTTTAACCGGTATTTTTGGTGGAATTATTTTGATCAAAATCGGAACGAAAAGAAACTATACCAAGTTTGTAAAAGATTTCAGCCAGCTTCCTGACGATATGCGCACGGGACTCATTGAAGAAGGAAAACGCCCGGTATTAGGCGAAGAAACCGTTTCACCGATGGCAATTGATCCGCTGGCATGGCATCTTCTTCTGATTCTGATTCCAACCGGTATTGGATATCTTTTAACAAATGTAATTCAGGGAGCAACCGGACTTGGCGTTCCGAGTTTCTCTGTCGGCTTCCTGGTAGCAATTGTATTTCATTTTGTATTAAAAGGAATAAAAGCCGATAAATATGTAGATAACCGCATCATTTCCCGTATGGGAAGCTGTGCAACTGATTTCCTTGTATTTTTCGGTGTGGCATCAATTAAGATTCCGGTTGTTATTGAGTACGCAGTTCCGTTTGGCCTGCTGATGTTATTTGGAATTGTCTGGGTTGTATTCCACTTTACAGTGATTGCACCGAGACTCTTAAAACAGGAATGGTTTGAGAGAGGTATCTATGTATATGGTTACTCGACCGGTGTAACAGCAATCGGCATGGCACTTTTAAGAATTGTAGATCCGGAGAACAAGAGCTGTACACTGGATGATGCAGCAATTGTAACACCGATTGAGTCAATTATTGAAATTTTTGCATTAGCGGCAGTTCCGGTTGCCTGTGTTCAGGGAAACTGGATTGCAGCTGTAACACCAATTTTGATTTACCTGGCAGCGCTTTGCATTGTCCCGGTTGTATTCAAATGGTGGCATAAACATCCAGGTAAAGTATGGGATGAAAGTGAGTCTTAGGGAAAGACAAAAGATGTAAATATAATCTGTAAATAAGCGGGCACTGTGAAATCTGATAGAGCGAAGGTTTTTGCAGTGCCTTTGTGTGTAGAGAGGAGGAACAACTGGATGATAAAGATAAGGCGGGAACGGATTGCAGGAATGAATATGCACTATAAATACAGAACTTTGGATTATTTCTTTAAAACGCAGCAGGCTCTCGGAATAAAAAATATAGAGTTTTGGTGTGCAAGACCGCATTTCCTGCTAGATGATTATGGGTTTGAGGATGCGGCTGAATTAAAAAAGAATGCAGCAGATTATGGATTGACAATCGGAGCTTTTTCACCGGAGTGTACGATTTATAATTATGCACTTTGCTGTCATGATGAGACGGCAAGAAAGCATTCAATCGGATATTTTGAAAATGGAATCCGTGCAGCGGCAGAAGCTGGTGCGAAAGTGATGGTACTCAATTGCTGCGGCGGTGCAAGAAATGAAGATCCGAGACGTATTTTTGAACGTGCGGTTCAAACCTTGCGTCGGCTTTCAAAAACGGCTGCGGAAGAGGGGGTTGTTCTTGCAGTGGAAACAGTACGGCCAGAAGACGCAACGGTTACTAATATGCTTCCAGAACTAAAAAAACTTTTGGAGTCGGTTAATGAGCCGCAGATACAGGCTGCCCTGAATTTGACGAGTGCTGGAGTGGCAGGAGAGTCGATGAAAGACTGGTTTGAAGCATTTGGAGACAAAATATACCATATCCGTTTTGTGGATGGACGTCCGCAGGGATGCCTTGCATGGGGAGATGGTTTGAGACCGTTAGAGGATCAATTGATTTGTCTGGATCAGTACAAATATAAAGGATTGCTAAGTTTGGCACTGAATGATGCACGCTACCTGGAGGATCCGGCTGCAGCCGATCGGCAGAATATGCGTGAATTAGAACCGTTTATAATGGATTAATGGAGTAATTGTATGAGGAGGAAGCGAAAATGAAAATAGTTGATTTTGATAAACTTTCGGTATTGAATCTTCATTATTGCCAATATACGTTGGATTATTTCCTGGATTGTATGCAGGAACTGGGAATCAAAAATGTAGAATTGCTGGGAGGGCATCAAGGACTTTGGCTGGATCCAAATGAATATCAGGATCCGGAGCCGGTTCGTAAAAAATTAAAGGAACACGGCTTGAAGTGTCCAGTATTTACACCACAGAATTGCCGGTTTGGTTACCAATTTGGTGTAAAAGAACCAGAACTGAGAGAAAAAACATTTGGATTTTTTGCAAATGCGATACGTCTGGGAGCTGCGCTGGGGGCAGAGAAGATGGAAGCAAATTCCGGATGGGGTTACTGGGATGAAGCGGAGGAGGATGGATTGAAACGGGCAGCTGAGATGCATCAGAGACTTTGTGAGGTCGCAGAGGAAAATGGCGTGACAATTGTGGCAGAGTCTTTACGGCCGCAGGAATCAAGAATTGGGTATAGTTTGCAGCAAATGAAACAGTTATTTGATTTAGTCGATCATCCGCGCTTTAAAGTTATGATTGATTTGACAGCAATGTCGGTTTCTGGTGAAACGATTCAGCAGTGGTTTGATGTTTTTGGAAAGGAAAACATTGTACATGCACATTTTCAGGATTGTGATCCCTATGGGCATTACATCTGGGGTGAAGGGAAGAGAAACTTAAGAAAGGATTTAGAGGACATGGTAAAAAATGGATATGAGGGATATTTTACGCAGGAACTGACAGCACCGGCGTATTACCTGGATCCATTTCGTTATGACAAAAGAAATGTGCAGAATTTGAGAATGTACATGGAATAGAGGAGAGAAAGAATATGTGGACAGATGAATTATTTCATGTAAAAAAGCCGATCATTGCACTGTTGCATTTGCGGGCGCTGCCGGGGGATCCTCTGTATGAAAAAGATGCAACGATGGGAGAGGTAATTGAAAATGCAGCCAGAGAGCTTCAGGCGCTCCAGGAGGGAGGAGTAGATGGAATTTTGATTGCCAATGAATTCAGCCTTCCGTATGAAAAAAAGGTTTCCTACGTAACTGTGGCAGCGATGGGACGGATTGTGGGAGAATTAAAAAAAGAGATAAAAGTTCCATTTGGTGTCAATATTGTTTCTAATCCATTGGCGACGATCGATTTGGCAGCAGCAGTCGAGGCAGATTTTGTAAGAAGTACATTTACGGGTGCCTATATAGGTGAAAATGGAATTACAGATACGAATATTCCAGAAGTCTTGCGTAGAAAAAAAGCACTTGGACTAGATAAAATGAAATTGCTATATAAGGTAAATCCAGAGTCGGATGTATATCTAGCAGAGAGAAGTCTGGAAAAAATAACAAAATCCATGATTTTTCATTGCTTTCCAGATGGTCTTTGTGTTTCTGGAAGTAGTGCTGGTCAGGAAACGGATTCAAGTTTGGTACGCAGGGTCAAGGCAGTTTCTGGATTTGTTCCTGTTTTCTGTAATACAGGGTGTACGAAGGAAAATGTGGTTGAAAAACTTAGTGAATGTGATGGCGCCTGTGTAGGGACTGCTTTTAAGAAAGATGGTAAATTTGAGAACTTTGTTGAAAAACAGAGAGTCATGGAGTTTATGGATGTAGTTAAGGCGTATCGCTGTACAATGAAAGAAGGCGTATAGACGTTGCATTATTTTTTAGGAATTGACGTTGGTACATATTCAAGTAAAGGAGTTCTAACAGATGAGTCTGGAAAGGTGGTAAGTCGGGCAGTTACTCATCACGGAATGGAAAATCCAGAACCTGGTTATTATGAGCAGGACGCGGATAAGGTATGGTGGAATGATTTTTGCATTTTGTCAAAAATTCTCTTACAGCAGAGTGGTGTAGAACCAGAAAAAATTGCTTGTGTAGGGGGAAGCACATTGGGAGCAGATTGCCTTCCAGTTGATAAGGACGGGCATCCTTTACGAAAAGCAATTTTATATGGTATTGATGCACGCTGCGTGGAAGAAATGGAATATCTCTCACAGTATTATGGCACAGAAAAAGTAAAAAAACTATTTGGACGTCCAATTTGCAGTGGAGATGTATCTGCTAAAATTTTGTGGATAAAAAATCATGAACCTGAGGTATATAGACACACACACAAGTTTTTGACAGGTTCTTCCTATCTAACATTTAAACTAACTGGAAAATATGTAATAGACACATTTTTGGGGATGGCTTCATTTCGTCCGCTGTATTATCCGGATGGGAGCATCCATAAAGAAATGTGTAAACCGATTTGTATGCCGGAGCAGTTGGCAGAAGGAATGCCGGTTACCCATATTTGTGGAACGGTAACAAAGCAGGCAGCTAAGGAGGCAGGACTCAAAGAAGGAACGCCAGTTATTACTGGAACTGGAGATTCAGCAGCTGAGGCAATCAGTGTAGGAGTACTTGCACCAGGCGATCTGATGGTACAGTTTGGATCGTCCTTATTTTTCTATTGTTGTGCAGATCGGCTGATTCAGGATGAGCGAGTGCGCGGAAATCCATTTTTAATTCCAGAAACTTATAGTGTAGCAGCAGGAACTAATAATGGAGGCACACTTCAAAAATGGTATTTGGAACAGTTATTTTCTGAATACTTGGAAAAGGAAAAAACAGCAGGATTGAATGCATATGAAGAAATGATGAAAGGAATTTCTGAGATTGCACCTGGATCGGATGGTTTGATAACTTTACCCTACTTTGCGGGAGAAAGGACACCGCTGAATGATCCAGACGCAAGAGGAATGATTGTGGGACTTTCATTGAGCCATACAAAAAGACATTTGTATCGCTCGGCACTGGAAGGAATTGGGTATTCAGTTGCACAGCATATTGACATATTCCGTGAAAATGGTTTGCCTGTAAAACGGATTGCAGCGGCGGGGGGAGGAACGAAAAACGCAGTTTGGATGCAGATGGTGGCGGATATAGCAGGGGTATCGTTAGAAACACCAAAGGAAGACATAGGGGCAGCTTATGGAGATGCACTGATGGCAGCGATTGGAGTCGGATTCTACCAAGGTTTTTCAGATTTGCGCCAAGTAATCCAAAAGAAATGTATTTATAAGCCGGATTTAGAGAGGCATGAGTTATACAAGCCGTTTAGAAAGCTATTTGATGAATTATATAGGTGTAATCAGGAAATATTACATAGTTTATCTAAGCATAACAAGTAAATAAAAGATATGAAAAGGCTTTTTGACTGTAATCATTGATATTACAATTGAAAAGCTTTTTCATTTATAGGTTCCCGATAATGTGTAAAAATGAAATTCAATCAACCGGGCAGAATATATGTTCGAAATTCCGCACTTTCCTTGCAATGAAAACTGTGCTATGGTATACTGAAAAGAAGATTTGGAGGCATTTTGAAGCGTTCTTTTTTTAGTTTGAACCAGATCTTGAACCAGTGAGAAAAGAAAGGAATTTACCGTGATTTCGTATGTAAAAGGCATCCTGGCGGAGAAGGCAAAGGACCGTATCGTGGTCGAGTCCGGCATGATGGGGATCGGGATTTTTGTCCCGATGTCGGTGCTGGAAGTTTTACCGCCGCTCGGGGAAGAGGTAAAGATATATACGCACCTGCAGGTGCGGGAGGATGATATGAGCCTGTACGGCTTTTTAAGCCGTTCGGATCTGGAGATGTTCCGCCAGCTTCTGGGGGTCAACGGCATTGGTCCGAAGGGGGCACTTGGCATCTTGTCGGCGCTGCGTCCGGAGGATCTGCGTCTTGCGGTTATGACTGGGGATGCGAAGGCGATCTCCCGTGCACCGGGCGTTGGGGCAAAGACGGCACAGCGGATCATTCTCGATTTGAAGGATAAAGTACAGGCAGAGGATCTGCTGACACCGCTGTTAGATGGCAGTGCGGCGGTTTCGCCGGCTGCGGGAAACGGGCTTTCAGGCAATGCGGCGAAGGAAGCCGTGGAGGCGCTGGTGGCGCTGGGATATACGAATGCCGAGGCGGTGAAGGCGGTCAAGAGCGCCAATGTGACGGAAGAGATGGATTCCGAGGCGGTATTGAAGGCATCGCTGAAATATCTGGCGTTTTTGTAAAACAACCTATGTGTCGGACATTCGAAATTGCAGGATCATAAAAAATAGTGGTGCTTGTGCGTCAGATGAAAATTTGGAATGTGTGGCAGATATGAGAAAATGGAACTGTCATGGCTTAATTGAATGAGAGAGAAAAACAGGAAAGACAGGAAACAAGTATGAGCAGAAGGACGATTACAACCGAGGTGACGGAGGAGGATAAGCGGATTGAGGGAAGTCTCCGCCCGCAGACCTTAGACGAATATATCGGTCAGGAGCGGATCAAATCGACGTTAAAGGTATTTATCCATGCGGCGAAATCCCGCGGCGAGGCGCTTGACCATGTTCTTTTCTATGGACCGCCGGGATTGGGAAAGACGACACTCAGCGGCATTATCGCCAATGAGATGGGAACCCGTATGAAGGTTACTTCCGGTCCGGCAATCGAGAAACCAGGGGAGATTGCGGCGATTCTCAACGGGCTCCAGGAGGGAGACGTCCTCTTTGTGGATGAGATTCACCGCTTAAACCGCCAGGTGGAAGAGGTGCTTTATCCGGCGATGGAGGACTATGCGATCGATATCATGTTGGGAAAAGATTCGACGGCGCGCTCGATTCGTCTGGATCTGCCGAAATTTACGCTGGTAGGCGCGACGACACGCGCGGGGCTTCTGACGGCGCCGCTGCGCGATCGCTTCGGCATCGTGCAGAAGATGGATTTTTATACGCCTGAAGAGCTGCAGACGATTGTCCTGCGGACGGCGGGAGTTCTGAATGTGGAGATTGATAAGACGGGCGCCTATGAGATTGCGAGACGTTCGAGAGGAACGCCGCGTCTGGCAAACCGCCTGTTAAAACGTGTGAGGGACTTTGCACAGGTCAAGTACAACGGCGTGATTACGAAAGAAGTCGCGGATTTTGCACTGGATATCCTTGATGTGGACAAGCTGGGACTTGACAACAACGACCGTGCGATCTTACATATGATTATCGACAAGTTTTCCGGCGGTCCGGTCGGGCTGGAGACGCTGGCGGCAGCGCTGGGCGAGGATGCTGGGACACTGGAAGATGTGTATGAACCGTATCTTCTGATGAACGGTCTGCTCAACCGGACTCCGCGTGGGCGGATGGCGACCGAAGCAGCGTATCGGCATCTCGGGTATGCCTGGAATCAAGCAAAAAACGGTATTTCTGAGATTTGATATTTGATTGATTTGAAGGTGGTATTTCTGTGTGGGTGACGTGACAACGTCGAACCATATTTATTAATAGATAGAAAGAAGAGAATGCGATGGCAAAACAGTATATAGATGTATTAATTGATGGAAAAGTGTATAGCCTGGGCGGCAGTGAGACGGAAGGATATGTACAGCAGATTGCCACGTATCTGAATGGGAAGATTTTCCAGCTCAAGGCGCAGCCGGGATTTTTGAAAATGCCGGAAGACTACCAGAGTATTATGACTTATCTGAATCTGGCGGATGATTATTTTAAAGAAAAAGAGAGTGCGAAGGCACTTGCATCCGACAAAGAGAGCATGGAAAAAGAGACATACCGTCTGAAACATGAGATGGTCAGCACCCAGATGAAACTCGAGAGTCTCCGCAATGAGCGCACCGTCAGCGAGGAAGAACTGGAGACAGCAAAGAAGGCGGCAAAAGAGGCAGCTGAGCAGGCGGAAGCTGCTAAAAATGAGGTACAGGCACAGATTGAGCGTGTGAAAAAAGAAGCGCAGGAGCAGATCGAGGCTGTGAAGAAAACAGCACAGGAACAGGTTGAGTCTGCAAGAAAAGAAGCGCAGGGGCAGATCGAGGCTGTGAAGAAAACAGCACAGGAACAGGTTGAGTCTGCAAGAAAAGAAGCGCAGGGGCAGATCGAGGCTGTGAAGAAAACAGCACAGGAACAGGTTGAGTCTGCAAGAAAAGAAGCGCAGGAGCAGATTGAACGTGCGAAGAGAGAGGTACAGGATCGCGTGGAATCCGCGGAAAAAGCAGCACAGGATCGCGCTGCCAGGGCGGAGCAGACAGCCCGGGAGCAGGCAGAAGCTGCAAAGAAAGAGGCATTGGAACAGATTGCGGATGCAAAGAAGGAAGCAAACGATTTCCGTGGAGAAGCAGAGGTTTGGAAACAGGAGGCAGAAGATCAGCGTCTGGCGGTCGAGTCATCCCAGAGTGAAATCGCTTCTTTGCAGGACAAGCTGGAGATTTTCAAACAACAGCTTGAAGAAGCAAGACAGGCGGCGACAGCTGTGCAGACGGAAAAATCGCAGCTGGAAGCACGTCTGATGCAGACGGAACAGGAAAAACAAAGTGTAAAAGAGCAGCTGAGCCAGCTGGAGCAGGAAAAACAGACGATAAAGAAAGATCTGGAAGAGAGCCTCCAGGAGGCAGGGGCAGCACGTGAGGAACTGGCAGCTGTCCGTCAGGCACAGGTGGAGGCATATATGAAGCGGAAGCCATTTCCCAAGAGACAGGGAACGGTGGAACTGAAAGATGCAATTCTGCGGTTATAATGGGTGAAATGATATGAAAAAAAAGGTGGAAATTCTGGCACCGGCGGGTTCCTTCGATAGCATGAAAGCGGCGGTTGCTGCGGGGGCGGACGCAGTCTATATGGGCGGCAGCCGTTTCGGAGCCAGGGCATATGCGGAAAATCCGGATGAAACGGGGATGCTGGAAGCGATCAACTACGTGCATCTGCATGGGCGCCAGCTTTATATGACGGTCAATACGCTGGTAAAGGAAGACGAGATGGATGACTTATACGACTATCTGCTTCCGTATTACCAGGCGGGACTGGATGCCGTGATCGTGCAGGACATGGGGGTATTTTCTTATATCCGGGAGCATTTTCCGGATTTGCCGGTTCATGCGAGCACACAGATGACGATTACCGGACCGGAGGGCGCGGCGCTTATGACGAGAATGGGCGCGGTCCGCATCGTCACAGCGCGTGAACTTTCATTGGAAGAGATACGCCGCATTTATCAGGAGACGGGCGTGGAGATAGAGAGCTTTGTTCACGGGGCTCTCTGTTACTGTTATTCGGGACAATGCCTGTTCAGCAGCCTGATCGGCGGCAGAAGCGGCAACCGGGGACGATGCGCTCAGACCTGCCGGCTTCCGTTTGATGTCCTTCGGCGGCTGGATGAGAACAACCCGAATGAAAACAAAAACAAAAAGAAAGAAAATGGCGTGTTAAATCCGGGTGATTCCAAGTATGTGCTCAGTCTCAAGGATCTTTGTACGCTGGATATTTTGCCGGATATTCTGGAAGCAGGCGTTTATTCCTTGAAAATCGAGGGGCGCATGAAGAGTCCGCGCTATACGGCAGGCGTGGTGCGCCTGTACCGGAAATATGTAGATTTATATTTAAAGAATGGCAGAAAAGGTTACCGGGTTGACCCGAAAGACCGGAAGGAGCTGCTGGATCTGTTTGACCGCGGCGGTCAGACGTTAGGCTATTATACCGAGCACAATGGACGCGATATGGTGGTCTGCCATGAGAAACCGGCATTCCGCCAGGAAAACCGGGAACTTTACCAGTATCTGGACAAAACGTATGTGGAAGCAGAGGTGAAAGAACCGGTTCAGGGGTTTGCGCGTGTCTGTGAAGGCGAACCGCTGCAGCTGACGCTTCAATACGAAGATCCGCTGACGGGAGAAAGCCGGATGGCAGGCGGAATCGGAGCAGTTGTCCAGACGGCAGTGAAACAGCCGATGAGCAAGGAACGGATTGAGAAACAGCTCGGAAAAACGGGAAATACGCCGTATTATTTTGAAAATATGGAAGTGGAGACAGGCGGCAGCTCCTTTGTGCCGGTGCAGGAGTTAAATGAACTCCGCCGCTCTGCGTTTGAGCAGCTGACCGAGGAGATACTGCGTCCATACCGCCGGGAGATACCGGAAAATAGGGCGTGCGGGACAGGAAAAGGATGGCAAAATCCGGAAGAAAAGAATCTGGAAGAAAATAACCAGACAGGTTCGGAATCAGAAAAAACCAGCCCGGCTCAGGACGTTGAACTCACAGCAGATTTACCTGTACAGAGCCAGAAAACGCTGTTTGAGAATAAAAAAGGGAATAAAACAGCTCTGTACCACATCCACGTTTCGGTCGAACACCCGGCACAGTTAAAAGTGGCGTTATCCGTACCGGAAGTCGGCGCCATCTATCTGGATAGCGCTGAATTTGGCGCCGAACAGTGGGACGAATGGGTATCACGCTGCCATGAGGCAGACAAGCAGTGTCTTTTGGTAATGCCGCATATTTTCCGCGATCGGGCAAAGGAATATTTTGAAACACATCGTTCCAGGCTGGAATCGGCGGGATTTGACGGTCTTGTCATCCGGGCATGGGAAGAGCTGGAACTGGTGCGCGAGTGGAAGATTTCCATCCCGCTTGTGATGGATTATGGTATTTATACGATGAATCACCGGGCGGAGGATTTTGTGCGGGAGATGGCGCCGGAGCTTTCGATGCGTTTTACCCTTCCGGTCGAGCTCAACAGCCGGGAGTTGGAGGCGCGCGACAGCCGGGAACGGGAACTTCTCGTATATGGTTCGATCCCGGTCATGGTAACCGCCCAGTGCATCCGGAAAACAGTGGAAGGATGCAGTAAATGTCCGGAATATCTGTATCTGCGGGATCGCAAAAAGAAGATATTTCCGGTAAGGAACCAATGCCGTTTCTGCTGCAATACGATCTACAATTCCAGCCCCCTGTCGCTTTTGAAGGATAAAAAGCAGATAGACCGCCTGCAGCCGGAGGTGCTGCGTCTGGCATTTACGTCGGAGAGTGCGGCACAGACCGGGGAAGTGCTGGATGCCTACGTGAAGACCTTCCTCCATCAGGAACCGGTGGAGCTGGAGGGCGAATTTACAAGAGGTCATTTTAAGAGGGGCGTAGAGTAGCGTGTGTACCGGGAATCTTCCGGGTACACATGAAAAGGAGGATTACCATGATAAATCTTGTGACAACGATGTCCAGGTATCTGATGATATTGCTGATACTGATTTATACATATTATAATTTCCGCTTTTTTTCACTGCCGGATGACGAGTCGAAACTCCGGCTCTGCCGTCTGCAGAATGTACCGCTGTTTTTGATATTTCTTCTGTCGGGTACGATCATTTATCTACAAACCGAGGATGAGGCAGTTGTGCTGTTTTTCGGCGCGCAGCTAGTCTTTTTTGTCCTGTACCAGCTCTTATACCGGCTGTTTTACCGGAATGCGTCGAGACTGTTGCTGAACAACACGTGTATGCTTCTGTGCACCAGTTTTATCATGCTGACGCGCATCTCGATGGACAAGGCGGTCCGCCAGTTTATCATCATGGCAGTTGCGGCGGTTATCACAATGATTATACCATATGTGATAGATAGAACCTGGCAGCTCGCTAAGATACCGTGGGTGTACGGCCTGATAGGTCTGGCGCTGCTGCTGGTTGTCTGTGTGATCGGCAATACCAGCTTCGGCGCGCAGCTTTCGATCAGTATCGGCGGGTTTTCGTTCCAGCCGTCCGAGTTTGTTAAGATCAGCTTTGTATTCTTCGTGGCGACGATGTTTTACCGCTCAACGGAGTTTAAAAATGTGGCGATCACGACCGGCGTGGCGGCGGCGCACGTGTTGATTCTGGTGTTATCCAAGGATCTGGGAAGTGCACTGATTTTTTTCCTCGCCTATGTCCTGATGCTGTTTATTGCAACCTCCAACTGGCTGTATCTGGCAGGCGGCCTTGGAAGCGGCTGTGCGGCTGCGATGCTGGCGTATAAGCTGTTTTCGCATGTGCGTGTCCGCGTGGAAGCATGGCAGGATCCGTGGAGTGACATCGCAGGAAAAGGATATCAGGTTACGCAGGCGCTCTTTGCGATCGGCACAGGCGGCTGGTTTGGCATGGGACTTTACCAAGGGATGCCGAAGAAGATCCCGGTTGTCGAGAAGGACTTCATTTTCGCGGCGATCTCGGAGGAGCTGGGCGGCATCTATGCGCTCTGTATTCTCCTGATCTGTCTGGGCTGCTTCATGCAGTTCATGCTGATTGCGACCCGGATGCAGGCATTATTTTACAAGCTGATCGCGTTTGGTCTGGGAATTGAGTATGTGGTGCAGGTGTTCCTGACGATCGGCGGCGTGACCAAGTTTATCCCGTCCACCGGTGTGACGCTGCCGCTTGTCAGCTACGGAGGCAGTTCGATTCTCAGCACATTTATCCTGTTTGGCGTGATACAGGGACTATATGTCCTGAAACGGAATGAGGAAGAAGAGGAGGAGCAGCAGTTTGATGAGGCAGAAGGATGAAATGGAAAGAACTGAAAATGCGAGAGCGCGTTCAAACCGTCATATTCTGTGGCTGACCTATGGGATTGCGGCGCTCTTTATCGCGATGGCCGTTTATTTTGGCTGGTTTATCCAGTTTAAGAGTGAAAATGTGATCGGCAGCTCTTATAATGCGAGACTCGATCTCCTCTCAGACCGGGTAACCCGCGGCTCGATTATGAGCAATGATAAAACGGTGCTGGCGCAGACGAACGTTGCAAGTGACGGAAGCGAGAAACGCTATTATCCGTATGATTATCTGTTTGTCCATTCGGTCGGATATTCCGGCAAAAATGGAAAAACAGGTCTGGAGTCGCTGGCGAATTTCTACCTGCTTTCCTCCCATGTGAATCTGATTGAGAAAACGATCAATGAATTTCAGGGGCAGAAAAATCTGGGAGACAATGTGATTACGACGCTCGATGTGGATCTGCAGCAGACGGCATCCGACGCGATCGGAAAACACCGGGGCGCGGTGATCGTCATGGAACCGGATACGGGAAAGATTTTAACGATGGTTTCCCAGCCGAATTTCAATGCGAATCTCGTCGATGAGCGCTGGGCGGAGTTGATATCGCCGGACAATACGAAGGCGCAGTTAGTCAACCGCGCGACGCAGGGCTTATATCCGCCGGGATCGACGTTCAAGATGCTGACGGTGCTGGAATATATGAAAGAGAATCCGAATACCTGGCAGGACTATGTGTATAATTGTAATGGCTCTTACCAGAATGGCGATTATACGATTAAATGTTACCACGGGACGGCACACGGGGCGCAGAACCTGATTCAGGCATTTGCCAATTCCTGCAACGGTGCGTTTGCGGAGATTGGAATGCAGATTAATTCAGAAAAATTCCGGGCGCTGGCAAATCAGATGCTCTTTAATTCGGAGCTTCCGTACACACTTCCGTACAACCAGAGCACGTTTTCGCTCGACGGCAGTTCGGATGACTGGGAAAAGCTTCAGACTGCGATCGGACAGGGAAAAACCCAGATTACGCCGCTGCATAACCTGATGATCGTATCGGCGATCGCCAACGGCGGCACGCTGATGAAGCCATATATGATCGATCATGTTGAAAATGTGGGTGGTCAGACGGTCAAGAAGTTCCTTCCGTCCGCCTATGGAACCCTGATGTCTGCGAATGACGCACAATTTCTGACCCATCTCATGAGCCAGGTGGTTGAGATTGGTACGGGTTCCGCGATGCGGGGGGCATCCTATACGGTGGCCGGAAAAACCGGTTCCGCCGAGTTTGAGACAGGTAAGGAGACACATTCCTGGTTTGTCGGTTTCGCTCCGGCGGACAAGCCGAAGGTGGCGATCTGCGTGCTGGCAGAAGAGTCCGGTTCCGGCGGTGCGGTCGCTGCGCCGATCGCAAGACAGGTGCTGGATCGGTATTTTGCGAAATATGGGCAGTAGGACAAAAGAAAAGGGCAGGAAAGCGATTTGAAGCTTTTCCTGCCCTTTTTGTCTCAAATATGCATAGTCACATTTTATTTACACAGCCGTTCCAGATCCCCATAGAATCCCGGATAGGAGATGTTCACGCAGTCTGCATCCAGAATTTCGGTCTCGCCGGAAGCGCCGAGTGCGGCAACGGCGAAGGTCATGGCGATGCGGTGATCCTTCTTGCTGTCGATCACAGCACCGTGCAGCGGCTTGCCGCCGTGGATGATCATGCCATCCTCGGTCTCGGTCACATCCGCGCCCATAGCGGTTAAATTCTCTACCATGACAGCAATGCGGTTTGACTCTTTTACCTTCAGTTCCGCGGCATCGCGTATGACGGTGGTTCCCTCGGCATAGCACGCCATCGCAGCGATCACCGGAAGCTCGTCGATGAGAGTCGGGATGATCGCACCCTCGATCGCGGTTCCAGTCAGCTTACCGGAGCGGACGAGCAGGTCGGCGGTCGGTTCGCCGGAGGCGGTGTTTACATTGAGAAGTTCGACGTCCGCGTTCATCGCCTTGCAGACGCGCAGGATGCCGTCGCGGGTCGGGTTGATACCGACATTTTTAATTAAGATTTCTGAATCCGGTACGATGAGTCCGGCTGCGATAAAGAAGGCAGCGGAGGAGATATCGCCCGGAACCAGAATTTTCTGTCCATAGAGCTGTTTTGCCGGCTGTAAAATCGCGGTGGTTCCTTCTGTGTGGATGTCTGCGCCGAATGCGGACAGCATCCGTTCACTGTGATCGCGGGAAATGTACGGTTCGGTCACACGGGTTTCTCCGTCGGCATACAGACCTGCCAGTAGAATCGAGGATTTGACCTGGGCGGAGGCAACCGGAGAATTATAATGGATGCCGTGCAGCGGTGAGCCGGTGATATGGAGCGGCGCGCAGCCATTTCCATTGACACTCTCGATCTTTGCGCCCATCTGGGAGAGAGGATCGATGATGCGCTTCATCGGACGTTTCTGGATGGAAGCGTCGCCGGTCAGTGTTGTGTCAAATTTCTGGGCCGAGAGAATGCCGGAGATCAGGCGCGTTGTGGTTCCGCTGTTGCCGCAGTCTAAAACGGAGTCTGGGGCAGTCAGCCCGTGCAGCCCACGTCCGTGGACGAGAACGGTCTCGCCCTGATTTTCGATCGAGATTCCCATTTTGGAAAAACAGGAGATCGTGGAGAGACAGTCTGCGCCCTGCAGGAAGCCGTGGATTTCGGTCAGTCCGTCCGCAAGAGCGCCGAACATGACGCTGCGGTGGGAGATGGACTTGTCTCCCGGAACGGTCAGTTCGCCCCGGAGAGAAGATGTATGGGTAAATTTCATTGAGTTCATAGTTGTACCTGCCTAAACATTAATGTTGAAAGTTAAGTTTGAAACATACATTGCAGTCTACGCGAACAGCGTGTAATTGTATTTCTTCAAACGCGCCCACGCCGCTTCCATCGAAGCCTTGTCGTAGAAGCTGATCCGCAGCGCGCCCTCGCCATGCTCACGGTTGTGGCTGATGCCAATATTTTTGATACTGATTCCTTTACCGGAGAGGATCGAGGAAATGATGGAGATAGCACCTGGCTCGTCCACCACGTCGGCGGAGAAGGCGTATTCCGGCTGTATCGATCCTTTTGGAGTTTCTGCAAACGAATTCCGGTAGTCGCGGGAGGACTCAAACAGCTGGTAGATGGCTCTAGACTGGTGGTCGGACAGTTCTTCCCGCAATGTCGTCAGGGAATCAATGTAGCGATCCAGCACCTCAGTGATATTGCCTGTGTTCGTCATGCAGATCTGTTCCCACATGACCGGAGAAGAGGAGGCAATACGGGTGATATCCTTGAAACCTCCGGCAGCCAGCCGTTTCATCATCTGATCCTCGCTGTCGCAGTCGTGTACCAGGTTGACCAGGCTGGAGGCGATGAGGTGCGGCAGATGGCTGATCGCCGCGACAATGAAATCATGACGATGGTAATCCAGCACCAGGGGCAGCGCACCGATCGCCTTTGCCACATCCACCATACGGTCAGTGTGGGAAGCTGGGGTGTGCGGTGTCGGGGTAATGATATAGTATGCATTTTCCAGCAAATGGTCGGTTGAACTCTCGTAGCCGGTCTTTTCCGAGCCAGCCATCGGGTGTCCGCCGACGAAGCAGCTTTCCATGCCAAGCGCGGCAACGGTCTCATGAATGCTGGTCTTGGTGCTTCCGACGTCAGTCACAACCGCGCCTTCCTTTAAGAACGGCCGGATCTGGCGCAGATAGGATTCATTAAATTCAACCGGTGTGCACAGGAAAATGATGTCGCACTCGCTTAAATGCTCGTCCACGCCGTCCAGAATCAGGTCAACAATGCCGTCTGCATGTGCCTGTTCCAATTTTTCGCGGGTTCGCATATAAGCCATGATCTGAATATCCGGGGCGCTGCGTTTCAAACCTCTGGCGATAGAGCCGCCGATCAGACCGAGTCCGATGAAACCGGCGGTAAGATGATTAATCGGTGTATTCATAGCAATTACGCTCTCTTTCATAGGTAGTATAGTAAAAAATGAAACTAGAAATTATTGTAGAATAGAACAAGTCACTTGTCAACGATTTTACGCGTTGAAGTGAAAAAGAATTTTTTTTACATCTGTTTATTACTAAATTTGCGAAAATGCGATTGATTTCACCGCCTTTGAACAGGGAAATTGTCGCATTTTCAATGCTTTTCAAAATAAAACGAATAAATTTTGTATAAAGGTGTTGTTTTGCTTGAAATTTTCTCTATTTTCTTGTACAATATGAACAGAGGTTAAAATACAAGAAAAAAACATCAAAATAAATAGACGGGAGGACTTAACTATGAACGTGTATGGGACAAAACAAATCCGCAATGTAGTGTTACTGGGGCACGGCGGTGCCGGCAAGACAACGGTAGCAGAGGCGCTGGCACTGGTAACAGGTACTACCAAGAGAATGGGAAAAGTTCCGGAAGGAACCACCATCAGCGATTATGATAAAGAAGAAATCAAGAGACAGTTCTCTATCTCCACCACGCTGATTCCGTTGGAGTATCAGGGAGAAGATGGACCGATCAAGATTAACCTGTTAGATACCCCTGGCTATTTTGATTTTGTGGGAGAAGTAGAGGAAGCTATCAGTGTAGCAGATGCAGCAATCATCGTTGTAAACTGCAAGGCTGGCATCGAAGTCGGAACCGAGAAGGCATGGGAACTCTGTGAAGAGTACAACCTGCCGCGCCTGTTCTTCGTTACCAACATGGATGACGATCAGGCAAGCTTCCGTGAGCTGATCTTAAAACTGGAGAAACAGTTTGGCCGTAAGATCGCGCCGTTCCAGGTGCCGATCCGTGAAAATGAAAAATTTGTCGGCTTTGTCAATGCGGTAAAGATGGAAGGCCGCCGTTTCACGCATTTAAGCGAATATGAGAAATGCGAGATTCCGGAGTACACCAAGAAGAACCTCGGCATCATCCGTGATGCGCTGATCGAGGCAGTGGCAGAGACGAGTGAAGAATATATGGAGCGCTATTTCTCCGGTGAAGAATTTACACAGGAAGAGATCGCACAGGCGCTGCGCGAGCACGTAAGTGAGGGCAACATCGTTCCGGTTATGATGGGTTCCGGTGTCAATGCACAGGGCTTCGCATATTTGCTGCAGGCGATCGATAAATACTTCCCGTCACCGGACAAGTTCGAGTGTGTCGGTGTCGATGTATCGACCGCAGAGCGCTTTACCGCTAAATATAATGACGATGTATCCCTGTCGGCACGTGTTTTCAAGACTGTGGTTGACCCGTTCATCGGCAAATACTCCCTGATGAAGATTTGTACCGGTACCTTAAAACCAGATACCGTTATCTACAATGTAAACAAAGATGCTGAAGAGAAAGTTCAGAAAGTATATGTTCTCCGCGGCAAGGATGTCATCGAGGTTCCGGAATTAAAGGCTGGCGATATCGGCGCGGTTGCCAAATTAAACGTTACTCAGACCGGCGATACCATCGCAGTCCGCACGGCTCCGATTGTATACCACAAACCGAAGATTTCTACCCCGTATACCTACATGGCATACGCAGCTAAGACCAAAGGCGATGAGGACAAGATCTCCAGTGCACTGGCGAAGATGATGGACGAAGATCTGACACTCAGAAGCGTCAGCGATACCGAGAACCGTCAGACCTTACTTTACGGCATCGGCGAGCAGCAGCTCGAAGTTGTTGTCAGCAAGCTGCAGGCAAGATATAAAGTAGACATTGTGCTCAGCAAACCGAAATTTGCATTCCGCGAGACACTTCGCAAGAAAGTAGAAGCACAGGGCAAATATAAGAAACAGTCCGGTGGACATGGACAGTACGGCGATGTTAAGATGTCCTTCGAGCCGTCCGGCGATCTGGAGACACCATATGTATTTGAAGAGAAGGTATTTGGCGGTGCCGTTCCAAAGAACTACTTCCCGGCAGTTGAGAAGGGTATTCAGGAATGCGTACAGAAGGGTCCGTTGGCTGGATATCCGGTTGTCGGTGTGAAAGCAACCCTGTTAGATGGTTCCTATCATCCGGTTGACTCCTCCGAGATGGCATTCAAGATGGCAGCGACGCTGGCATTCAAGAAAGCGTTCATGGAAGCGAATCCAGTTCTCCTTGAGCCGATCGCATCTCTGAAAGTAACCGTTCCGGATAAATTCACCGGCGACGTCATGGGCGATCTGAACCGCAGAAGAGGTCGTGTTCTCGGTATGAACTCCAACCATCACGGCAAACAGATCATCGAGGCAGATATCCCGATGTCCGAGCTGTTTGGTTATAACACCGACCTTCGTTCCATGACCGGCGGTATCGGTGAATTCTCCTATGAGTTCAGCCGCTACGAGCAGGCTCCGGGCGATGTACAGAAGAGAGAAGTGGAGGCGAGAGCGGCAGAAGCTGAATAATGGCGGATGAAGTGCTTACCGTTTCGGTCAAAAATATGATATTCTTATATAAATAAGCAGAAAACCGCCGCAGGCGGCTGAGTGGATCGATACCGATTCATCAAGGCTGTCAGCGGCGGCTTTCTCTTTCTGGAAGACCTTTCGGATCGATATGGTTATAGGCTGTGCTTGAATTGAACAAAGCGCTGCGAATGTTATCGATGGGACAGGCGAGAAGTTAAGGCAGTGAATGCGGATGCCAAATTGCTACGAATTGCGTTCTTTTGCAATTTTCAAAAAGAAGGCTATAAATTGTAAGAAAATAGAAAAGACTACCCACCTGTAAAAAGGTATAATGTTGCAAAGAGAACAACTTATACAGACAGGTGGGTGGCCTTTTTATGATAGAGAAAAATGAGAAAAGCGGGGAACTCATGGAAGTAAAAGAACAGGCAAAAACAGTTCGGAAACACCCGGAGCGGATGATCGTGCGTATCTGGCTGGTGCTGGCGCTTATTTGTCTGCTGGCGGGTCTGATCGCCCAGTATACGTTCCGGCTGAAAGAACCGCTGTTTCTGCACTACAGCCAGTCGGCTTATCTGGGCTGTGGGCTGGACGGAGTAGAAACTTCGGAGGATGGAATCGTTCCATCTGTGTCAAGTGAGGCGCTTGAAGAAGAAAGTACCGATTCCGATGTGAAAGTTGGAGTTTTAGACAAAGGTGTGAAAGACCTGAATGCGAATATGGAATTGGAGAATACAGTGTCCTTATATGCACTAGGGGAAGAAAATGTGGATGAGACAGATGAAACTTCGGATGTATGGTATACACAGGTAAATTTTGCCTATCTGACGGATGTGACGGATGAGATCTGTGTGAGAGAAATTCGTTTTTCAGAGTTGCCTGAACTTCAAATGCAGGAAATGCGGGAGACAGTCCAGTCAGCGGGACAGTATGCGCTTCATCGCCTGGATGCTACGCTTTCGATTGAAGATCCGCAGCATAACGGGATCCGTCAGTGGAGAGTCCTGACGCGGGCGCAGGTGCTCTATTCAGATGGAAACACAGCGGACGTAAAAATTGGTAATCTGGTACTGATTGCAAATCCGGAGGGCGGGAGCGCCCTGAAAAATCCAAGTTCCAGCGCCAATTCAGATGGAACGGCCACACAGGTTTACACCGTTCAGAAAGATGGAACCATCGAAGTAAAAGGCTGCATTGCGTCAGCCGGGGAGATGGAAAATTTTTCGATGACCTTAAATGGAGAGCCCATCCCAGCCCAAAAAGAAGGGGAAGAGCCGAAACGGATGACAGTAAAAACGGGTGATGTGCTGACGTTCCAGAGCCATTGGATTGGCAAAGAGGAAGACCAATCGCCGCAGGTATTTCATTCAGGAGTTGCAGTGCTTTCATATATCGGCAAAGATGGCGGGGAGCAGGTTCTTTCATTTGAAAATGAATACAGGAAGAGAAGGGAGCTTCGCTTTATTGATGTGTGGAAATATCTGCTGAAAGAGGAGGCATTTAAGTGAAAACGGGAGATCATAAGATTTTAGCCGGTCTGATTCTTGCTTCGATTCATATTAATCTGTTCCATGTGATGCTGCTGCCGCCCTGCATCGGGTTCCTGATTTTATATATCGGGATTCTCCAGAAAGAGCGGCAGGCTGGATTTTTCCAGATGGATGTAAAAGAGATGAGAGTGTACCGGGCAGCAGGGGCGGCGCTTGTGCTGGTGACTGCTTTTTCTAGCTTCCTGTCCATGTTCTGGAGGCGGCCGGACGGAACCATCTGGTCGCTGATTCCGTGTATGCTGGAATATGTGGTGCTCTATGGACTGATGGAAAGCTACACCGCAGGTTCGCCCAGACATTCCTATCACTCCGAACTGTGCTGTGGATATGCTATGGTAATGGGAGCAGCACTGTGTGGGTACGCAGTCAGCCTGATTCTGCATATCGCGCTGTGGCAGCTCTTTGCGTCTATGATTATTTTGGTCTGCCGGTTTATGGTGGTTATGGTTGTTATAGGGGCGAAGAAAGAGGCATAAAAAATAAAAAGCCGTAATCAGATATACTCGCCCATGGGATTAAACTCATGAGCGAAAGTATAAGGTTACGGCTTTTCTATGTTGAAAATTCTGGTTTTCAAATAATCAAAGATAACATGGAATGTTGATGTTTCGGTTCCGATGTATCTTTCCAATTTTTATTTAAAATTCTCCTCCGCATACCGGCGCAGCTCATCACGGAAATCCGGGTGTGCGATGGCGATCATGGCATCCGCTCGTTCTTTTAAGGTAAGCCCGGTCAGTTTTGCGATACCGTACTCGGTCGCCACGTACTGAATCATGGTACGCGGTGCAGATACGGTGCTGCCGCCCGGAATGAACGGTACGATGTTGGATTTTAAGGAGCCATCTTTTTTCTTGTGGGTGGAAGCAAGGCAGATAAAGCCCTTGCCTCCCTCGGAGCGGAATGCGCCCTCCAGGAAATCCATCTGTCCGCCGATACCGGAGAGCTGTCGGGTGCCGGCAGACTCGGCATTTTCCTGTCCCATCAGATCCAGCTCGACACCACCGTTGATACTGATGACATTTTTCATCTCACCGATGCGGTACGGGGAGTGGACGTAATCGACGTCAGCCGGATGGAAGAGCTGCGGCTCATTATCCAGCCAGTCATATAATTCCTGAGAGCCCATGGCAAGGTTCCAGGTAGAATAACCGTTGTCAATTTCCTTCTTCTTGTTGGTCAGCTTGCCAGCCTTATAGAGGGCTAAAAAAGCATCGCTGATGGTGCCGGTGTGGCAGCCGAGGTCGGTTTTGTCGGACTGTGCCAGCATATTGGCAACGGTAAACGGAACGCCGCCGACGCCCAGGGAAAGGACAGCGCCGTCCGGGATCTCCTCAACGACACGTTTGGCAATTTCAATATCAACGGCGCTCGGATCGCGGTAGGTGCGGATCGGAAGCGGCTCATGCTCGCCCTCGACGATGAAATCTGCCTCTGAGAGGTGGACACGGTGGGAACCATCGACGCCCTGTAAGCGCGGGAGGCGCTCATTGATCTCGAAGATGACGGTGCGCGCATTCTCAAAGATGGTGCGCCATGCATAGTTGGAAATACCCAGTCCGCAGTAGCCGTCCGCATCCGGTCTGGAAACCGGTACAAAGGCAACATCCACGCGAATGTGGTGGCGGTACATTTCCGGCAGGGAACGCAGCATCATCGGCATAAACTTGCAGAGCCCACGGGTCTGCAGCTTGCGCTCATAATCGCCGATGTGCCAGCTGTAGTAGCTGAATGCTTTCTGCTCCGGGTCGCTTTCGACAACCTCGATGCGCGGGCGGATGACTAAACCGCCGCGGATCTTGACATCGGTCAGCTCATCCCTGCGTGCTGCCAGCGCACGGTCGAGAAGCTCCGGAAATCCAGCACCAAAGCCATAATCCACCCAGTCGCCCGGTTGAACGGCCTTGACGGCGGTCTCAGCACTTACAAATTTGCCTGCGTAATTGTTAGACATAGTAAAAATCCTCCATCGGTATGAAATTCATAATTTTCTAGTTTCCATCATATCCCAGAAAGCGCTTTTTTGCAACTTCCAAAGACAATTCCAAAAGACAATTTTTAAGCTGGGTTTTAAGATAAGTTTAATACGGAAATAGTTGACAAAATAGATGTTTATGATAAAATTAAGTGTTTATAAATAAGAGTTGATCTTTTACACAGCAGGCAGAAGTGCCTGTATTTTTATGTAATAGGAAATTTCTTGGAATCCCCTATTATACAAAAAGGCACTAACGTGCCAATGATGTGCACTTGCGCGAAGCAGAAACATGTCGCAAGCGACCGCGCTCGGCGCGAGAATGTGACTGTAAAGAATACAACAAATATAGAAAGAGAGGAGTTACGACAAATGAAAACAAATACGGATTTATTTGAAAAAACACCCGTACCGAAGGCGGTCGCAACCATGGCGGTTCCGACTATGATTTCCATGCTGGTGGTTGTTATCTATAACATGGCGGATACATTTTTCATCGGTCAGACGAAGGATCCGCTGCAGGTGGCGGCAGTTTCGCTGGCAACGCCGGTCTTTATGATTTTTATGGCATTAGGCCATCTGTTCGGTATCGGCGGCAGCTCAGCGATATCGAGAGCACTGGGAGAACGCCATAAAGATCGGGCATGTCATATCAGTTCATTCTGCTGCTATGGATCCCTGGGGCTGGGCGTGATAGTGGCTATCCTGTCTGTACTTGGAATGGAAACCATTCTGCATCTCATCGGTGCCAGTGTAAATACGATCGGTTTTGCGAGACAGTACCTGGCGATTATTGCAATCGGCGCGCCGTTTATTATGTTTTCAACTGCATTTGCGAATATTCTGCGGGGAGAAGGCGCATCGAGAGAATCGATGGTCGGAAACCTGATAGGTACCGTAGTAAATATTATTTTGGATCCGATCATGATCCTGGTGCTTGGCTGGGGAGTGACCGGTGCAGCGCTTGCGACGATCATCGGCAATATTGCGGCCTGTCTTTACTATATTGCTTATTATCTGCGGGGCAAATCGACACTGTCGATTCATTTCCGTGATTTTAAGATGGGAGATGGAATCGCTTCCGGCGTGGCAGGAATCGGTATTCCGGCTTCCTTAAATAATATCCTGATGAGCTTTGCCAATATTATCCTGAATCAGGCGCTGGTCGGCTACGGTGACACACCGGTAGCGGCGATGGGTGTTGCGATGAAATCTAATATGCTTGTTGTCCTGCTGCAGATTGGTCTCTGCGTGGGAATCCAGCCGCTGGTCGGTTATAATTATGGAGCGCGCAACAAGAAACGCCTGATGTCGGTATTCAAATTTACAGGACTTGTATCGGTTATTATGGGAACGATTCTGACATTGATTATGATTGTCGCAAGAAAGACAATGATTCAGATGTTTATTAATGATGCGGAAGTTGTCCAGTATGGTATTCAGATGGTGGTTGCCCTGCAGCTTTCTGCGCCACTCCTTGGTATCTTATTCCTCTGCATCAATACGATCCAGGGAATGGGAAAAGCGCTTCCGTCGCTGATTCTTACGATCTGCCGCCAGGGACTGATTTTTATTCCGCTGATTTTCGTGCTGAATGCGATGTTTGGCCTGGATGGAGTTATCTATGCACAGCCGGCGGCTGATTATCTGTCGATTGTGGTGGCGATTTTGATTTGTGCACATCTGTTCCGAACGATGGATCATAGAGAAGAGAAAGCAGAAGGCTGAGAATAAAGTGAAGATCCATGTGGTTTTGAAAAACTGCATGGATTTTTGTTATGTCATGGGAAACTTTGTTCTATGATGCAACAAAACGCTTCACGGGATGCGCACTCGCGGGAAGAAGAAATATGTCGCAAGCCAAATAAAGAGATTCAATAAGGAAAAAATATGCTTAAAGAAAATAAAAGAGAAGAAATCACAAAGAACATAGAGAAGAGGGAAGCCCTTGTAGAACAGGTGGCAGATAGAATCTGGCGGATCGGTGTGGAATTGCCGCAGAATCCTTTGCGGGAACTCAACAGTTACCTGATCCAGGGAAAAGAAAACGGGCGCGACCTTCTGATTGACACCGGATTTCGGCGCGAGGAATGCCGGGAGGCGCTGTTTGCCGGGCTTCGGGCACTTGGCAGCAGTCCGGAGCGGCTGGATATTCTTCTGACACACCTGCACTCGGATCACACAGGACTTGCCAGGGAGGCGGCAGGGACGGACAGCCACATCTATATCAGCGGAACCGATCTGGCAATCTTAAAGGACGGTTTTACACCGGAGCGTCCGCTTCGGCTGGCGGAGCAATTCCGTGCCGGGGGATTTCCGGAGGATGAAATGAAGAAAACGCAGGCGCTCAATCCGGCAGTCCGCTATAAGCTGGATCAGGTTGATGATCGTTTTGTTCCGATTGAGGCAGGCTGGAAATACACGGTAGGAGATTACACGCTGGAAATGATCTCCGTGCCGGGGCATACGCCGGGCAATGCGATGTTCTGGGCAAAGAAACAGGGCATCATGTTCACGGGCGATCATATCCTGTTTGATATATCGCCGAATATTACTTCCTGGCTGGAATCGGAGGATTCATTAGGTGATTATCTCGATAGCCTGCGCCTCGCCAGAAAATATCCGGTCCGCCTTGCCTTGCCGGGACACCGGAAGACGGGCGATTATGCAGCGCGCATCGAGGCGCTGCTGGCACACCATGAGCGGCGTCTGGCGGAGACGGAGGCGCTGCTTGCCGAACATCCGGGCATGACGGCATATGAGACGGCTGGAAAGATGCGCTGGAAGATCCGTGCCGCCAGCTGGGAAGAATTTCCACCGTCCCAGAAGTGGTTTGCGGTGGGAGAGTGCATGGCGCATCTGGACTACCTTCGCCTGCGCGGCAGAATCCGTCGGGAGATGGACGGAGAAGTGTGGAGATGGTTCACGGTAACGGCTAAATACTGTTAGAATTAACTAACAATTATTACCATTGACTAACAATAGTCTGACTGCATATAATGATAGTAAAGAAAGCAGTAACTGTTCAGTAGGTCTGCGCATTTACTGCGCTGACCGTACGAAAACATGGACCAGCAGACAAAAATCCCATTGCCGTAGGCAATTTTTAATGGATTTTTGCGCGTGACTGTGAAGGTACTGAACAGTTACAGAAAGCGGAATATCAGTCAGGAGGTCGTTGTATGCAGTCGTTGGCAAAGGTGCAGGCGGGAGAGTCCTGTGAAATCAAGTGGATGTTTGGAAATGCGGATGTGATGAACTTTTTGGAGCGCTATGGAATCAAAGAAGGAAGCCGTATCCGGGTCCTTGGACGTGTGCTGGATGGTCTGATCATCGGAAATGGAAAGGTTCGGCTGGCACTGGGCGATGAAGTGGCAGAGCGGATTCAGGTGTAGGTTTGACGGTGATTGAAAGATTGTCGAAAATGTCATGTATTGAAAGAACGTCGAATCTGTCACGTGCAAGTTTGAGAAGGTCACGTTACTTGACATTTCTTCCCATTTATGCTATTCTACCAGATAGCACAAATGCAATGAACGGAAGTAGTAAGCCGCGAAATTTCTACAGAGAGCTGCCGGATGGTGTGAGGCAGCGGAAGGAAGCCGCCGAACTGGTCCGGGAGCAGCCTGTTGAAAGAAGTGTTTTTGAATACCCGAGTAGACAGAGCCGGTCATCCGCCGTTACAGGACGATGAGGAGCACACGGATTCCGTGTGAAATAGAGTGGTACCGCGCAGTTGGAATTTTCGCCCTGCGTCTCTATACAGGTAATGTAGAGACGCAGGGCGTTTTTGACGTTACCGGATTGAAAGAATGTCCGCAAGGGTTGGATGTTATGCAACTGCCAACGGACCAGTCGATTGCAATAATGAATCATCATTTTAGAGACTGGAGCCGGATTTTGACAGGAAATAGCAAAAAATCAGCGTGGGTTAAGCAGAAAACAGGAGGAACAAAGATGTCACAGTACAATCATACCGCCATTGAGAAAAAATGGCGCGAGAACTGGGAAAAACATCCCATCAATGTAAACGATGGAAAGAAAGAAAAATATTACTGCCTGGATATGTTCCCATATCCGTCCGGAAGTGGTCTGCACGTTGGTCACTGGAGAGGCTACGTTATTTCAGATGTATGGAGCCGTTATCAGCTGCTGCGCGGCAAATACGTGATCCATCCGATGGGCTGGGACGCATTTGGTCTGCCGGCAGAGAACTACGCGATCAAGATGGGCGTACACCCGGCTATCTCGACCGAGTCCAACATTAAAAATATTAAACGTCAGATCAACGAGATCGCAGCCATCTATGACTGGGATATGGAAGTAAATACCACAGATCCGGCATTCTACAAATGGACCCAGTGGATCTTCGTCCAGATGTTCAAAAAAGGCCTGGCATACGAGAAAGAATTCCCGATCAACTGGTGCCCGTCCTGTAAGACAGGTCTGGCAAACGAGGAAGTTGTCAACGGCTGCTGTGAGCGCTGCGGTACCCCGGTTACCAAGAAAAACCTGCGTCAGTGGATGCTCAAGATTACCGCGTACGCAGACCGCCTCTTAAATGATCTGGACAAACTGGACTGGCCGGAGAAGGTTAAAAAGATGCAGACTGACTGGATCGGCAAATCTTACGGTGCAGAGGTTGATTTCGGCGTAGAGGGACGCGATGAGAAAATCACCGTTTACACCACCCGCCCGGACACCCTGTACGGTGCAACTTTCATGGTACTGGCTCCGGAGCACGCGATGGCAAAGAGCCTGGCAACCGATGAGACCCGCGAGGCAGTTGAGAAATACATTTTCGATTCCTCCATGCGTTCCAACGTAGACCGTCTGCAGGATAAGGAAAAGACCGGCGTATTTACCGGAACTTATGCAATCAACCCGATCAACGGTGCGAAGGTTCCGATCTGGCTGTCTGATTATGTATTAGCTGACTACGGTACCGGCGCTATCATGTGCGTACCGGCACACGATGACCGTGACTTCGAGTTTGCAAAGAAATTTAATATCCCGATCATCCAGGTTATCGCAAAAGATGGCAAAGAGATCGAGAACATGACTGAGGCGTATACCGAGGCGTCCGGCACGATGATCAACTCTGGCGAGTGGAATGGTATGGAATCTTCCGTACTGAAAAAAGAAGCGCCGGAAATGATTGAGAAGAGAGGTATCGGTCACAAGAGAGTCAATTATAAGCTGCGTGACTGGGTATTCTCCCGTCAGCGTTACTGGGGCGAGCCGATCCCGATCGTACACTGCCCGAAGTGCGGCAACGTACCGGTTCCGGAGGATCAGCTTCCGTTAAAACTTCCGGAGGTAGAAAGCTATCAGCCGACTGGTACCGGCGAATCCCCGCTGGCAGCCATCGACGAGTGGGTCAACACCACCTGCCCGTGCTGCGGCGCTCCGGCAAAACGTGAGACAAACACCATGCCGCAGTGGGCTGGATCTTCCTGGTACTTCCTGCGCTATGTAGATAATAAGAACGATAAAGAACTGGTATCCCGTGAGAAAGCAGACAAATATCTGCCGGTTGATATGTACATCGGCGGTGTTGAACATGCAGTACTGCATCTGCTGTATTCCCGTTTCTACACCAAGTTCCTGTGCGATATCGGTGTTATTGACTTCGACGAGCCGTTCAAGAAGCTGTTCAACCAGGGTATGATCACTGGTAAGAATGGTATCAAGATGAGTAAGTCGAAAGGAAATGTCGTATCCCCGGATGATCTGGTACGCGACTACGGCTGCGATTCTCTGCGTCTCTATGAGCTTTTCGTAGGACCGCCGGAACTGGATGCAGAGTGGGATGACCGCGGTATCGAGGGCGTATCCCGTTTCCTGAACCGTTTCTACAACCTGGTTATGACCAGCAAGGACAAAGACATCAAAGAGACCAAGGAAATGGTTAAACTGCGCCACAAACTGGTATTCGACATTGAGCAGCGTTTCGAGCAGTTCAGCCTGAATACCGTTATCTCCGGTTTCATGGAGTACAACAACAAGCTCATCGATCTGGCGAAGAAAGAGGGTGGCATCGACAAAGAAACCCTCAAGACCTTCACTATCCTGCTGGCACCGTTCGCACCGCATCTGGGTGAAGAGCTGTGGCAGGAGCTCGGCGGCACCGACAGTGTCTTCCATGCTTCCTGGCCGGAGTGCGACGCAGAGAAGATGAAGGATGACGAGAAAGAGGTAGCCGTTCAGATCAACGGCAGAGTCCGCGCGACCATTACCGTACCGGCAGACATCTCCAAAGAAGATGCTATCGCCGCTGGTAAAGAGGCTATCAAGGACAAGCTGACTGGAAATATCGTAAAAGAAATTTACGTTCCGGGACGGATTGTGAATATTGTTATGAAATAAATTGTGAAAAATCCGGGCGGAATCAAGCGGGATGATTGAGATTGATCCGTTGGACTAAAAAACAGCATCCTGTGTATTTCGAGAAGAAAATACACAGGGTGCTGTTTTTTGCTTTTTGTTTCATAGAAAATTGCGTCCTATGAAACAAAAAACGCATTAGGAAGCGTTTGAATGCGGGAATCCGATCATCTGGAAAAGAGGGACAGAACAAAATTTTCTAGCGGTAGCATCGGAATAGCCGATCTTTTCTTCACCGCTTCTGGGCTCCTTACATTATGTGCTGTCCGAAAGAACAGCAGAAAAGTTTTGTACCAAGAAGATGTCTGTAGGTTTAATGGAAGAAATCACCCTCAAAGTGAATTCTTCCATCCCTTTTCTTTACTCTTTTACAATCCGAAACTCCCTCCATTTTCCACTCCGGTAGCGCATCACAACTACGAAGCAGGCGATCAGCCATGCGGGCGGCATGCTCACGTAGTAGCAGCGGAAGCCAACCGGGGTGAGCGCCAGCAGGAAGGAGAGCGCGAGGCGGATGCCCAGGTTGATGAAGCCGGAAGCTGCCGGGATCTTGACATCGCCTGCACCCTGCAGAAAACCGCAGGTGATGTTGGTGATCGTGCTGGTCCAGATGAAGAACATCAGGATGTCGAGATGTTCCTTTGCGCGCCGCAGGGACTCTCCGGTGATGTTGAAGATCTGGAGAAGCGGCCGGTCAAAAAGCAGAACTACGATACTGATGGAGATACTGATCAGGACGCCCATCAGGATGGTGGTGCGGTAGCCGCGGCGGGCACGGTCCAGTTTTTCAGCGCCGATATTCTGTCCGGCGAAGCTGGAAATGGCGACGTTAAAGCTCTGGGACGGGATGTGCGCGAGCTGTTCGACCTTCAGCATGGCAGCGTAGCCCTCGATGCTGGGAGCGCCGAAGGAGTTGATGAGACGCTGCAGGATGAGGAAACCGATCGAATTGACGCCCGTCTGCAGCATGATCGGAATACTCAGGCGCATCAGCAGCGCCCCCTGTCCCTTCCAGGCGCAGAGATAACGCCGTTTCGGCAGCAGATCCGGGAAAATATGCCGCAGATACAGGAAACTGGCGATGGCGGAACCTGCCTGTGCGATCACGGTCGCGGCAGCCGCGCCAGAGACGCCCATATGAAAGATGGAGATAAACACACAGTCCAGCACAATGTTCAGGGCGGCGGAGATCATCAGGAAAATGAGTGCGCCGCGCGAATCCCCGTGTGCCCGCAGGATGCCGTAGGTGACATTGTAGAGCAGCTGGAAAATAATTCCGCCGCTGTAGATCAGAAAGTATGCCATACTGTCGAAACGCATTTCTTCCGGTGCCTGCAAAAAGCCGAAAATAACTGGACGGGCTGCCAGAAAGCAGGCGGCAGTTAAAAATATACTTGCGATCACGGCAATCAGATAGGAGACGGAGATGGATTCCTGTATATCCGTCTCTTTTTTGGCACCGAAATACTGGGCGACTGCGATGTTGACGCCGGCACCGATGGAGGTGCAGATGGCGGTCAGAAGCCAGGTCATGGAGCTGGTCAGTCCGACGGCTCCAAGGGCGGTCGCGCTGATGAGGTTTCCGACGATCACGCTGTCAGCGAGGTTGTACAAAACCTGCAGCAGGTTTGCCCCCATGATGGGCAGGGAAAAGAGCAGGATGGAGGACCATTCCCGCCCTTCGGTCATATCTTTTTTCATATGTATAAAACTCCTTTGATACAGCTAAAATCATGAGTTTAGTGTAGCATAGGGGATGGAAAAAGTAAAGAGAACGGAAAGTGCTGTAAGATAATCTGGTGGCAGCAGAAATTTGTCGTGGGTTCAATGGGGCGCAATGGTAAGATGTAGGCTGTGATTGTAGAATGTAGGCAGGCTGGAATATTTATTTCGTAAGAAAATTGGAAGATTTAGAATACAGGAAGCGCTTGTCAAGTGGAAAGAGGAGGATCTATAATAGAATAGGTTTAACAAATATTAAGAAAAAGAGATGAGGAAATCTTGAATCACAACATGGAAATGACGGAGAAAACGACGGGAAGCGGGGCAGCACGGTGGGGCTTTTATCTGATGGGGCTTCTGATTCTGGCGATGGGGCTTACACTCAATACCAAAGCAGGACTCGGAGTGTCGCCGATTATTTCACTTTCGTATGCAGCGTCCGTGATCTGGAACCGGAATTTTGGTGATATGACCTTTGTCCTGTATGGTATCTTTGTCTTGATTCAGGCGGCGATTCATCTGCGGGAGAAAGGAGAAGCAGGACGCAGCTTGCTTATGAAAGATGCTCTGCAGTTTCCATTGAGTATTGCATTTACAAGATTTCTGAATGTATTTTCAGCGTGCATACCGCCGCTGGAAGAATGTGGACCGGCGGCTTCTGGACTTTTAGGACGCCTGGGAGTGCTGATGCTTGCCCTGATTTTTACAGGCATCGGCGCGGCGATGTCCCTGTCAATGCGGCTGGTGCCAAATCCGGGCGATGGTCTGGTGCAGGTGTTTGCAGACACCTTTGGAATCGGCACGGGTCTGATGAAGAACTGTGTGGATGCGTTTTGCATTGTTCTGTCACTGATTATGGGACTTTTGTTTGCGGGAAAACCGGTGGGAATCGGCATTGGAACGGTCTGTGCTGTCATGCTGGTGGGGCGCGTGATTGCGCTGTTTCATCATATTTTTGGAAAGGCGATGCTGCAGGCGGCTGGACTGGAAAGTGGCAGGAACTGACAGAGTGTGTGGAAAAAGGTGTGCGAAAGATAAAAGCAGCCGATTTTTGAGTGAAATTCAGATACATAAAATAATAGGAGATAAATAAGATGAAATTGAGAATGAAGCAGAAAGCAATGGTGATATTGGCAGCAGGCATGTTGATGAGTGCGGCAGCTCCGGCGGCTGCGATGGCGGCGGAGAAAGCGACAGGACCGGCGCTTACGGCAAGCTACAACGGGGATGTAAATACACTGGAGGCGGCGAAGGATGCAACGCAGCTGATTGTGGTGATTGGCAACCGCCAGGATCCGGCGAAGAGCCGTCTGGACTGGTATAAACGCGATGCAGATGGAAAACTGGTGCAGGTGATGTCGAAAGAAGCGGTCAGCGGCATGAACGGTATCACGATGCAGAAGCAGGAGGGCGATAAGAAGACGCCGGCGGGTGTGTACCGCTTTACGATGGCATTTGGCCTGAAGGCAAATCCGGGAACGATTCTGCCGTATCACCAGATCGTGGACGGCGATTATTATGTGGATGACGGAAACAGCCAGTATTATAACAAGCTGGCAAATACGAAGCAGGTACAGAAGGACTGGAATTCGGCGGAGGATCTGATGGCGCAGGCGCCGCAGTATAATTATGGCCTGGTACTGGATTATAATCCGGAGTGTACACCGGGAAAGGGATCGGCGATCTTTCTGCATTGCCCGAAGAGCTGGAATAATACGGGAACTTCCGGATGCATCAGTATTCCGGAGGAAGATATGAAAAAGGTTGTGTGCCAGGTGGATACCGGGACGAAGATTGTGGTGGTGCAGGATGAGAGCGATTTAGCAAATTACTAAATTAGATAGGCTGTGAGAGTCAGATCTCATTTGGGGATTTTTATCTGGAAGCAGATAGGAACCCCCAGATGAGTTTTTTTGTTTCATAGGACATAATTTCCTAATGAAACCCAAAAACGCCGGACAATATCCGGCGCTCAGGTGTCTCAAAATATCTGTCCCTACGTTGGCATTATCCAAATCAGGTTTTGGGTCGGAACTTTTGGTTTCCTCTCAGCCTGCATCACAAGCTTCCCATTATCGAAATGAATTGTAGCATGATTTGGAAAAATAGCAGTGGCAACTCTGGTTTTATGATTTATTTGCCCCGCCCATCTGCCGGCTCAGCATCCGCAGCATTTCCGCCTGCCGTTTCTGCGCTGGGGGCATTTGGTCTGTCAGGATCGAAAAAAGAGTGTCCATTTCTGAGGTTGAGAATTGCGGGGAACCGTTGCTGCCCCGGAGACTCATGAGAAGCGGCAGAAGCTTGTCTTGCGGCGTGTTTCTTGCCTGATCGGCTAACTGTTCCATCTGTTTTATTTTGTCTGGATCCATGGAGCGGAGTCTCGGATCCTGTTTCCAGTTTTGAAATTCCATAGTGTGTGCCTCCTGTCTGTTTGAAGTGGATGTGCCAGATGCACGGTCTGTGGTTTTTTTCTGTCTGCGGGAATATTCGGCTTGCGGGTAAAGGACAGATGCCGGAACTGCATCAGAATTGGGTGAATCATTCTGGATATCTTGCGAAGTCGGAAAGGATGCTGTCTGCGGCATATTTTGCCAGTAGGATTCATAGAGGCGGGAACCTTCGATAAAATTTAAGACCAGATCGATCGAACTTTGCTCTTCCTCTGTGCCATACGGCTTGATCGCTTTCAGCATATCAACCGGCGAATCCTTGTCGCGTTCGCCCACCGAGCAGATTCCGATCTCACCGTCGGCCGGATCAGCAAATAGTTGCATCGTCTTTTCTAGTTCGCGGAATTTCACAAACAGGGAGAAAAAACGCTGTTCCGGGATGTGAATATAGGGAAGCGCCGCCTTGACAAGCTGCATATGTGGGAGTGAGGTCAAGCGGTCTAACTCGGTCATTTTGAGAGAAACATCTTGGTTCACGAAAAAAACCTCCCAAATCTTTGTCTCAATATATGCAGATGAGAGGAAAAAAAGACGTTTTGGTTCACGGGTAGGCACTTTTGGAATCGAAAAAGAACGGGAATGTTTAAAGAAAAAAAGCACCGGGACAGGAAAAACCACATATAGTATATTATAAAAAATAAGAAAGAAAAGGATTCAGAGCTATGAACACCCGGCTGATCATTGATGGAAATGCCGTTTATGAAATAGATGAAGACTGTCTCGCCTGCCGCGGACGGCGGACTGGATGCAGACGCTGTGTGGAACCGGGTTCCCGCACCCGGGGACGAAGCACGCCTTTACAGAAATTGGAACCTGCCAGTGAAAAATCACAAACTCACAAATAAAGAAAGATGTGGTATAATGTAAAGAAAGAAATTCCCCTCATTCCAGCCTGCCCAGCCACTTCCTCATGAGGTGTCAGGGAAAGCTGGAATGGGGATACCGTAGCAGAGCTCCAGAGTCCTAAGACAAACTGGCTCACAACAACATTGCATCAGGAACTGAAAGGACGAATCCATATGAACCCATATAAAATCATGCTGGTAGATGACGAGGAGGAAGTACGGACAAGCATCATACGCAAAATCGACTGGCAGGATGCCGGATTCGAGGTGATCGGGGATGCGGAGAACGGGAAGGAAGCGCTGGAAAAGATCGAGCAGAATGAGCCGGATGTTGTGCTGACAGACATCCGGATGCCATATATGGACGGGCTGGAGATGGCGGAGAATATACGGCAGAGATATCCGTCCATCAAGATCGTGATTTTTTCTGGTTTTGATGAATTTGAGTACGCCAAAAAGGCGATCAAGCTCAATGTGATCGAATATATTTTAAAGCCGGTCAATGTCGAAGAGCTGACGGCGATTTTAAAGAAAATCAAGAAAAATCTCGATGAGGAGATCGAGCAGAAGCGGAATGTTACCCTGCTTCGGGAAAGTTATATCAAGAGTCTTCCGGCGATCCGGGAACATTTTTTGAATGACCTGATTCACGGCGGCATGGAGGAAGCGCAGATTGAGGAAAAACTGAACGAATATGCGATCGACGTTGCGGGTGCGGTCAAATGGGTGATTGCGGCGATCCATCTGGAACCGGATGAGAAGGTGGACAAGGCAGTTTCGCTGCATCAGCAGCGGGAGCTGATTCCGATCTCCGTCCGCAATCTGATTGAGGAAAAACTGGAAGGGCAGTACCGTTTTATTGTATTCCATTCTTCCTTTGAGACGATCCTTCTGGTGGCGATCGACAAAGACAATACACAGACCGGGCTGATTGCCCTGCTGGGCGATATCTGCAAGGAGACGAAGAAAATTCTGGAGGTATCGGTTACGATCGGCGTGGGCGAGAGCTGCAGTTCGCTGACGGATTTAAGCCGCCCGTGCCACACTGCACTCAATGCACTCGGTTACCGTGCGATCACAGGTTCCGGCGGTGTGATCTGCATCGGCGATATGGAGCCGTCCGGGCATGAAAAACTCCGGTTCGACAGCCGGATGGAGTCGGAGCTTATAGCGGCAGTCAAGTTTGGACCGAAGGAAAAGATCCGTTCCGTGATAGACGGGATTGTGAGCCGGATGGAGGATGCGCGGGTGCATTACCGCCAGTATCAGGCGTATGTGCTTGCGATCATCAATGTGCTGACACAGCTCTCCCAGCAGTATGATCTGCGGATCAGCGAGATGTTTGGCGTGGAAAATGATTATTTCGAGATTCTGGGGCGCGTCCAGAAGATGGAGAATGTCCGCCCGTACCTGACCGAGGTGGCGCTCAAGATGAATGCCGGAATGGAAGAAGAGCGGAGCAATACGACAAAAAACGTGATCCGCGAGGCGAAGCAGTACATTCAGGACAATTTTCAAGATCCGGAGCTGTCGGTGGAGAAGATCTGCCGCCATCTGCATATGAGCCCGGCGTATTTTTCAACGATGTTTAAGAAGGAGACGGGACAGGCGTACATCGCCTATCTGACCGATGTCCGGCTGGGGCGCGCGGTCGAGCTTCTGATGGCAACTGACGACAAGACGTATATCATCGCGGAAAAGGTCGGCTACCCGGAGCAGAACTATTTCAGTTACGTATTTAAGAAAAAATTCGGTGTTTCCCCGACGCGGTACCGCACGGCACACCGGAGCGGGGAGGCATAATGGGTGAAAAAAGGACGATCTGGAAGAAAAAGCTCTTTGACGATGCCAGCATCCGGTCGATGATCTTTATCTATTTTACGATCACGGCGCTGGCGGCGAGTGTACTGATCTCCCTGTCGCTGTACCAGAGAATGTCACGGCAGGTCACGGAAGTAGTACAGGAGGAGAGCCAGAACCTGATCGCGCAGGTGGGGCGCTCTGTGGAGTCGTATCTCCGCACGATCATGAAGCTGTCCGACTCGCTTTATTATGGCACGATCAAGAATGCCGATCTGTCGAGCCAGTCGCTTGGAAGTGAATTTACGCTTCTCTACGATAATAATAAGGATAATGTGGAGAATATTGCCCTGTTTTCGGAGGATGGGGCGCTTCTGGAGGCAGTCCCGGCGGTGCGTCTGAAAAATGAGGTGGATGTGACGCAGGAAGAATGGTTCCGGAGCGCCTTAAACCGGACGGAAAACCAGCATTTTTCCTTGCCGCACGTACAGTATGTGTTTGACAATGCGGAAAATCAATACCGATGGGTCATTTCGCTATCGCGGGCGGTCGAACTGACACACGGAACCTCGACCTCGCAGGGCGTCCTTCTGGTCGATATTCGCTATTCGAGCCTGGAACAGCTCTTTGGCGGCATCACGACGGGGCGCGGCGGTTATTTCTATATGATCAGCGGAAATGGCGAGATTCTTTACCACCCGCAGATGCAGCTTCTGGATTCCGGCTGGGTGCAGGAGAACAATGGACAGGCAGCCGGCTATTCGGACGGAAATCATGAGGAGATATTTGCCGGAAAAAAGCGGATGGCGACGGTCAAGACGATCGGCTACACGGGCTGGAAGGTGGTCGGGGTGACGCCGGAAAATGCCGTGTCGCTCAACACGATCAAAACCCGGCTTTTTATCGTATTTGTCATTGCCCTCATTTTGTGCATTCTGGCTCTGATTAACTCTTATATTTCATCGAGGATCACGAATCCGATCCGCGAGCTGGAAAAATCGGTCGGCGTCCTGGAGGCGGGCAATTTAAGCGCACCGGTGTACATCGGCGGTTCGTATGAGATCCGCCATCTGGGAAAATCGATCAGTGATATGGCGGGTCAGATCCGCCTCCTGATGCAGGATATTGTGCGTGAGCATGAGGCGAAACGCAAGCAGGAGTTTGATACGCTGCAGTCGCAGATCAATCCGCATTTCCTCTATAATACGCTCGATATCATTGTCTGGATGATTGAAAATGAGCAGAAAACGGAGGCGGTCAAGGTGGTGACGGCGCTGGCGCGGTTCTTCCGTATCAGTTTAAGCCGCGGCAAGAGCTTAATTACTGTGAAGGATGAGCTGGAACACGTCCGGAATTACCTGATGATCCAACAGATGCGGTTTAAAAATAAGTTTACCTATACGATCAAGTCAGATGATGAGGTTTTGGAACTTGCAAGTTTAAAACTGATGCTGCAGCCGCTGGTGGAGAATGCGATCTACCATGGCATGGAATATATGGACGGCGACGGCGAGATCTTCGTGCGCGCCTGGCAGGAGGAAAAAGAGCTGTATCTGGAGGTGCGGGACAATGGGCTTGGCATGACGGAGGAACAGGTCGAGAGCCTCTTTACCGATACGGCGCACGTGGCATCCAAGCGCGGATCCGGCATCGGGGTACGCAATGTCAACGAGCGGATCAAGCTGTATTTCGGCGCGGAATATGGTCTTTCGATCGAGTCGGAGCCGGATGAGGGAACCGCGGTGAAGATTCATCTTCCGGCAGTGCCTTACGAGAAAGTGCTGGAAGAGAAGAAAGTGTAAAAGTGGGGGCGACAGATCAATGCGATATGGAGTGAGAAAAAAAAAGGAGCTGGTGCTCTGGGGAATCCTGTGTGTGGGACTTATTTTGCTGTATCTCCTTTCCTCCACGGATTGGATCATCAAGGAAAAAGAGGTGGAGGTCTACCCGGTGTCCCTGATTATCAGCGATACTTCGGATGATGATTACGTCAACTTCCGCAAGGGCGTGGATCAGGCGGCGGTTGAGTATAATGTAGATGTCAGCTTTATTACCCTGTATGAAAAGGATAATCTGGCACAGCAGATGGAGCTGGTGCGCCGGGAAGCGGCAGACGGTGCCGGGGCAGTGATACTGGAGCCGGTTGATGAGCTGGAATGCCGCCAATATCTGGAAGAAAATACATATGGAACGCCGATTATCCTGCTGGGTGAATTATCACCGGATGAGGAGGTCAAGGGGGCGGTTCATATGGACTGGACGGCAGCCGGGAGAAAGCTGGGCGAGGCGATTACGGCGGAACAGAGCCCCGATCTTCCTGTCTGGATCTTTGCAGATAACCCATATATCGGCAAGGCGGGGGAGATGAAGCAGGGGCTGACGGAGGTGCTGGAAAAACAGGGCTTTTCCTATACCATTGTGCCGCGCGGCACCGATGATACTTACCGTTCCGTCATTGAAAAAACAGTTTATCCGGGCAGCGGCACGGCGGTGGTGGCGGCACTGGATTTCGCCAGCACAGCGGAGGCGGCGGAGATTGTCGGCGGAAGCAGCGTGTACGGAAAATACATTTCCGGGCTATACGGCGTCGGGATGATGCCGTCCCTGCTGGATCAGCTTGACAAGGGGACAATCCGGGGGCTGGTGGTAACAAACCAGTTTGACGCGGGCTATTTTGCGGTCAAAAAAGCAGTGCAGGCGATTGAAAAAGAGCAGGAGAGAAGCCAGCTTTCATTGGAATCCTACTATATAGAGAAGGATGAGCTGCGCTCGAAGAAATATGAGAAGATGCTGTACCCGATTGATTAAAAATCCGGGAGGGAGTATAGAAAGATGAAAAAAAACGGAAAAAGCATTCAGATGGCGCTGGCACTTCTGGCAGTGGGCACACTTCTTTTAAATGGATGCAGCGCGGCAAAACCGGCAGAAAAAAAGAGCATCCGTATCGGTGTAACGCTGTACCGGGGCGAGGATGCCTTTATCAACAATATCCGTTCCAGCCTGGAGGAAAAGGCGAAGGAATATGAGCAGCAGACGGGCATTAAGGTCAATCTGGAAATCATGGATCCGAAGGGAAACCAAAATACGCAGAACAGCCAGGTAGATCGTTTCCTTTCTCTGGAATACGATGCGATCTGTGTTAATATGGTGGATCGCTCGGCAGCATCGTATGTCATCAACAAGGCGATGGATGCCGGGACGCCGGTCGTATTTTTCAACCGCGAACCGGTCGAGGAGGATATGAAACGATGGGAGCACCTCTATTATGTAGGGGAGGACGCGCGGGAATCGGCGGTTCTGCAGGGAGAACTTCTGGTGGATGCGTATCAGGAAAATCCAGGCAGTCTTGATTTAAACGAGGATGGAACCGTGGGATATGTGATGTTGGAGGGCGAGCGCAGCCATCAGGATTCGCTGATCCGCACAGAGTGGTCGGTACAGACGATGCGCGACGGAGGTATTCCGCTGGAAAAACTGACCGGTGGTTCGGCAAACTGGGATCGGAGCCAGGCAGCGGCGCTGATGGAACAGTGGATCCGCCAGTTCGGGGATGCGATCGAGGTGGTGATCTGCAACAACGATGAGATGGCGCTCGGAGCTGCCGAGGCGCTTGAACGCGCTGGTGACACAAGAGGTGTGAAGGTGGTCGGCATCGACGGAACCCCGCAGGGAATCGAGGGGCTTAAGAGCGGAAAGCTGTATGGAACAGTCCAGTGCGACAGCGACGAGTATGCAGAAGTGATTTTTGAGATAGCTACCGCCGAGGCACTTGGTCAAAATGTACAGGAAAAGGTCGAATTAGAGGAAGGAACCTATTATCAATGCAGTCAGAAAGCGTTGACTGTTGCTGATTTACCATAAAATCCCACAGTTTCACACCGGAAAAACAAGAATATGTGAATAAAATCACAAAGGATCTAAAAAAATTTTATATAAGAACCAAGAAAATTATATGGAAAAGTGTACAAACGATCCGTATAATAAAGGTGTCGATAAGAAAAAATGACGAATCGGCGAAACTGTATAATGTGTGTATGCGGAAAATTTAACTGTTCGGTGGATCCGGACAGCGCAAACGGATACGCAAGTTTAAGGGAGGACAAACATTATGAAACTGAAAAAAGTAGCAGCACTTGGTTTGGCAACTGCAATGGCATTTTCCGTAACTGCTTGCTCCAGCAAACCGGCAGAGACAACTGCAGCGGCAGAAGAGACAACAGCAGCAGCTGACGCAGCAGAGACTGTTAAAGAAGCAATCGAAGGAAAAGATCCGGCAGAAGTTAAAGTTGGTATTTCTATTTACCAGTTCGCTGATAACTTCATGACACTGTATAGAAACGAACTTCAGAAATATTTAGTAGATGAGCTTGGCTTAAAGGCAGAGAACATCTCCATCATGGATGGTAAGAATGACCAGTCCGAGCAGATGAACCAGATCCGTAACTTCGTTACCCAGGGATTTGATGTTATGATCATCAACCTGGTTCAGGCTTCTTCTGAGCCGGATGTAACCAACATCTGCAACGAAGCAGGTATCCCGGTTGTTTACATCAACCGTGAGCCGGATGCTGAGAGAGAGCAGGCTTGGGTTGACGACGGCATCAAAGCTACTTATGTAGGTGCTGATGCTAGACAGTCCGGTACATATCAGGGTGAAGAGATCGCTGAGCTTGAGAACAAGGGTGATGCAGACGGCGACGGCGTTGTTCGTTACATCATGGTTCAGGGAGATCCGGAGAACGTAGATGCTCAGTACAGAACTGAGAAATCCGTTGAGGCTTTAAAGGCAGCTGGCGTAGAGGTTGAAGAGCTGACCAAGCAGCGTGGTGATTGGGATCAGACAAAGGGTCAGGAGATCACTGCTAACGCTCTGTCCCAGTACGGCGACAAGATCGATGTTGTATTCTGCAACAACGATGCTATGGCTCTTGGTGCTCTGCAGGCTATCGAGGCAGCTGGAAGAACTGTAAACAAAGATATCTACCTGGTAGGTGTTGATGCTCTGGTTGAGGTTGTTGAGAACGTTATGAACGACAAGATGACCGGTACCGTATTCAACGATTACTTCGGACAGGCTCATACAGCAGCTGACAAAGCTCTTGATTTCGTAAACGGCAAAGATGTTGACAACGTATACATGGTAGACTATGTAAAGGTTACAACTGAGAACGCTGGCGATATTCTGGAAATGATTAAATAATTGTAGCTGTTCAGAGAAGGACGGTTATGAACATATCACTCCCCTGCGGGGGAGTGAATAAAGTGTCGGGTGTGCAGATGGCACACCCGATTTTATGAAAGGAGAGAATGGGATGGCAGAGTACAGATTGGAGATGCGCGGGGTATCGAAAAGCTTCCCTGGCGTAAAAGCTCTGGACAAGATAAACCTCAAAGTACGTCCCGGCACCGTCCATGCACTGATGGGAGAAAACGGCGCTGGTAAATCCACCTTGATGAAATGTCTCTTTGGTATTTATCATATGGATGAAGGTGAGGTATATCTGGATGGAGAAAAAGTGGAGATCCACAATCCGGATGAAGCCCTTCACAGAGGACTGGCCATGGTACATCAGGAGCTGCAGCCGATACCTGAGAGAACGGTAGCAGAGAATATGTACACCGGTCGTTATCCAACCAAGAAATTTGGTCCGATTCAGGTCATCGACCATAAAAAGATGTTTGAAGAGACAGCAAAATGGCTGGACGATGTTAAGATGCCGTATAACCCGAAGGCAAAACTGGGAACCATGTCCATCGCCCAGATGCAGTCTGTCGAGATTGCCAAGGCTGTATCCTTAAATGCCAGAGTTGTAATTCTGGACGAGCCGACTTCCTCCTTGACGGATAATGAGGTAGAGGCGCTTTTCCGCATTGTCCGTGACCTGAAATCACGAGGCGTATCCCTCATCTATATTTCCCATAAGATGGCGGAGATTCGTGAGATTTGTGATGATATTACCATCATGCGAGACGGCACCTATGTTGGTTCCTGGCATATGGACGAGATTTCGGATGATGAGATCGTCAAACAGATGGTTGGTCGTGAGCTGACCAATATCTATCCTCCGAAGAATGATACAAAAGCCGGAGAGGTACTGCTGGATGTCAGAGGATATTCCAGTATCCATGATCGTTCCTTCCAGGATTGCTCCTTCACCCTTAGAAGAGGCGAGATTCTTGGATTCGGCGGCCTGGTAGGTGCTCAGAGAACGGAACTGATGGAAGGTATCTTCGGTATGCGTCATATTAAATCCGGAGAAGTTTATATTAAGGGTAAGAAAATGAACATTAAGCGTCCGCAGGATGCAATCCGGGGCGGTATCGGTATGATTACCGAGGACCGACGCGGAACTGGTATTCTGGGATGTCTGTCCATTGCAGATAATGTATCAATTTCCTCCCTGGATCAGTATTTACACTATGGTATCAAACTGAATAAGAAGAAGATTGAGCAGCTTGTCAAGGATAACGTGGCAAAGCTTTCAATCAAGACGCCGAGCAGTAAGACACTGATTCAGTCACTTTCAGGCGGTAACCAGCAGAAGGTTCTGATTTCCCGCTGGCTGGCCAACAACCCGGATATCCTCATCATGGATGAGCCGACCCGTGGTATCGACGTTGGTGCCAAGTATGAGATCTACCAGATCATGATTGACCTGGCAAAGCAGGGCAAAGGTATCATCATGATTTCATCTGAGATGCCGGAGCTGATTGGTATGTCGAACCGTATCCTTGTCATGTGTAATGGTCACATTACCGGTGAGGTACAGGGTGAGGAAGCAACTCAGGAGCGTATCATGAGCTACGCGACTAAGTTCTAAAGGAGGAAGAGAGAATGGATAAGAAACAACTGAATGTAAAAGATATATTGATCAATAACGGTATCGTTATTCTGATCCTGTTGATGGTTCTCTTTGTTGGTGTGACAAAACAGAACTTCTTCAGCCGTAGCAACTTTAGCAACATTTCCATCAACGTAGCATGCCGTTTCATCATCGCAGTCGGCGTATCCGGCTGTCTGATTACGAAAGGTACCGACCTTTCTGCAGGACGTCTGGTTGGACTTTCTGCCTGCCTGGCAGGTACTCTGCTCCAGAAGAGTGATTACAGCGGACATTTTGAACTTACCAAAGGATTTGGCGAGCAGAACGTATGGCTGATTCTCCTTATCTGTATTGCTATCTGCTGTGTATTTGGTCTTATCAATGGTATCGTAGTTGCTTACCTGAATGTACCGGCTTTCATCGGTACCCTGGGTATGCAGATGATCGTATACGGTATCAACCTGGTTTACACAAAATCCGTTCCGTTAGGCGGTTATCGTCAGGAGTATACCATCATTGCAAATGGTAACTTCTTCGGTATTCCGTACCTGTTCATCATTGCATTTGTCATCGGCGCGATCATGTGGTTCGTATTTAACTACACCCGCCATGGTAAATATATGTATGCAATCGGCGGCAACGAGGCAGCAGCAGAGGTTGCTGGTGTAAATGTTAAGAAAACCAAGATCATCATCTATGTAACAGCTACTGCACTGTATGCTATCGCAGGTTTCCTTCTGGGAGCTAAATCTGGTGGTGCCGGTGTAAATACCGGTAACGGTTACGAGCTGGAGGCTATTGCAGCTTGTACCATCGGTGGTGTATCTGTAAACGGTGGTATCGGACGTATCTCCGGTGTTATCATCGGTGTACTTGTATTCGAGTTCTTAAAGACCTGCTTACAGTTCCTCGGCATCGACCCGAACTACCAGTATATTGCACAGGGTATCGTTATCGTTGTTGCGATTGCGCTGGATATCCGTAAGTATATTGCGAAGAAGTAATAAGATTAACTGTGTTCTGACGAGAATGTATGTACCATATGAAAAGTCGTCTGAAACCGTACATAAATATAAGTTCTAAAAGAAATCAGAAACTCCCTCTCCATGGATGCATGGCGGGGGAGTTTTTTATAATAGGATAATCCGTTGGAATCTTCTATTATATAAACTGCCGGGCAGGATTTTTTCTTGTATAAATCTGAAAAGTTGTAATCGGCAGGGGGATGGTGGACGAGATGGCGTGCCAGCGCTTGCTTTGACAGTGACGGAAAAATATTTTTGGATTGCCTGAACTTATTTTTATGGATATAATAAGAGAAGAGGCTGTTTCAGAGTGAGCAGCAGAGAAAACAAGCCATATTCTGAAAGGAACAAGGATGAGCGAAAACGAAATGCTGGAAAAGAATGAGACGATAAAAGAAACAGTGAGCGAAAAACTGGAGACGGCGAAAGAAGCGGCAGAGGAGACGGCAGATAAAACTCTGGAGGAACTGGAAGCGGAGAATGAAAAGCTCCGCCGGGAGCTGGAACTCATGAAAGAAAAGACCATCAAAGAGCGCATCTATGACCATGTGCATGTCTCTGTGCGGACGATGGATATTTTTATCGGCGTGATGGTGGTACTGTTTGTGGTGGTTGTGGTGATGGGGATGCTGAATAAGTAGAAAGCAGCCGTGGTTAAAACTGTTTTGAGGATAAATGAGAGGAGGAAGAAAGATGATGTACCCATTTATGACCTTAAATGATGATACGGAAATTACCCATTCTGAAATGCGGGCAGATGGCAGGGTTAAAGTTTATATAGAAACACCCGATGAAAAAGATGGATTTCACAATGCGATATGCTATTTGCCAGATTACAAGTGGGAGAATATAAATGGTTATTCAGATATGGAAATGAGTTATTTCAAGAAACTGATTCGGGAAAATGCACACTTGATTATGGAGTTTTCACAAGAGGGAGGAATTCTGAGTGCCGCAAATTTTTAGGACAATAAGCGGGAATCCTCGGCAATTCAATTACCGAGATGAAAGCGCAGGAGTGTGCATATCTGCACAATGTAAATAGTATAATAATTCTCATCCTTTGATAGTAATGCCGTAACCGGCATACAATAAAAGCGAAAATATGTTCGAATAATAATTGCGTATTACACTTCAATATGATATACTATATGTATGAAAGGAAATCTGATACATTATAGAACTTGCGTGTGTAATATTAACTACCATATGGTTTGGTCGGTGAAATACAGACGGAAGATATTAACCCCAGAAGTTGAGAAATACCTGCAGGAACTCGTGCAGCAGATAGCTGACGATAAAGGTTTTACCGTTCATTTATTTGAATGTGGTGAAGGAGATCATGTTCACTGTTTTGTATCAGCTCCACCAAAACTGTCAATAACAGCCATTATCAAGTATCTGAAGGGGATCACAGGCAGGAAATTATTCGAACGTTTTCCGGAAATAAGAAACCAGTTGTGGAAGGGAGAACTGTGGAACCATTCCTATTATGTGGAAACGATCGGATCCGTATCTGAGGAAAATATTCGCCGTTATATTGAACATCAGAGCAAGTCGTATTAATTCAATGTGAATTGTAAATATTCATATGCATGGCTGTCTGAAGGGGGGAAGGGGAATGCTGCTGTCGCACAGAACATCGGTCAATATCCGGCCGGAATATTCTAATATGATAGGGCATATGTGTTATGCTGCTTCCAAACTCTGGAATGTCTGCAACTATGAACGCCGTCGATATAAAGAATTGGGGTTGGAGAAGTATCCTGACTGGTATTATCAGAAGAAAGCGCATAGAATTGTAAATATTCATATGCATGGCTGTCTGAAGGGGGGAGGAGAATGCTGTTGTCTCACAGAACATCGGTTAATATCCGGTCGGAATATTCTAATATTATAGGGCATATGTGTTACGCTGCTTCCAAGTTCTGGAATGTCTGCAACTATGAACGTCGTCGATATAAAGAATTGGGGCTGGAGAAGTATCCTGACTGGTATTATCAGAAGAAAGCGCATAAAGGAGATCTGTGGTATAGACAGCTTCCATCCCAGACAGCGCAGGAGACCTGCAAGCAGCTGGATAAAGCCTGGAAATCATTTTATGTCCTTAAAAAGATCGGTGGGATCAAAGATCCAAATCCGCCGCGATTTAAACAGGACAATATACCGATCACTTACATGCAGATGGGAATCCGGCACGAGAAAGGTTCCGACCAATTGCGGCTGTCTCTGTCAAAGGATCTGAAAAGCTATATGGAAGAAGCTTATGGGATTCATGAAAAATTTCTATATCTTGAAAATAAGATTTTCAGGAACATGGATCACATAAAACAGCTGCGGATCTATCCACCGGAAGATGGAAAATGTGACCTTATCGTTATTTATGAGATCAAAGAGCCAGAACCGCTTTCCCTGAATGGTCATTATTTATCAATTGATCTTGGAATTCATAATCTGATGACCTGTTATGATTCCGGAAATGGAAGGAGTTTTATTCTAGGAAGAAAATATCTTTCGCTGGAAAGATACTTTCACAAAGAAATCAGCAGGGTTCAATCAATATGGTATGCACAGCAGGTGGAAAACGGCATAAAATATCTCAGCTCCTCGAAACACATCAAGAGGCTTTATCGGAAAAAACAGAATGCAGTAAAGGATTACCTTCATAAGGTGACCAGATGGTTTGCAGAATACTGTAAAAAAGAAGGGATAAGCTGTGTAATCATAGGAGATATTCGAAATATCCGTAAAGGAAAAGATATAGGGCACAAGACAAA